>DAHUYD010000055.1 GCA_027315385.1 Acidobacterium sp.
GTCAGACTAAGAGTTGCTGCCCAGTACCGGCGCGTTCGCGCCGGATTCTCCCGTGCCGAAGTGGCGGAATTGGCAGACGCGCATGGTTCAGGTCCATGTACCCGCAAGGGTGTGGGGGTTCGAGTCCCTTCTTCGGCACCATATCTTTTAGAATCAATGGCTTAGAGTTACTTCCCAGGAAGAGCTCCGGGTAAAGCGCAGGTTTCCTCATTTTTTCGGCATTAGCCGAGAGGAGAACGCCTGATATCAGTGGCAAGCTAAAGGACAGTACCAAACCTCAATCTTAGTCAGGACGCACGCCCGGAGAAGCAGGCTCGTCTTCCGAGCGGCTGGAAATGCCTGCGTGCCGAGTTCGGCGAACGGGTCGGTGTGATGCCCGCTTCCTGTTTCTGCCCTTGAGCCTCGAGACAATTGCCTACCGCACGGTTACGGCGAGGGTGAGGGACTGCGAAAGGCTTCCGGTGGAGCCGGTCGCCTGCAGGGTTACGGTTCCGGTTTGCGTTGTTGTTCCACCGCCGCCATTTGCCGAGTTTCCGCCGCATGCGGTCAGGGTGAGCGTACCGCCAAGAAGCAGAGCGAGCAAAAGCGGCCCATATCCGGATTTCGCGCGTGTTCTCCTTCGAGGCCGGACGCCGAGGATCAGCAGACCTGGGAAAAAGAGGGCCGCGGCTGCCAGGAGGTTATGGCGACCGGGCGTATGGAAAGGCCTGACCAGCGCACTGGTCGATGAGGCGGTCAGCGCGAGGGTGCCGGTGAGGGCGGTATCGGAGCCGTTCGCTGTGAAGCTGGCGGGGTTCGGCGAGCAGGCTACGCTGGCGAGCGTGCTGGAGCAGCTCACGGCGATGGTGCCGGTGTAGCCGCCGATGGGCGTGAGCGTCAGGGTCACGCTGGCGCTGGAGCCGGCCGAGAGCGAGACGCTGCTCTCATTGGTGGAGATCGCAAAGTCGGGTTCCGTTACCGTGACCGGCGCCGAACTGGAGGCGCTGAAGTCGGAACTGCCTCCGTATTGCGCGACGATGGAATTGACACCCGGAGAGACGGTGGTGGTGAGAGTGGCAACGCCCGCGTTCAGAGCGGCCGTGCCCAGGGTCGCAGAGCCGGAGACAAACGTTACCGCTCCCGCGGGCTGAGTGCCCGGTGCGGAGGTCACGGTAGCTGTCAGGGTCACGCTTTGCCCAGGATTTACGGTGGTCAGATTCGCGGTCAGTCCCGTCGAGGTAGTTCCGGCGGTGACGGTGAGTGTGCCGTTGACGAAAGTAAAGGTGTAGTTCGCCGCAGCCAGAGTTCCCGCCGCAACGGCGATGGGATAGGTGCCGGGCGCCGATGAGGCGGTTGCGGGGGTGCTGAGCAGCGGCGCCCCGGTAACAACGGAAGACGAGTCTCCGTTCACAAAGCCGGTCGCGCTCCAAGTGAACGAGGGATTAGCGGCTCCGTAAGCCCGCGAAGCGTTGTTGGCCGCGACGGTCAGATCCGCAGGAGTGACTGTGAGATTTTGGCTAGCGCTGGTGGCGCCTGTGGCGGAGGCGGCGAGCGTATACGATCCGGTTTCAGGCGGCACCATACTGGCCAGGTCGAAGGCGGCAACGCCGTTCGTGGTGGATGCGGTCTGCGTCTGGTTATAGCCGCCGGGACCGGTCACCGTCAGCGTGACCGAATCGCCCGATGTGGGCACCAGCGATCCGCTGCTGTCCACAGTGCTGACGCCAAGGGTGCCGAGCGCCGCGCCGTAGACGAGAGTGGATGGCGTGCCGGCGTCGAAAGCCAGGCTTGAAGGTGCGGCGGCCGCCGTGATGTTCACGGGGATGAGCTTCCACTGCTGCGATACGCTGGCGGGGGTGATCCAGTCTGCGCTTGCAGCGGAGGCTTGCTGCTGCTGGATGGAGGACGCCGAAGCGGCGGTCAACACCATTCCACTGGATTTGTTCACGACGGTCCAGGAGCCGTTGCCGGCAGTGACGATGTTCCACTCCTGACCGGCGTCGCCGCTGGCCGCGGCAGCGACCACCGCTGAGCCTGCAGTGGTGGAGCCGCTGTTGTCCAGTACCTGGACGGCTGTTCCGCTGACTGCGTTGCGACTGGCGATCTGGAAATAGCCGTCGTTGTTG
The DNA here is from genome assembly GCA_027315385.1 of Acidobacterium sp. Lineage (GTDB taxonomy): Bacteria > Acidobacteriota > Terriglobia > Terriglobales > Acidobacteriaceae > Palsa-343. The sequence goes on from DAHUYD010000055.1 coordinate 2,106, forward strand.
CTGGTGATCGTCCACTGCTGGTCGAGCCGTTCCACGTCCCTGTCGGCGTTCGTCTCCAGGGCCGTGCCGGAGGCCGATGGCAGACCGGCCGTTCCCAGCACCTCGCCGCTCGCCACATTCACGAACTTGTAAGCAAGAGTGGGATCCAGCTTGCCACCCAGGGCATCGGTTGCCGGCAGCAGCGCGGAGTAGTTGGGATCTGTAACCTGAGTGCTGCCGGAGCCGTCGGCATTGTCAAAGAGCGTCAGGCCATTCCACGTGAAAATGGCGTCGGTGCCGCCGTCGCCGTTTACATATCCGCTGCCGCCCGCTTTGGGGATGTCGACACCGGCCGGATCCCAGTATTCGATTCCCATGCCGAGATGGCTGGGCAGATTTTTCATCGCCGCATCGAGATCGATGAGGAACTGCCGCTGCCCGGCCGAGGTGGCCGGATACCAAAGGTCGTTGGAGTCGAATCCATTTTCGTAGTGCTCGCCGGTCTCGATGATGAAGATCGGTTTGCCAATGCTGTTGGCTGCGTTTGCGAGCGCGGTTTCCTCAATGGGCTGGTTGCCGGGATTCGAAGTGGAGGCCTGCGCGGCGGTCAGCGGCCCGTGGAAGAACGGGTAATAGCTCTGGCACATGGCGTCGTAAGGAATGCCATTGGTGTTCACCAGGGTAAAGAAGCTGGTCAGATCCCAGTTCGGCGTGATGTGGATGCAGCGGATGGGAGGAGGCAGCGGACTGCCGAGCGACGGATCCGACGAGGCGTCAAGAATGGCCTGCATGGCCTGTTTCTGCAAGGCGGCAAAGGGGCCGAAATTCGCGCCGGTGGGGGAACCCAGAGATCCGAAGAATCCGGTATCCACCTCGTTGCCGACGGTCACCATATCCGGCATGGCGCCGGCGGAGCGATAGGCTTCCACCTCGGACTTTACATAGTTGTAGACGCCGGTCTCCGCCTGGGAGAGCGTGTCGCTACTCCAGGCGCCCGGAAGGGAAGCAGAGGAGCCGCCGTCGAAGAACAGAGTAAGTTCCACCGACATGCCCAGTTGCCTGGCGCGCCTGGCGAGGTCGACGTCGTCGCTTTCGGTTTCCGCATAGCAGCCATTGCCGGTGCAGGAAGAGGACGAATACGTGGTGTAAGGGGGCTCGGAGGTGGGGCGCACGCGCACCATGTTGATGCCGTGGTTTTTGAGCATCTGGAGCAGGTCGCCGGTTTGCCCCGCATCCTGCCACCATGGAATGCCGGCGGCGATTCGCAGGGCCTCCTGCTTTTCCATCAGCGCGTTGTCGATGCCGCGGAAGAACACGGGCCGCAGCAGCCACTGCTGGCTCTGCGCCGGAGTGCCGGAGAGGGTGGTCTGAACGAGCGCCGTGCCTGCTGTGCGGGCCCCGCTTTGTACGTCGAGAACCAGGCTGGCGCCATGATTCCGCAGGGTGGCGTAGCCATTGCCGGAAGCCGTGAAAGACCATTGCTGGGTCGCCGTGGCCGGCGAGCAGGGATTCTGGACGGTCATCGTAACGCCGCCGCTGGACGCGCTGTCGAGGCAGAGGCCGCTCTGGAGATTTGCGATCGCCCATTGGCCGCCCGGGAGGGAGGTCATGGCCCAGCGCTGGGTCAGCGAAGTGAAGCTGCGGTCTTCGATGACGATCGAAGAGCCGGCGGTTGCGGAGCCGGCGTCGAGGTCGGCCTGCAAACCGGAGAGCTGGTTGACGAGGTAGTACGCCTGGCCGTCGATTGGATTGATATTGACCGGCTCCGCCGGCTGCTGCGCGAAGACGCTGAGCGTCCACAGCAAGCAGGCGGCGGCGCTGCCGCGGCGCAAACACGCCGCGGCACGCCGGCTGCGTGTGCATGCCGCGTTCCGGTGTCCGGCAATCCCTGGCTTCACGATGATGATTCCTCTGGGTCAGCGGAGTTTCACGCTGTGGCATGCGCCGTTTGCTTCCAAAATGCCAGCAGCCCGCGGCTTGATCTCCGCGCACTCACAATATCCGGGCGAGGACCGCGTTGCCATCCGACGAAAGTCGGATCGCTGACCAGGTCACTCCCGCGCTGGAACTCCCGGGGAGCACGGGAGAGTTCTCACCGCGGATGCCGTTCATATCCTGACGCCTTCGCGAAAAAAAGCAGCCAATCCGACTTTCGTCGGATTCACGCCGTTTACACACGGGCTTAGTATGCACGACGGAATCACATAATTGCTCCAGCTGATAAAGGACCGCGAGAACCTTCGCCGGAGGAAAAGTTTTCAGGTGCTGCGTGCGCCGGAATGAGGCGAGCCGCACCACGCGCATGCGCGGCGGCTGCGAAATCCCCGAAGAGGAATCGGTCCGGACGAGGAACATTGGCTCTTTGGTTGTAATGGAGGTTTACGCAATGAAAAAGCTATCAATGCCTGGCGGGTATGGAAGCACTCGCATGAGTTGGGCGCTCAGAGGCGCAGTGCTGGCGCTGGCCGGTACGGTTCTGGCCGTGACGGCGCAGTGGTCCCTGGCGCAGAATGCGAATTCCGGCGAAATCAAGGGAATCGTCACGGACAGCAGCGGAGCGGTGATTCCGGGGGCAGGTATCAGCATCCGGAATGTGCAGACCGGGGTGGTGACCCGCACCGTCACAAACGGCGCGGGGCTCTACGACGTTCCTTCTGTCCCTCCGGGAGACTACAGCCTGACCTTTTCCAAGACCGGGTTTCGCGACGCGGTGCGCAACGGGGTGGTGGTCCACGTGGCCACAATCGGCATCAATGCCGCACTCCAGGTCGGTATGGCCTCGCAGCAGGTGGTGGTGAATGCGGCCGTACCCCTGCTGCAGACGGAAGACTCCAGCCAGAACATGGATTTCAATGCTAAACAGATTCAAAACGCCCCGATCGTAGGCGGCATCTGGTACAACGAGCTGACGAATGAGATCCAGGGTGTGAACAATGGCGGAAGCCAGGGGGAGGCATCGGGGCAGGGTGTAGGCGTAAACGGCATGGAAGGCTATTCCGGAAGCTTTCTGATCGAGGGGGCGTCAGCCACGGAGCCCCGGGACGCCAATGCCAGCGACAACTATCCTCCCATTGACGCGCTGAGCGAAGCGAATGTGCAGACGGCGAATTTCGGAGCGCAATATGGCAATGGGGTTGTGACGTTCAACGCCATGCTGAAAAGCGGCACCAATAAGCTCCACGGTTCGCTCTTTGAGTTCGATCAGAACAGCGCCTTCAATGCCCGCGGCTACTTCAATCGTCCACCCGCGCCGGTAGCGCCTGAACGCTGGAATGAATTCGGCGGGAGCATCGGCGGTCCAATCATCAAAAACAAGTTGTTCTTCTTCTTTACCTACCAGGACAACCCGAATACGACATCGTCGACCTACATCACCACTGTGCCGACGCAGGGAGCCAACAACACCACCAACATGGATAAGGGATGCTTCCCGACCACGGTGACCAACCCCAGCACGGGGCAACCCTATCCGAACAATTGCGTCACGTCGGGGTTCGACCCGGTAGCGGTGAACATCCAGAAATACTTTCCAGCGCCGAACCTTCCGGGATATGTCAACAACTACAGCGTGACTCAAACGAATCCAAGCACATCGCAGTGGTATGTGGGGAAGCTGGATTACACACCGACGCAGAGCCAGCACATCTCCGGCTCGTACATGATTTATCCGATCAGCCTGGTGAACAGCGTGGATGCCTTCTGCTCGCTCGGATTCGACTGCACCAAGGGCAATAACTATAACGAGGATGGGCAGATCACCGACGTGTGGACGATCAACTCGCAGATGGTGAACGAAGCCAGAATCGGCGGAGTTCGCGAACTGGATAAGTATATTCCGCCTACCTACGACAAGAACTACCCGACGACCCTGGGCCTCCAGCCTGCCTACGGGGCCGACGCGCCGGGGAATATTTTCCCGGGCGTCACCATCAACAGCGGCGGAAACATCGGGGGCATCGGGATCAACGGCGGCGTGCACGCGAAGCTGGCGGATGGCACGATCACAGCATCCGACGTGTTCACTCTGATCCGGGGCAGGCACACGATTAACATGGGCGGAGAGTACGATCGCAGCTATCAGAACTACACCAGCTGGGGCGATGTAAGTTCCGGCAACTTCGTCTTCGATGGCGTTGCCACCGGCGTTCCGTACGCCGATTTTCTGCTCGGCCAAGTGTACGGCTGGTACGTTTACGAGTATGCCGAAACCGGGGCGCGCGCACGGAACGGAGCCGCCTTTATCCAGGACAACTTTCAGGTGAACCGGCATCTGGCGATCAACGCCGGTCTTCGGTATCAGTTTCAGGGAGGATGGAGCGAAGAGCAGAACCGCTGGGGAACCTTCAATCCGAACGTAACTAATACCGGACAGTACGCGCCGCCCAACACCCTTGGCGCCATGAGTTATGGAGGACAGCAGGGACGCAAGGACATCCAGAGCAGCACAAACGAATTTCAGCCGCGCATCGGTCTTTCCTGGTCGCCTCTAAGCAACTGGGCGTTCCGCGCCAGCTATGGCATTTTCTATCAGCCATGGTCAGTCGATCCTTACAGCGCCGCGCTGGGTGTAGGACTGAATCCGCAGGGATCGAAAGGCTACGGTTCTTCACCGGCGTTTCTGCTGAAGGACGGACCGGGGCCGGGTGCGGTGGTGTACCCGACTCTCTCGAATCTTTCCAACTCTCAGTTCAATTATCAGAACGTCAGCTATTATCCGGAACACCGGCCGGCGACCTACTATCAGGAAGCCCTGGTTTCCATCCAACACCAGCTTCCCGGGCAGCTTCTCCTCGACCTGAGCTATGTCATGACGAAGGGTACCCACCTGGGCTTCAGCCGCGACATCAACCAGGTTCCGCAGGCGGATATGACCCAGTCGACAGACTGTTACAACGCGCCCACGGCTTATCCGCTGTTCTGCTCGATTAATGCTGTGTTGTTCGACGGCTACTCGAACTACAACGCGATGCAGTTCCGGGCCGAGAAGCGTTTTTCTCACGGCCTCAGTTTTCTGTTCAATTATGCGTACTCCAAGACGCTGGATACAGGCACCGGTTCCGGCAATAACGCCGGCGTGGATGTCTGGCAGAACGCGTTCGACGTTGCGGCGAACTATGGGCTGTCCACGCTGGACGCGAAGAACACGATCAATGGCTCGCTTACGTATGAGCTGCCTTTCGGCGCCGGGCGGATGGTCGCGTTGCACGGCATTGCGAATCAAGTGCTGGGTGGCTGGCGGGCAACGGGCGTTTTTCAGCTCCACAGCGGGACGCCGTTCACCGTCAATACTTCGAACAGCGGCCAGGATGAGAGCGGCTCGGCGGCCAATGTGTGCGGTTGCGGTTATCAGTGGCTGCCGAATGTGGTGGGGAATCCGAATGTTCCGAATCCGTCGACCAACGGGTGGTTCAACACGGGGGCGTTCGCGACGCCGACCCCAGGAACGTTCGGCAACGAGCGGCGAAACACTCTGATTGGCCCTGCGTGGCGCGATCTGGATCTCAGCGTTGGCAAGACGTTCCCCCTGCGAGAAGGAATGTTGTTCGAGGTCAGGGCAGACTCCTTCGATGCGTTCAATCATCCAAACTTTAAGAATCCCAATGCGTCCACCGGCACCGGAGTCGTCGGCGGCGGCCAGATTACCAGCGCCAACGGAGCCCGCATCGTGCAGTTGGGAGGGCGGTTCACGTTCTAAAGCCTGTCATTAAACTTTCCCGCTGCCCACGCGAAAGTTAATAACAGGCTCCAGCCAGGTCCTTACTGGAGCCGGATCGCCTGCCGGGGCGCCGGCTCCAGTATCGTCTCGGGGCCGGATACGGATGCAGTCAGGGGCCTGATATCCTTGCGGCCATGATTCCCGTGCAGCCAGGTTCTCACCCATGAGGTTGGCAGTCGCAGTCAGGAAACGGCATTCTTCGCCCGCCGCGGATCGCGATGTTGGTTGCGATTGCCGGGAATCAGGCGGCCGCAGCAATGGTCCGCACAGGGGCGCAACGGTTCTTTTTGCGGCGCTCCTGGCTGGAGCGATGCTGATCCTGCCGGCGCTGTCAGCCCAGTCCGCATCGAGCAAGGCGGAAGTGTCCGCGGATCTTCAGCAGGCACAGGCAGCCCTGCGGGCGCATGATTCCGCTGCCGCGCACAGGCTATTCGCCGCGGTATTGGAGGTTGACCCGGGAAATGCCGAAGCGCATGGCAATCTTGGCGTCATGGCGTTCTTCCACGGCGACTGCGCGGCGGCCGAACCGCATTTCCGCGCCGCGCTGCGCACCCAGCCTTCGCTCACCAAGATCAAAGCGCTGCTTTCCGTTTGCGAGAAGCAACTCGGCCAGCCGTCCGCTCAGGCCGACATGGAGAGCGCGTTCCAGCAGCTTCAGGATCCCGTATTGCGCGAGCGCCTGGGCATTGAGCTGGCCAACCTGGATTACCAGCGAGGCCAGATGGAGAGGGCCGCGGCCGTGCTGCAGACCCTGCTGAATCTGGAGCCGGACAACGTGGATGTACTGTTCTTCGCTCAGCGGGTCTATACCGAACTGGCCGATCAAACCCTGAATAAGCTGGCAGTGCTGGCGCCAGGGTCGGCGCGCATGGAGCAGTTGATCGCCGAACGGCTCATCAATGGCGGGGACGTGAAGGATGCGATCCGGCACTATGAGAAGGCGCTGCAGCTGGACCCGCGGCTTCCAGGAGTGCATTTCGAGCTGGCCGAGTCTCTGCTGCAGGCGTCACCGTCGGACCCCGCCACGGTGACAGCGGCTCAGCAGCAGCTCGAAGACGCGATCGGGATCGACGGAGACAGCGCCAATGTGGAATGCAAGCTGGCACAGATTGCGATCCAGGAGGGGCGCACGCAGCAGGGACTAGCCGAATATCGGCGCGCTTATCAGCTCGACCCGCAAAACGCGGAAGCGCAAATGGGTATGGCGACGATCCTGGAGCGCGCCGGCAAGGACGAGCAGGCCGCCGCGTACCTGCGCATGGCCGTGGCGGCGGAGCCGTTCAACGCGAAGGCCCATTACCGTCTCTCGCAGGTGGATAAGCGGCTGCATCTGGACAGCGAAGCCGCAGCCCAGTTGAAGTTGTTTGTCGCCGTGCAGGCCGCGAGTCAGAAGGTCCGGCAGTTATACCGGGAGATGAACCCCGGTACCGCGGCACCCGGTAAGGCATCGCTTCCCAACGGCTGACCTGCTGCGGCCAGGTACTTCATCCTTCACATGCGTTGTCGTAGTTGGAACATGGCAGTGTGGCGAGACATCCGGGTATGGCAATCCGAGAGATTGCAGGGATCAGGGCAAATCGACATAAGCGGGGGGCGAAGCCCGAAGTCAGCCGCGAATGGCGCCCAACAAGTCGGATGCCGAGAACCCTTTGAGGAGACAAGCGGATGCGAAGGAATAGCGGCTGTAGTCCGGTTCCTCATTGAGCGGGTGTTTTGCCACCAGCAGAATGCGGCAGCCAAGGCGCGCCGCCTCTTCGCGCAGGCGTTCGCAGTGCTTTGGAGCCAGCAGAGCTTCGTCAATCAGCGCGACATCGGCACGGTTCCTGCGCAGAAAGGCCAGCGCGCCGGCGAACGATCCGAAATCGCCAACGAGTTGCAGATCGTTCTGATTCCGGACAACGATGCTCCAGCCCAGACGCTCCAGCCGCGAGGGAATCGCGAGAAGAACGCGGATCGGGGGCCGGGAATCGGGAGGTGGATCGTGGCTGGCAAAAGTGTGGGAGGAATACGCCAACGGAAAACACAGCCTGCTTCAACGGCCGCCCGCCGGAGCAGCGGCTCTGGGTGCATTGCTCGTCCGAGACTATCGCGCAGGACTCTGTCTGCCATCCGACGAAAGTCGGATTCGCGGCCCGAAGATTTCGCATTCAATGAGCAGGATTGCGATGCGGGCGCGGACATGGGGGGAAAAGCACGATGACGCGGTATTTGGGAACGGCTTTGCTGGCGACAGCGATATGGGGGGCGACGGGACGCGCCGCGCAGACCGGGGTTGCGCCATCGCCGAAGGGGTTACAGCCTTTCACGCTTGATTATCCCGCGGCTGTGAGCGCCCATTCGCCCGTCGATGTCTCATTCCTGCTGGATGCTCCGGCGGGCAAGGACGGCTTCGTCCATGCGGGCGGCGGGCACCTTGAGACCGGCAGCGGGAAACGCATCCGCTTCTGGGGGGTAAACATCACCGACTGGAGTCCGGGATCGACGCAGATTCCCCCGAAGAAGGACGCGGCGTTGTGGGCGGAGACGCTGACCCGGTATGGAGTGAACTGCGTTCGGCTGCAGTTTCTGGATCTCGTTGCGCCGCGAGGACTGATCGCCGCTGGACCCAACACGCGGCATTTCGATCCACGGCAAGTGGACCGCGAAGACTACTTCCTTGCGCAACTGGAAAAGCGCGGCATCTACATCGATTTCAATCTGCTGGTGGGGCGGCCCTTCAAGGCCGGCGATGGCGTCGTGGATGCGGACAAGATCCGGCAGGGCGCGAAGGGCATCAGCCTCTACGATGCGAAGCTGATCAGGCTTCAGAAGGAATATGCGCGCGAACTGCTGACCCACTACAACCCGTATACGAAGCGCGAATACCGCAACGATCCTGGCTTGGCGATTGTGGAGATCAACAATGAAGATGCAATCTGGGTCGGCTTTCGCGGACCGTCGCCCTACTACAACCGCGAGCTGGACACGATCTACAACGACTGGCTGCGGAAGCATGCCAGTGCGGCGGATGTGCGGGCTCTGCGTCAGGATGCCGGAAGCAACGGAAGCGGGCCGGTTCCTCTGTTGTCCTCACCGCAGGCGGCAACTGCTCCGGCGCGGCGCTACGACATGGAGGCACGATTCTTTCTGTCGCTGGAGCGTGGCTATTTCAGATCCATGCAGCATTATCTAAGAAAGGACGCTGGGCTCAAATGCGTCATTCTGGCGACCGCCGATCACAACCACGCCAGCAGCGCCTATCCGCTGGAACTGGCGCTTTGCTCCTTCGGTGTGCTCGATGGCCACGACTATTGGGAGGGTCCGTGGGAACGGAAGGCGAAATCACCCATGGTGAACGATCCGCTGCACTCCACGGCAGTGGAGCTGTCGCGGACGGCCGCGGAGGGAAAAGCTTATACGGTCAGCGAGGTGAATGAGCCGTATCCCAATGACTACGAAGCCGAGCAGATACCCATTCTCGCCGCTTACGGCGACCTGCAGAACTGGGATGCCATCCTTTGGTACACCTTCGAGCCGAAGAAAGACCCGAGCTGGAAGCCGTATATGGGCGATCCATTCGACATGTCGCAGGATCCGGTGAGAATGTCGGAGCTGGCCGCGGGCGCGCTTACGTTTCTGCGCGACGATGTGAGCCCGGCGCGGCAGGCGGTGGCGCGCTCCTATTCGAAGCAGGAGGTCTTCGCCAGCGGCCGCCTGCCGAACATCCAGCGGCCATACTTCACACCGGGATTTCCCTTGTGGCTGCCGCTCGAGCACAGTTTGCGGATTGCGTCGCTCGATGGCGCGTCCACGGCTCAGTTCCATGAGGGCGCCCAGCCGAATCCGATCGTATCCGACAACGGACAGCTGATCTGGCACCTTTCGAAGCAGGGCGAAGGGGCGGTCATCGTCAATGCGCCGCGCACCCAGGCGCTGATCGGTTTCCGCGCGGCCGAGACACGGGAACCGGAGAACCTGTCGGCGCAGGTCAGCAATCCATTCGCCGCTATTGTGCTTACCTCACTGGATGGCCAGCCTATCGCGACCAGCTCGACCATGCTGCTGAGTACCGGCGCGCGGGTGGCGAACACGGGCATGCAGTGGAACAGCAACCATCGGTGGCTGACGCAATGGGGCGGACCGCCTACGCTGATCGAGCCGGTATCCGGTTCCATCGTGCTTCGCGGCCTGCGCGGAGCGGCTGCGGTTCTGGCGCAACCTCTGAACGGCGCCGGGCTACCGCTTGGGCCTGTGCTGCATGCGGTGAGCAACGGCGCTGTGTGGCGGATCGGGGTCGGCCGACCGGCAACCACGTGGTACGAAATCACAGTCCAGCGTTAGAACTGGCCCGGGAGAAACTCGAAACGCGTTAGCAGGTCAAGCGGTTATGCGACCGTTACGGTTTGGCGGTCCTACAATTCGAAAGAGCGTAAAAACCATGCGGGCATCTGAAAGGTCGCCACAGTCGCGCGCGCGGGGGATGCTGCGCGCACTGACATGCGCAGTTGCGGTCGCGCTGGTGTGCGCCGCGGCGCTGGCAGCCGCTCCCGACGGCTACACCCGCAAGCTCTGGCAGGTACAGGATGGTTTGCCGGAGCAGACGGTACAGGCCTTCGCGCAGACGCCCGATCACTACCTGTGGATCGGCACGACGGGCGGACTCCTGCGTTTCGACGGAGCACGCTTCCGTCTCTACGACCGCAACAACACGCCTCAACTAACGGAGAACAGTGTCTTCTCGCTGCTGGTTTCCCGGGATGGCAGTCTCTGGATCGGCACCGAGGGGGGAGGGCTGCTCCGTTATCGGCATGGAAAATTTCGCGCTTTTGGAGCCGCCGACGGGCTGAGCGACGAATTCGTTCGCGCGCTGCTCGAAGACAGCGGCGGGACCCTCTGGGTGGGCACGGACAACGGCCTGCTGCGCTACGCCGGGGGCCGCCTGGTGCGGGTGGACGGCAGCGGGAAAATTCCGGCGATTGCGGTGCACGCGCTCGCCGAGGATCGCGCCGGAGGTTTGTGGGTGGGCGGGTCCAGCTTGCTGCGCCTCTTTCAGGGGAATGTCCGCGAATATCACCTGCAGGGCGGCGGCAGCATGAATCGTGTCAAATCCATCCTGCAGACGCGGGATGGCAGCGTCTGGGTGGGTACGGTTTCCGGCCTCCATGTGCTGCGCCCTGGAGCCCGGCATTTCGCGCGTCTGGCTGGAATCAACCAGACGGTGCGCGTTCTGCGGCAGACCGCGGATGGCGCGCTGTGGGTAGGAACGATCGGTCAGGGATTGTTCCTGCGCAAGAATGGCAGGTTTACCTCGATCGCTGCGCCCGAGTCGCTGCCCAGCAACACTGTGCTGAATGTGTTTGCGGATGACGAAAAGAACATCTGGATCGGCACGCAGGCTGGGATGCTTCGCCTCACGCGCACGCCGGTAAAGATCGTTCCGCTGCCTCAGGGCGCGGACTCGGATTTCGGAACCCTCTACCTGGACCGCGACGGAACGCTTTGGGTCGTCTCAACCCATGTTTTTCAGGTGAGGGACGGCGTGGCCCGCCAGTGGAGTTATCCGGGACTGGAGCCGCTGCACGCGCGCAATATCTTCCGCGACCGCGAGGGGAACCTGTGGATCGGCACGGACGGCGACGGACTCATCCGCATCCGCAACGGCAGCATTCTCCGCCTGACGACGAAGGATGGGCTGGTGAACAATTTCATCCGAGTCATGATGCAAAGCCGCGACGGCAGCATGTGGATCGGCACGGACGAAGGCGTCAGCCACCGGACCGAGCACGGCTTTGTCAATTACGGGATGAGCAACGGGCTCACATACTTCAGCACGCGCTCTCTCATCGAGGATCGCAACGGCGACATCTGGATAGGGACGGACCGCGGGCTCAGCCATATGCACCAGGGCGTCTTCGTACGCGATGAAGCAACCGCGGCGCTCGCGGCCGAAGAGGTGTGGTCGATTGACCAGGATGCCGATGGCGGCCTGTGGTTCGGCACGCGGGACGACGGGCTGTACCGCTGGAAGCAGAATCGCCTGACCCACTACACCAGCGCGCAGGGTCTGGCCAGCAACAGCATTTACGAGATCGTAGAGGACAGCAGGGGCGGCATGTGGCTCAGCGGCCCCAACGGCATTTCTCTCCTGCGGCGCCAGGAACTCGACGCCATGGCCGCCGATCCTTCGCGGCATCTTTCGCTCACGTTCTACGGCGTCTCCGACGAGGTGCAGACAACGCAGATTTATGGCGGGCGACAACCGTCCGGCTGCCAGGACGGCTCCGATGGCGTATGGTTCCCCAGCAACAACGGGCCGATTCACATCGCAGACGAAACGGCTCCGCCCTCCCCGCTGCCGCCGATTGTGATTGACGAAGCGGCCGTTGACGGGCGCGACGTGGACTCCATGCGCACGATCGTTATGAATCCCGGGGCTGCGCGCGTGGAGATTTCGTGGTCGCCTATTCTGTTGCGTTCTCAGGAAGGAATGCGCTTCCGCTATAAGCTCGACGGGTTCGACAAAAACTGGAGCCCGGCGTCGCCGCAGCGCGTCGCGTCCTGGACCAACCTGCCGCCGGGAAAATACACCTTCCGGGTGCGGGCCTTCGAGATCAATCACCCCCAGGCGGTGACGGAGATCTCTCTTCCCATCGTGCAGCAGCCGCATTTTTGGCGCACGCCGTGGTTTGTGGCCTTCTGTGTAGCTCTGCTGGCCGCCCTGATCCTGACGGTCTATCGATTTCGCCTGTGGCAAATGCGCATGCAGTTTGAAGCCGTGCTCGACGAGCGCGGCCGACTGGCCCGTGAAATGCACGACACCGTGATCCAGGGCTGCGCCGGCATTTCCGCACTGCTGGAGGCGCTGGCCAGTCTTCACGAGGAAAGCCGTTCGCTGCCTCGAGATCTTCTGGAGCATGCGCGTCGTCAGGTGCGGGCGACCATCGACGAGGCGCGTCAGGCGGTTTGGAATCTGCGCCAGGCACGTCCCTCGGATCGCATGCTTGCACAGACGCTGGAGGGGATGGCGCGGCAGATTGCCGCGGATTCAGGCGTGCCTGTGGCCTGCGAAGTCATCGGCAAGCCGTTCGCGCTTACTCAGTACGCCACGCACGAAGTGATGATGCTGGCGCGCGAAGCCGTCTGCAATGCCGTGCTGCACGCGCATGCCGGCCGCATTGAGGTGCGCGTAACCTTCGCGCGCGCCGATCTCATTTTTGAAGTCCGCGACGACGGTGTGGGTTTCGATCCCGACTCCGTGCTGACCGTGAAAGACCGCCACTATGGGCTGATGGGCATGCGTGAGCGCGTGGAGGCTATGGGCGGAGAATTCAAGCTGGACAGCCAGCCCGGCCGTGGCACAAACTTAGCCGTCAGGATTCCGCGAAAGGTTTCGGGCGCGCGGAGCGCCCTGGTGAAGGTGTGACCATGGAGACTACCGGCAGGATCAGGGTTCTGGTGGTGGACGATCATCCGATCGTGCGCGTGGGCATCGCCGCCATCATCAACGCGCAGCCCGATATGACCACCGTCGCCCAGACCGGCACGGCCGAAGAGGCTATCCAGCTTTTTGAAAAGCATCAACCGGATATAACCCTGATGGACCTGCGCCTTCCGCGGATGAGCGGGGTGGATGCCATCCGCTCGATTCGCATGCGGCATGCGAAGGCCTGCTTTGTGGTATTGACCACCTACGAAGGCGACGAGGATATCTACCAGGCTCTGGAAGCGGGTGCGCGTGCTTACGTGATCAAGGGAATGCCCCATGAGGCTCTGACCGATGCCCTGCGGCGTGTTCACGGCGGAGGCCGTTTCCTGCCGCCCCCGGTGTCGCGGGCCCTGGCTTCGCGCACGCCGGACTCTGACCTGAGCTCACGCGAGCGGGAGGTGCTCTGCCTGCTGACGCGCGGCAAGACCAACAAGGAAATCGCGGCCGAGTTGGGCATAACGGTTGCCACCGTTAAATGCCATGTGAGCGTGATCCTGATGCGGCTGCAGTCGGCCGACCGAACCCAGGCCGTGGTCACAGCGCTGCAGCGCGGGCTCGTCCATCTGTAACGCCCCAGCTCATTTGGCAGCGCCTGCTGGTGTGTCGCAGCCTCCGACTAAAGTCGGATGGTTTTCCCCGCCCAGGCGCGTACAGTACGAAAATCGCGGCGAGCAGGGGTTGAGTGGTGGAGAAAGAACAGGGCACCTGGATAACCAGGCGGGAGGTTCTGCGCGGAGCCGCCGCGCTTTCGATCCTCTCGCCCTGGCTGGACCGCGCACATGCGCTGGCGGCCTCGCAGGGGGCCAGGGGACGCAGCCGCGACAGCTTCGATTTCGGCTGGAAGTTCTGCCTCGGCGACTCGCCCGGCGCAGAGGCCCCGGGATATGCCGATGGCGGCTGGCGTGACGTCGACCTGCCGCACGACTGGAGCATCGAGGGTCCTTACGATCAGGATGCGCCGTCCTCCGGACCGGGCGGCTACCTGCCCACCGGCATCGGCTGGTATCGCAAACGCTTCACCCTTCCTGAAAGCAGGCGGCGGAGGGTCGTGCAGCTGGAGTTCGACGGGGTCTACCAGAACAGCCAGGTATGGATCAACGGCCATCTCTTAGGCCAGCGCCCATACGGCTTCGTTCCCTTTACGTACGAGATCACTGAATTTCTGCGCCCCGGTGCGGAAAATGCCGTCGCGGTACGCGTGGATAATTCACGCCAGACCAATTGCCGCTGGTATTCGGGCTCGGGCATCTACCGGCACACCTGGCTGCTCCAGACCGATCCTCTGCGGGTCGCCTGCTGGGGCACATTTGCGACCACGCCGCAGGTTTCGGCGGAGCGGGCGACCGTCCGCGTCGAGACGGAGGTAACGAACGGCCGCGGCCATGCGGCGGCCTGCACGCTGTCGACCACCCTCCTGGACGAGGAGCGCGTCGTGGCTGGCGAGCAGAAGACGCCGCGGCTTCTCGCCCCGGGCGAGACATTCCGCTTCGTCCAGGAACTGCCGGTGGAGCGGCCGCACCTCTGGTCGGTGGACAGCCCGTATCTGTATACCGTGCGCAGCGGTGTTCAGGATGGAACCGAGACCGTCGATGAATACCACACACCTATAGGCATTCGCTCCGCGGTCTTCGATCTGAACGGCGGGTTCCTGCTCAATGGCCGGCACATCAAGCTGCGGGGCGCCTGTGTGCATCCTGAAGCCGGGTGTGTCGGCGCCGCCGTACCGGAGAGCGTCTGGGAGAGGCGTCTGGAACTCCTGCGTGAGATGGGATGCAACGCCATTCGCACCAGCCATAATCCCTTTGCCGCGGAGTTCCTCGACATCTGCGACCGCATGGGCTTTCTCGTCATGAACGAGGCCTTCGATGAGTGGAGGGATGCCAAGGCGCAAATCCGCTGCGGATACCACCTGTATTTCGACGAATGGCACCAGCGCGACCTGACCAACTTCATCCATCGCGATCGCAACCATCCCAGCGTGGTGCTGTGGAGCGCGGGCAACGAGGTGCCCGACCAGTCAGACCCGGAAGGTGTAGCCACGTTGCGCGGCCTGCTCGACATTTTTCACAGCGAGGACCCCACGCGTCCGGTCACCGTTGCCTGCGATCGCATCGCGTCCGAGCCGCCTGCGAACCGCGTCCGTCCGCAGTTTCTTGCCGAACTCGACATTGTCGGCTACAACTACGTGGACCGCTGGCGGCGGCGCGCCGATCTCTACTACAGCATCGACCGCGCCGCGTACCCCCTGCGCCGCTTTATCGGCACGGAGAGCATCGGCATCGGAGGCATTCGCGGCGACTACAGTTATCTGTTTCCGTCCGGCGAGGGCCAGCCCTACCATGGATTCCTGATCCCTTCCAACCTCGAGCTCGATGCCGAAGAGTTGTGGAAGTTCGTCAGCCTCCACGATTACGTATCGGGGGACTTCATGTGGACCGGCATCGATTACCTCGGCGAGTCGCGCTGGCCCATGAAAGCCGCGCCCACAGGCACCCTGGATACCTGCGGCTTTCCCAAGGACAGCTACTACTTCTACCAGAGCCAATGGACGCCGAAGCCGATGCTGCACCTCTTTCCGCACTGGAACTGGCAGGGACGCGAGGGCCGGATCGTTTCCGTTGGCTGCTATACCAACTGCGACACGGTGGAACTGTTCCTGAACGGCAGATCGTACGGCGTGAAGAGCTATGAGTTTCCGCGCGAGGGCATGGAGGAAACCTATGGCAACTACCCGACGCGAGCGCGCGAGTTACGCACCACCAATGACCTGCACCTCTCCTGGGATGTGCCGTACGAGTCCGGCACGCTGCGCGCGGTGGGCAGACGGGACGGAAGCGTGGCCGTGGTGACTGAAGTTTCAACTACCGGGGTTCCGCACGCCATTGCTCTCTATCCCGATCGTGTTTCCCTGGCGGCAGATCGCCGCGACGTGGCGCACGTGCGCGTGGAGGTTCAGGATGCGCAGGGCCGCGTTGTCCCCGACGCGGATATGGAGATAGCGTTTGCTCTCGGAGGGGAGGGCCGCCTGATCGGCGTGGACAACGGAGATCCCTTCAGCCATGAGGGCTACAAAGCCAGCCACCGGAAAGCGTTCCATGGGCTTTGCCAGGCCCTGCTGCAGTCGACAGCCCGGCCGGGCCAGGTCCGCCTCACAGCATCGGCCCCGGGCTTGCAGCCCGCGACGTTAAGCCTGGTCGTCTCCTGATTGCGGAATCCGGAAAACTCCAGAGACGTGCGCCAAATAACAGTTGTAACTACCCCTCCCGCCTGTTCGCAGGGGATATATTCGGCGGCGGATCGCTTCTGGAAACCGCGAGCTAATACGCAACACAATGGTGATCCTCAAGTACTATTGTTCTCACATAACCTGACTCTCAATTGGTCAGGTGAGTTCTCGATCCCGAACCAATCGCGGCAAATTCTCAGCGCGTGTGCGAGCCATTATCCAGCGGTTTGGGCGTCAGGCTCTGCTGCAGATAATCGGTAGCGCCCGGCACCCGAACAAGGTGCGGGAACTTGAGTCCGCCGTCGTAATGAATCGCGAAGAGCTGGGTAACACCGTCTTCCGTTGCGTTCATCCGCAGTGGCTCCCGCGTCTTCCGCGCCCTGGCGATTTCCTCGCGTAATACCTGGGTGCTGTAGGCGCGGCCATCGATGGATAACAGTGTCATACCCGGGGCGAGGCCGGCCGTGAAAGCCGGTCCGTTCCATAACACGTCCTCTACCTTGCCCTGGCGGTTGAGGAAGAGGCCCACGGAGAACATTGCATTCACGCCCTGCCTGCTTAGTTCGCCTTCGCCGACGTCCTCATGCGCCTTTTGGTATCGAGAAGGTCGATCGGTATAAACCAGACGCCAGCCGCTGGCATCGATGCCGGAGAGCAGAGGAACCTGTTGGCCCGTTCCATCCAGCCAGTTGCGCAGGAAGCTCGCCCAGCCGTACGGCTGGACGGCATTGAGCGCCGTGACGAGATCGTCGAATGTATAGGTATGCGTGACGAAGCTGCCGTCGTCCGCGCCAAAGAAGCGTCGCGCAAAATCGTCGATGGATCGCTGGTCGTGGCTCAGCGTCCTGATCTTCATGTCGACGGCGAGCCACAGCAGCTCGCCTTCGCGATAGAAATCCGTTTGGCGGCGCCAGCTCGCCCATGCGCCCGGCGAGCCGTAGAGCAACTGAGCGGCAATGGTAGTGTCGATCAGCGGCCGCCACTCGCGCCCTGGCCGGTGCGTCATGTCCGCCGCGCGATAAGCGACCACCTGACGCCACGTATCCGGCGACCACAGTCCGCTTCGCGCGGTGAGCATGTCGCCGAGGTAAACCGTGAGTCCCTCATAGACCCAGATCATCTTCGAATGTTCCGGGCGCTCGAAGTCGGGCTGCCATAGCTTTGCCGGGCGCATGAACTTTCCGTTCCAGGAATGCGTGTATTCATGCGGCAGCAGCGAGGCATCGAGCATGAAATGATCCGGGTCGGCAAACATCTTCGATCCGCTCCGCGCGCGGTCATCGCTTGACTGGTGGTGCTCCAGACCGCCCGTCGAGACGTAGTCGCTCAGGGTCAGCAGAAAGCGATAACTGTCGTAGTGATGCGACAGGAACAGGGCCTGCGCCTGCTCGACGAGATGACGAAAATCGGCAACCTGCACAGGGGAGATATCAATGGCCGCCGCGTTATCGCCCACCATATCGAGGTCACGATGCACGGAGGAGCCGTGCGGGGTGACATCGATCTGGCGGAAGTACTCGCCAGCGATCACCGGCGAATCCACAAGCGTGTTGAAGGGCACAGGGCTGAAGGTAATCCGCCCGCCACTGTCTTCCCGCGTTGTGAGCGCGGTCGCGTAGCGCCAGGCGGCCGGGATCACCAGGACCGGCTGATACATTTGCTCCTTTGTTGGATAACCCGCCTGGTACAGAGCTACGCAATTCCACTCCAGGCCCATCAGGTTCGGGGTGATGCGGTCAGGTGCGGGGAACTGGAAACGAATGTCAATCCGATCGGCGGCCGCCGGGACCGTCAGATGAAAGGTGAACATGTCCACAGCGTCGCGGCGCCACGCGATCCGCCGGCCGCCCGCCGCGATCTCCAAACCCATCATGGCGCCGATGGGTCCGTCCGGGGCGTGATCGCCGGGAATGTATTTCGGGTAATAGAGCGTCAATGGGCCGGGCCTGACCGGCATGACCTCATGCACGTAGAAGATCTGTTGTACCGGGCTGGGCAGCCGTACTGTCAACGCAACCGGGCGGGCCGGACCCTTCTCACCGGCCTGCCCAATGCAGGACACGGACGCGGCGAGAACCAGAACGCCCGGAAGCAATGACCATCGTTTCATGCACAACACCCCCAACTGAATTCCTCAACTATGCCAGGCCGATCCGGCGGCGATTCCCGCGTGGTATGTCGAAGTCGGCAACCGGGCACTATCGCGGACACGGCTCCCAACGTATCACGATTGACGGAGCGGGAGCGGGCAAACGGAGAGCCAGTCGATGGACGGCAGCGAGCAAAAATTCGCGGGAATTCAACTGCCCGTGGCGGAGTTAACAGCCGTATCGACGCCTGATAATCGCTACAGCGAAGCGCCCCGGCGGCTGGTGTTAAGCGAGTACCGGCGGTCGCGGCGAATCGCCGGCATCGCCCGGCCGATGGGGTGAAGGCCGCCTCATGCGACCGTTATCGCCGCCACCTCGTAGTCCGGAACGCCTGGAATTGTGAACCGCAGGGTTTGGCTGTCCATGTGGAACGGTATCGTTCCGCCTGCGCGCAGCAGATCCACCCGCCGCACGCGGACGCCTTCGGGCAGCGTCATTGCGACCTGTTGCGCTCCAATCGGATCAATGGAGTGCACCCAGCCGTGGTGCGCATTGGGATTCGTATAGTTGAGCAAGTGCACCGCGTAGCCCGGCTCCGTTTCCCATGCGAACATCTCCACCAGGCCGGGGCCCTGCACGCTGACCATTCGCCGCTCGCGCGTTACCCAGCGCAACGTGTTGCGCATGAGCCGCAACAAGTCGGCGTTGCCGGTGAGCCAGTAAGTTCGCTCAACGTCGCCGGAAAAATAGGCGAGACGGCTCGCTTCGAGTTCGCGCAGCGCGACAGCAGGCTCCGACGTGTGCTCCACCGGCGGGTAAGCCAGCTCCGGGGGATATTGCACAAAGCCCGGCACCAGAGTGAGCACCGGATCGGGAACCGGTTTCAGAGGAACCCGGTTTTGCGCCCCGGGGAGCCACTCCGTGTCGTGGAAACCGTCGAGGATTGGGTGCGCTCGCTCAATTCTTCCGTAATACGCATTGCCATTGCTGCCAGCGGTTTCGCCGGCCTTAGAGATTCCCAGCAGATCGGCCAGGCCAAAGTCGGCGCGCTGCCGCAGATTCTCGTCGTACAGACTGCTTTCGAAGCTCGCGACCAGCGACCCGCCGCTCCGGACGTATGCCTGAATCTGCCCGCATTGCCGGTCGCTCAGCACGGCGATGTTGGGCAGCAGCAGCGCGGTGTACTTCGCCAGCCGCTCGGGTTCGAGCCGGTCTTCGTGGACAAAATCGAAGGCCCAGCGATCCTCAAGCAGCATGTTGTAGACGCCGTTGGTTGTCTCCTGCGAGTAATTGCGGTATCGCGCGTCCTTCGCAGGGAGCTTCGGCCCAGGATAGAGCAGTTGCGTGCTCTGCCCCATCACTACGCCGATGTTCGCGATGGAGCGCCGGGTCCGGAAGTGCGCATCGTGCCTGCGGACCCAGTGGAACGAGTCGGCGCACACCTGCTGCCATCGGCGATCGACGCTGAAAGCCTCATAGCCACCGACAAAATGGTCGTACGGAGCTACCCCGCCGGCCACGCTCTCGTTGAACCACATCCGTGTTTCGCCGGGAGTTTTCGATCCGTTGCGCCATACTACGGTGCCTGTTGCATAAGCCCCGGTCACATTGGCGGCGCGCTTGCCATCGAGCACTGAGGTCGACACCCGCGACTGCAGTGTGCATCCCCAGATCGCCGGATGGTCGAAGTTTCGCCCCTGATTATCCGCCTGAAACCATGACGAGAATTCCCCCATCCGGGCCAGGTTGGGGCCCGCGTGCACGTTTCCGCCCAGGTTCGGGAAGAAGAAGCTGTCCGCCTTCTTCTGCTTCGCGATGCCCTGATAGAGGCGGCAAAGCTGAAAGACACGTTCGTTGAACGCTTTCCAGTATGCAGGCGTACCGCTCGCCGGCAGGTTACGGCATGTGGCACACCAGCATTCGGGAAGGCTCCCCAGCGGCGGCCATCCATTCGTGTAAAAGCAGTCCACGTCGTACAGCGAGTTGATCTCCCGCATGATCGCCGGGACATAGTCGGTCATGTATGTGGTGAACATGCAGGTCTGGAACAGGCGCGGTTCTTCGTGATTGAACTGTACGGAGCCGTCCCGGTTCCGCATTGCCCATTCCGGATGCGCCTCCAGGGCATCGAGCCAGTTCAGGTCAGGGCTCATCCGCGCCACCACGCGCATACCGCGCTTTTTCGCCGCCGCCGTGCACTCTCCGAAGAAGTCGCGCCCGTGCAGGTATTTTCCGTGTTTGTGGAAGGGAACCTTTGAGGGATAGAACGCCAGAATGCCTGTGACGCTGACAAAGACCATGTCCGCGCCCGCGGCCTCCCAGTAGTCGGCCCACTCCTCGACGTTCATCGCAGCCGGATCGCGTTCCGTCATGTTGGTCTGGCCCACGCAGCGCACCTGCTGCTGCCAGGGCTCTGTGGCGGGATTTACCGGCGCCAGGCGGCCCGGCAGTGCGATCAGGTTGGCAGCGGGCCAGTCAGGGGCCGGCGCAGAGTTCGCGGAGACTTCGGCGCACGCCAGTTCTCGCAGGGAAGCCGCGAGCGGGAGTGCGCCACTGGATTTCAGAAAGGCACGGCGGTTCAGCATGATTCAAGTTGCCTCCGCCAAAGTTTACTTCGTGTCCGGGATTCGTGGACTGTTCCGCCCGTGGTTGCACTCCATCCCGACTAGCGCAGCGTTTCCAGATACGCCGCGACATCGCGCGCCTGCCGCTCATCCAGGCCAAGATCGGGCATAGCGGTGCCCGGCTTCATCGACTGGGGCGACATCACCCACCGCACCAGGTTGTCGGGGGTATTCGGCAGATTGCCGGCGAGCATGGTGCGCCGGCCGAGAAAGTTCAGCGGCGGCCCGAAGACGCCCTGTGCGTGCGGTATGCCCGGAATGGTGTGGCAGCTTCCGCACTTGTACTGTGCAATGACCTGTTTGCCCGGGTGTGGAGAACCGCCCACCGCCACGGTGTAAGGCGCGGTGGCCTGGCCGCCGGTGCATCCGCACAGCAGGGCGGCCAGGACGCCGAGCAGAGCGCCCAGCCTGAATCGTCCAGGTTGCCCGGTCGCGGACAAATCCGGCGTCATCGACCGCCATGACCGCGGGCTTCTCCATGGTTGTTTCACTCCCGGCACCTCACAAAACCTATCAGAATCGGTTGATGCGAGAACACGTCAACTGGCGGCCCTGCAAGTCAAGGTGGTTGCTACAGCAAGACCCGGGACCAGGCAAGTGGAACAGCAGACCCGGAGACCGTCCGCATCGAAGATCGCGTGCGAACCAACGATGGTGCTTCAGCCGGCTCCGAGCCGAGGAGGATACGCCTCGCTTGTGCCGTTCTGCTCTCGGTTACGCCGCTCATGCCGGCCGCGTGGAGCCAGCGGACCGGGAATGCGGGCGATCCATTCGTCCACGGGGAAGAGGTGTTCGCGCAGCATTGCGCTGAATGCCATGGCGATCTCGGGCAGGGCGTCAGCGGAGTGGTCAGCATCGCTGGGCCCAATTTGCAGGCGGAGCACGATCTGGGCCACGTGCTCACGGCGATCGAAGTGGGTCCGAGCCATATGCCGAGCTTCGCTCGCACTCTCTCCGTCCAGGACATGCGCGACGCAGCGGGATTCGTCACGCACAAAATTGCGGTGATTCCGATGGAGGACGGGAATCTGAGCCAGGGCGGCGAATTGTTTCGCATGTACTGCTCCGCCTGCCACCGCACAGCCGTTCGAGGAGGCGCGCTGGTCTTTGACGGCGTGAATGCGCCGGATCTGACAACGAAATCGCGGGCTTTGATCGCCGGGGCTATCCGCTGGGGCCCAGGACCCATGCCCAAATTTCCGCCGGCGGTGCTGAGCGATCAGCAGGTCGCTTCGATCGCGGATTACGTGAAGTACGTGCAGCATCCGCCGAGTCCTGGCGGTTCGCCCATGAATTGGTACGGGCCGGTGGCGGAAGGGTTTGTTGCGTGGGTCGTGGTGGTTTCCATGATCGTCGTCGCGATGTGGATCGAACGAGGGGGGAAGGGATGAACGAGGAGGATAAGGGAGGCCGCTCAGCGCCGAACGACAGGGAGGATGCAGGGAAGACTCCGGAGGAAAGGGCGAAAAGCGAGGCGCGCGGTGTCAGTTGGCTGCTTCTCGGCGGAGTGATCGGCTGGCGGGCGATCACATCCGTGGTCAATTTTCTGCGAAGGTCCAACAAGCGCAAAGTCGTTCCTGCTGCGGAAACGACCCGCGAGGCCTCGGGTCTGGAAAGCCCAGCGGAAAAATTGCTGGTTGGCGGTGCTGAGGCTGGCTGGAAAGCGGTCCAGCTATCCGCCAGGGCGATCTCAAAGGTCATGGAGGAGCACACGCGGGGCAAGCCGCCGGGCGAAATCTCCGATCTGTTCGATCGCGAGAACGACACAAATCTGGATGAAGAAGAAGGCGTCAACGTTCCCAGGCGCGAGCGCCGGGGCACATTTCTGGTGATTTGCGCCATGGTGGTGATGTTTGCGGCGGCCATCGGGTTTATGTTCACTTACTGGACGGGTGGCAATAACCTGCTGCTGGGCGGGAGTCTGGCGCTGTTCCTTGCAGGCATCGGCTGCGCGATGGTGTTCTGGGGGCAGTTGCTGACCGTTCGCCGGCAGGCGGTGGCGCCGCGCGAGCCATCGTCATCGTCTCCTTCGGAGCGCGCTGCGGCCACACGGGCGTTTGAGGCCGGAGTACAGGACGTTCGCCGGCGGCGCCTGCTGCGATGGATGGGTGGATTCGGCGCCGCATTCGCCGCGGCCATCGTGGTCTCGCTGATGAAGTCTCTGGGATTTCCACCCAGCGCCGCTCTGGACACGCGTGTATGGATCCGCGGGCAGCGGCTGGTGAGCCTCGATAAGACACCAGTGTCAGTTAACAGCCTGCAACCAGGAAGCATGATGCTGGTGTTTCCCGAGAATGCTGTTGGGTCCGAAAAGACGCAAACCGTTCTGGTTCGTGTACGGGAGGAATTGCTGCGGCTGCCGCAGGAACGAAAAGACTGGGCTCCGCAGGGATATCTGGCCTATTCGCGAGTCTGCACCCACGCAGGATGCGCGGTGGGCATGTATGAAACCACAACCCATCTTCTGATGTGCCCCTGCCATCAGTCGACGTTCGATGTGCTGGATGGCGCGCAGCCTACCGGCGGGCCAGCGGCACGGGCTCTTCCTCAGTTGCCTCTCTATGTGGATGGTGCGGGCGTTCTGCGCGCCGCCGGCGGATTCAGCGAGCCCCCTGGGCCCGGGTTCTGGGGGATGCCGTGAGCGGATTTCCTGCCCGATTTGTCGACTCGCGCCTGCGACTGGCGCGCATCACGCGCCGCGCCCTGAACCATATTTTCCCTGACCACTGGTCATTCATGCTGGGAGAGGTCGCGCTCTACTCTTTCGTGATCCTTGTCGAGACGGGAATTTTCCTTGCGATGTTTTACAAAGACAGCACCGTTCAGGTGATCTACCGCGGGTCCTATCATGCGCTCGATGGCGTGAAGATGTCAGCGGCCTACCGTTCGATGCTGCATATCAGCTTCGACGTGCCGGCGGGACTTCTGATTCGCCAAATGCACCACTGGGCGTGCGACATTTTTATCGGGGCGATCATCGCGCATCAGGCGCGCATTTTCTTTACCGGCGCTTATCGCAAGCCTCGCGAACTGAACTGGATCGTGGGAGTAACGCTGCTGCTTCTCGCCCTTGCCAACGGATATTTTGGATACTCGGTCGGCGGAGATCTGCTTTCGGGCGCCGGCATGCGCATCGGTTACGCGATTATGTTGTCGGTTCCTGTGATCGGTCCCTGGCTGACGTTCATTACTTTTGGCGGAACCGTGCCGGTGACGGCAACCATTCCACGCTTCTACGCACTGCACATCTTTGTGGTGCCGGCCCTGATTTCACTCCTGATTGGCGCGCACCTGTGGATGATCTGGTGGCAGCTGCACACGAATTATCCAGGTCCGAAGCGAACCGACAAACTGATCGTGGGGTCGCGCCTGTGGCCTTCCTACACGCTGAAGTCATTGGGGCTGTTCTTCCTGCTGTTTGCGGTGGTCGCGATGCTGGGCGGACTAGTGCAGATCGATCCTGTCTGGGTCTATGGTCCCTACAATCCGGTGGCGATTTTGCCGGGAGCCCAGCCGGACTGGTATCTGGGCTGGGTGGAAGGGGCCATGCGTCTGTTTCCGGGCGTGAATTTTCGAATCGGAGGCTATCTGGTGCCGGAGCTTTTCTGGCCCGGGTTCTTTTTCCCGGTGATGACGTTCGCGGTACTTTATTGCTGGCCGTTTATCGAGAAGCTGATTTCTCTCGACTTTCGGCCGCGCAACGTTCTGCGCTGGCCTTACCAGCAGCCGTTCACTACAGCGCTCGGTTGCGCGGTGGCGGCGATGATGGTGGTGCTGGAGTTTGCCGGCGGGGACGACGTGGTCGCACTAGCCAGTCATGCGCGCCTTGCCGCGTTCCGCGAGTTGCTGCGCGTGCTGGTGTTTGTAGTCCCCGTGCTAACGGGTATCGTCGCTTATCTGGTTTGCGTGTGGTGGCGGCGGCGCCGCGCCAGCGACGATGCCGCACTGAGGGCCGGCAACGAAGCAGTCGAGGAACTGACCCTGCCGCAGTAAGGCGACCTGGTATTGCCGCGGGGCACAAAGATCGGCGCAGCGAAACTCCCGAGCGTACTATGTTCCTTGGTTTCTCAGGGCGACGGTCATCCGCATCGCCTCCGATTGTTGACTGCAACTTTCAGTACGGAGAGGCTCATCATGTATCGGTCTGCAGCCCTCAGGTCTCACTGTCTCGTTTTTTCTTGCCGCGCCAGCCCTGCGCGCGCAGAGCCCGACAGCGCAACCGAAAGAGAGCATGATCCACGGCATTTCGGTGCGCAACATGGATCCGAGCGTAAAACCGGGGGACAATTTTTTTCTCTACGCTAACGGAGGCTGGATCGATCGGACGCAGATTCCGGCCGATCGGGCCAGCGTCGGAGTTTTTACAACGCTTCTGGACAAGAGCCGGAAGAACGTGGCTGCAATCGTAAAGGAGGCGGCGCAGTCGAAAGCGCCGGCCAGATCGAACGAGCGCAAGATCGCCGATCTCTATGCGTCGTACATGGACAAGAGCGCCATCGCCTCGCTCGGACTGAAGCCGCTCCAGCCGGGGCTGGCGGAAATAGAGGCGATTCGCGACAAGTCGGAGCTGGCGACCATGATGGGCCGCCTGCTGCGTGCGGACGTCGACCCGCTGAACAACACTAACTTTCACACGCTGAATCTCTTCGGGCTATGGACCTCGCCGGGATTCAGGGATTCCAGCGTGTATGCGGTGTATCTGCTGCAAGGCGGAATTACGCTGCCCAGCCGCGATTATTACTTGTCGGATTCGGCACACATGCAGGAAATCCGGCGGAAATATGTGCAGCACATCGCGGCGATGCTGCGGCTGGCGGGATACAGCCAGCCCGCGGCGAGGGCAGCGAAAATTCTGGAACTGGAGAAGGCAATAGCGAAGGTGCAGAAAAGCCTGGCGGACAGCGAGATCGTCCAGAACGCGAACAACGTATGGACGCCTGCAGAGTTTTCAGCCAAAGCCCCGGGGCTGGACTGGAGCGCGTATTTCGCCGGAGCAGGCCTTGCGCATCAGCCGCGGTTCTATGTCTGGCAGCCGTCGGCGTTTACCGGTGAAGCGGCGCTCGTGGCATCTACGCCGCTGGACACCTGGAAGGACTGGCTGGCGTTTCATCTGCTGGAGCAGTATGGACCGTATCTGTCCCCGTCGTTTGCGCAGGAGGATTTCACTTTCGAGGGGAAGGCGCTGAGTGGGGTGGAGCAGGAGCAGCCGCGCTGGCAGCGCGCGGTGGACCTGGTGAACGACGACCTCGGCGATGCGGTGGGCCAGCTATACGCGCAGAAGTACTTCTCGCCCCGCGCAAGAGCCGAGGCTCAGGACATGGTCGCGCATCTGATCGCCGCTTATCACAAGCGGCTCGAAGCCCTGACCTGGCTGACTCCTGCCACAAAGGCGGAAGCGCTGAAGAAGCTGGATTCTCTTTACGTGGGGATAGGCTACCCGGAAACCTGGCGAGACTATTCGACTTATAAGGTGCGGCCACGTGACCTTTTCGGTAATGTGTGGCGCGCAGGCCTCTGGAAGTACCAGTACAACATCGATAGGATCGGCAGGCCGGTCGACCGGCAGGAGTGGTGGATGGAGCCGCAGACCGTGAACGCCGTAAATCTGCCGCTCCAGGATGCGCTGAATTTTCCGGCAGCCATTCTGCAGCCGCCCTTCTTCGATCCGAAGGCTCCGGCCGCGGACAATTACGGCGCGATTGGGACGATCATCGGGCATGAGATCAGCCACACCTTCGACGCGGAAGGCAGCGCGTTCGATGCCGAGGGACGCCTGCGGAACTGGTGGACTGCCGCGGATCACCAGCACTTCGAGCAGGAAGCGAAGGCGCTCGAAGATCAGTACTCGAGCTACCAGGCTCTGCCGGGATTGCACGTGAACGGGCCGCAGACAATCGATGAAGATATTGCCGATCTGGGCGGCGTTGCGGCGGCGTTCGAGGCGTATCACGATGCGCTGAACGGCAGGATGGAGCCAAAGATCGGCGGCTTCACCGGCGATCAACAGTTCTTCATCGCGTTTGGGCAGAACTGGGGTTCGAAGGCGCGTCCGGCGGCTCTGCGCCGGCAGGTTCTCACCGATTCTCACGCTCCAGCGGAGTTCAGGGCAGACATGGTGCGCAATTCGGATGCCTGGTATACGGCATTCAGCGTGACCCCCGGCGAGAAACTCTATCTGGCGCCGGAGCAGCGCGTGCGGATTTGGTAACTCCGGGTTGAACCCCGGATGGCGAGGCGAAGCGGGAAGTCCCGCCAGATGAAGAGCGGAATGGCTGTTTTAGTGTTCGCTCCTGAACCCGTACAGCCGCTCGGCGTTGCCACGCAGCACCCGGCGAGCGATGTCGATGGCGCGTGCCCGGCTTATCTCTCGATCCCGCACCATTCCGCTTAGCGCGATGCCGAGCGCCTGCCGCGCGTCGCGGTTCGCCAGCCAGACGGACTCCGCCCAGCCCAACCCATCGGAGTACGGATAGCCGTCGGTGCCGAACAGCACCTTCTCCGGCTCGAATTCCAGCCACTCCCGCAGCCACTGCGCTTCGGTGTGCGGAGATTGCAACAGATCCTGTCCTGAGATATCCAGATAAACGTTGGGTTTCTGAAGCAGCGCGCCAATCTCGCGCACATACGGCCAGCCGCCGTGCAGCAGGACAAAACTCGTTCCCCGCAGCCGCGGATCGTTGAAGAGCGGCTCAAGCAGCAGCGGATTCACGCCGGCGATTCCGAAGTAGCCGCCTGCGCCCGCCATGGCATGAAGATGAACTGCCATTCCGAGCCGCCCGCATTCGGTGGCAATGTACCGGAACAGATAATCCTGCAGGAGCTTGTACTGCGCCGGATCGGGCGTGCCGCCGTGGACCCACTTCCCGTAAATCGCCGCCGCCTGGGCTTGAGGGGGATCGCGGAAATCGAAGCCGCGCAAGTACGCCACCTCGAACTTTTCCGCGACGGCGCCGCCGGCTCTTTGGCGCTCCAGCGTCGGCGTGACCACGCGCTGCAGATAGGCGTTGAGCGTCGCCGGGGGCGCGCTCAGGCCGGAATCACTGAGATAGCGCGCGCGGAGCTGATCCTCGAGCGCAAAGAACTGCTGCCGGTCAGGATTGGCTGCAGCCAAACCGCGATTGTCCAGCGGAAACAGCAGCGCATCGACGTACGGCACCCAGCGGAAGCGCGGCGGCTCGACGCCTCGGCCCATAAACACGCGATTCGCCAGCTCTGTTCCGATGTGCGCCTGATCCAGCACCCACGCGGGATAGTTCTCACCGTGCTCCGCTTTGGCATGCTCCTGCGCAGCGTGCAGCCGCGCGAGGCCGGCTGTATCCAGAGGTGCAGTCGCACCAAATCCGTACAGCGCCTTCCAGGCCAGCGGCAGCAGGGGGTAATCCGGGCGCAGCGCCACCGGATCGGACTCCGGAGCCATCGACGATACCGGCAGAGCGTCGTACCCGTGATCCATGGCATCCAGTTGCGGCGCCAGCACAGGATGCGCGTGGTTATCGACAGCCCAGATGCCGGCGATCGCCCGCGCGATGGCGGGATCGACGCGTGGTGCCCTTTCGCTAGGCCGCCGGGCGCAGCCGAGCGTCATTGCAAGCAAGCTGATGGCCGCAGCTCCTCCGAGAATCTGCATTCTGCGCATGCCGGACCGCTCCTAAACAGGACTCTGCAGCGACGGAGCCCATTATCCTCGAAATGAACAACGTTTGGCCTTGACCCCGCTCAGTCAGTGAAGTACACGCGGTTTTGACATTAATGGAAGGGCCGCTCGTGGCGGGGAATTTCCGGTCGAAGCTCTTCCCCAAGCGTTAGACTCGCGATTCGCATACTGCATCCAGAAGAACCGAAAACGCGCCGGCCGGATGTGACCCGTTTCAGAGTTGGGCCGCTAGCGGGAGGTCAGATCCAGGCCGGTACTTGTATCGCGAACGGTAACGCAGAGGGCGTTGCCGATGCGCACGCCAGGGATCGGCTGGCCATCCAGGAGAAGGTGGTTTTGTTGCGGATTCCACCCATAGATTTCCATGCGAATCTCTTTCCACCATGCCGGATAGCTGCCCTGGTGCGCTGAAATGTGAATCCGGAGCGCACCCGCCCGAACGCCGCAGGTAAAGCGCATGCGCAGAAAATCTCCCTTGCGATACGCTTCCGTAGTCCCGTCGTCCACATACAAGCTGCCGCCGCACGTCTTTCCCTCGCCCGGATCGCCTGCATAGACCCGCAGCGTCAGCGGACCCTTCGGCGTCTCGCCGGTGCTCTGGACCAACGGCTGCATTGGCAGAATCGTTCCGCCACGCACGTACACCGGCAAGGCAGCCAGAGACGGCCGAACAGTCGCCGTGAGCGGAACGAGTCTCGTCGTATCCGGCGGCAATACCGGATCGGCAGCGGAATGCGCAGGATCCTGGATCTTGTCTCCAGTCCAAAAGTCGTACCAGTCCGCAGATGGAAACTCCACGGCATATTTGTCGATCTCGTCCGAAAAGGGAGCCGGTGCAATTAACATGTCCGGCCCCAGGAGGAATTCAGACGATGCCTTCGGATCGATATCCAGCGGGTGACGATCGGCCGCCGCATCGGGGAATTCCAGGAACAGCGGGCGTACCATTGGCAGCCCGGTGCGCGACGCCTGCTCGGCCAGCGTATAGAGATACGGCATCAGACGATATCGTGTATCGATAGAACGGCGGCGAATGGCTTCCTGGGCCGGGCCGCCCGCCCACGGCTCCTGTGGCTGCGAGCCCTTCTCCGTGTGATCGCGGTCGATGGGCTGGAAAGCCGCGATCTCGAACCATTTCGTCAGCAGATGCATCGACGGAGAGCCGGCGAAGCCGCCCACATCCGCCCCGGCGAAAGCAAACCCGCTGAGCCCGAGGTTCTCGAGCATCGGGGTGGTCATGAGCAGATGATTCCAGGTGCTGCTGTTGTCGCCGGTCCAGGTAGCGGCGTAGCGCTGGCCACCGGCATAGGTGGCGCGTGTGAGGACAAACGGGCGCAGGCTGGGCTTGATCGCCTCCAGACCGTCAAAGGTGGCGCGCGAATTCTGCATGCCGTAGACGTTGTGGACCTCCGCCTGCGTTGCGGTGCGTGTGCGGAAACCCGGTTCATCGATGCGGTGCACCACATCGAGCGGCATGGTTCCCGTGGGGGAATTGAAGATCGAGGGCTCGTTCATGTCGTCCCAGAAGCCCGACACGCCCATGCCGTAGAGACTTTGGTAGAGCGAGCCGAACCAGCGGCGTGTCTGCGCGCTAGTGAAATCGGGGAACACGCTGGGCCCCGGCCACACCACACCGGTATACACACTGCCATCGGGATTCCTGACGAATTCGTCCCCGGCGATTCCGCTGTCGTAGGGGAAGTATCCAGTCACTTTGGCAATATGCAGGTCGGCGATGGCCACAACGTGGAGGCGCTCGGCACCGAGTTTCGCGATCATTCCGGAGAAATCCGGGAAGCGGTTCCGATCGATGGTGAAGGGGCGATTCTCCTGCTGATAATCGATATCGAGATAGATAGCGTCGGCGGGGATGCGGTCGGCGCGCAACCGCGCCGCGACTGCCAGGACCTGAGATTCCGGGGTGTAACTGTAGCGGGATTGCTGATAGCCGAGCGCCCACAGCGGCGGCAAAGGCGGTTTCCCTGTCAGCCACGCATAGTCTTCGACCACTTGCTTCGGCGTGGGACCGTAAATCAGGTAATAGTCGATCGGCCCACCTTCTGCTCCGAAAGAATAACTGTTCCGCGACTGCTTGCCAAAGTCGAAGGAACTCCGCCAGGTGTTGTCGAGCAACACGCCGGCGGACACACCTGCATGGTAGGTGAGGAAGAACGGAATTGACTTGTAGATCGGGTCCGTCGATTCCTGAAAGCGATAGGCGTCTGTGTTCCAGAGAGTGAACGCCTCGTTGCGGCGGTCGAGGGGCCCGGTTCTGTCGCCCAAGCCGAAAAAGTGCTCGTTCGCCGGCATCGCTTTGTCGATCCGGAAAGAGTTACCCCAATAGCAAATCGGGCGAGCGTCCTGCTGAATGACGCGGCCTTTGTTATCCAGGACGGTGACTTCCATGGTGCGGCGATCCACTTCCACGCGCAGTTGCCTCGTGGCAAAGCCGACGGACAGTGCGGTGATCAGCGGTGTCGCAGCCACCTGGCTGCGGCGGGCATCGGCCAAAACTGCCCACGAGGCGTCTTCGGGCAGCGTTTGGGTGCGGCTGACGCGAAAGCGCAGCAGGTTGCCGCGAAGCGCCAGGATTTGTTCGCGAGCCGCGCCGGCGCGAATGTCGATGCCGTTCGGCAGCGGCGTAAAGCTCGTCTCCCTGACAACTATTGCCCGATGAACTTCGACCGCACCCAGGTGCTTAACCTGAGCTATTCCTACCAGACGGGCTCCTTCACTTCGCAGCGCCTTCTGGGCGGCGTTATCAATCGCTGGCTCATCTCCGGTATCACGAATGTCCAGAGCGGACCCAACATGCAGACCGGCGTAAGCGCTTCGCCCGGATATTACGTTCAGGGCAACATCGGGCAGGGCGCGAACGCCTACGGTGGTGCGCTGCGGCGCGCTCACCTCCACAGTGAATTTTCCCGCCGGCAGCAGCGATGCGACGGTGCCTTTCGTGCCGGGAGCCACCCCGGAATTCACGCTACTGCGCCACGGACGGCAGATCGCCTCCGGTCAGGGTCTTGATCGCATCCGGACTGCGCCCCCCTGGAACGACTACTGCGACTCAACGGGAGAAATGGCGCCGTAGCTTGCGGAGACCCCGATCCGCTACCCTCGGCATCCACATGGCCAACGCCTTCACGAGTTGTGTATCGCGCGGACGGCACCGCGTACGCGCAATTCTCCGGACTGCTCCCTGAAATGGGCTGTCTCCCATTGGACGCCAATCAGCGCAATATTCGCCGAGTCACTCGCGGAGCCGGATGGCTGGTTATGCTGGAGTGATCATTCCTGCATTGAGGGCGGATTCTTCGGAGGCGCCGTTTCTGAGGGACGCTTCGCCCGTGCCTGAAGAGGGGGCTTGTTTTCAGCTGTTGAGGGAGTTCGCCGGCGAGTATCTTCAGGGCTGGAGATACCGAGCGGCCGGGCAACTGCACCCAATATGTTCAGTAACCAATTCCGGTTCATGTTTATGACTCCTTTAGAGAGGAATGAGCAACTGGGAAACGCCCCTGAGGCGGGATGGCGACTGGAACGAGCAGAGCGCACCTATAACGCGAGCCTGTGGAATCCGCTCCGTCACTGACTGGCGATACGGCGAGAGGCGGCGGCGCGCTCCTTCGCGAGCCTGGCTTGCGCTTTCGGAAGTAACTCCAGATACCTTTTTGATTTCTCCTCCCTGAGGGAGTCTTCCAGTGCCTTGCGATAGCCTCCCGTATAGATCGTGTAGAGAACGGCAAAAGCGCATCCCACCCCGAAGCCAAAACCCATGGCGAAGCCGATGAATGGCATATAAAAGACTTCCATTTACACCTCCGATGCCGATGCGAGAACCTCGAGGATCCCAATCAGGATGGCCACCGGAGTCGGTGGACAACCACGAATCGTATGGTTGACCGGGATCACATCGCCGACACCGCCGCGGCTGGCGTAGCTTTTTCCAAAAATGCCCCCGCACTCCGCGCAATCGCCGACGGCAACAGCCAGTTTGGGATCCGGTATGGCATCCCAGGTGCGCCGCAGCGCTTCTTCCATGTTGACGGAGACGGGGCCGGTTACCAGGAGCAGGTCGGCATGGCGCGGGCTGGCTACGAATTTGATTCCCGTGCCTTCGAGGTTGTAATAAGGATTGCTCAGAGCCTGCAGCTCGAGCTCGCAGCCGTTACAGGAGCCGGCATCGACGTGGCGGATGCATAATGCGCGTCCGAGAATCCGGTAGATACCTCGTTGCAGCTCATCGTTGGAGGGAACTGCGGCGGACGTTTCGGTGAGAATGCCGGTGCGCGCCATACGCGAGAGAACGTCGAACATTTGCCACCTCAGCCGTCCTGTCCGCTGTAGGACAGGTTGAAGGATTTGTTAATCAAAGGAAAGTCGGGCACGATATTGCCGATGATCGCGTATTCGAGCAGCGGCCAGTTCTGAACCGACGGGTCGTGGGCGTGGCACCAGCGGATTGTTCCCTCCGGCCCGGTTTCGAGAGCTATTGCCACGGGTCCGCGCCATCCTTCGATCAGGCCGATTCCTGCGCGGTTCGGCTCCGCAGGGGGAACATTGGTCCGAACCGGACCGTCTGAAAGGCCGTCCAGAAGGGCGCGGCATAGGCGCAAGGATTCTGCGATCTCGTCCAACCGGACCTGCGCGCGTGCGGCGACATCGCCGGATGTCTGCGTGACCACTTTTGGCGCAAGCTTGTCATAGGGTGGCCAGGGATGATCCGCGCGCAAATCGGAGGCTATGCCCGACGCGCGTGCGGCGAGCCCCACCGCTCCGAGCTTTTCAGCCAGATCGGGAGCTAGCCGGCCCGTCTCGCGGAATCGATCCTGGATGCCTGCGTGCTCGTCATAAATGTTGCGCATGCTGGTGACTCCGTCTGCAAGTTCCCGATATAGATGGAGAAGTTGAGCCACCGCGTATTCCGGCGGATCTCCACCGACCCCGCCGGGGAGGATATAGTCCAACAGATACCGCGCGCCGAAGAGGTCGGCGTTCGCGCGAAGCAGATCCTCTTTCATGCGCGAGAATTGCGTGAGCCCGAAGGCAAATCCCGCATCGTTGCCTAATGCACCAAGGTCGCCCAGATGGTTGGCGAGACGCTCGTGTTCGAGAGCGAGGGCGCGAAGATGGAGAGCGCGTTCCGGACACACCGTCCGGGTGATGGCTTCGAGTGCGGCGCACCAGGCCCAGGAGAAGGCGACGGCGGAGTCGCCGGAAATCCGCGCCGCCAGACGATGGCCGAGCTTCTGGGACGTTCCCTGAAAGAGCTTCGCCACTCCCTTGTGGGTGTAGCCGAGCCGTTCTTCCAGGCGCAGCACCTTTTCGCCGACGACAGAGAAGCGAAAATGTCCAGGCTCGATGATGCCGGCATGAACCGGGCCGACCGCGATCTCATGCACTCCATCGCCCTCGACGGGCACGAAGGCGTAAGGCGTGGGCTGCGCGGGATAGTTCGTCGCTGCGTCGAAGTCGCGCCGCAGGGGGAAAACATCCTCCGGCCAGCCGCTGTGGCGGAGCCACCCGCGGGTATCGGAGCCGGTGGCGCGAATTCCGAGCAGGTCGAACACCGCCCTCTGCATGCGGGCTGCCGAGGGAAAGAGTTCAGCGAGGCTGGGATACGATGGTCGCTCTGTATCTGCGATGCGGTGTTCCGCGATCACCAGGCCATCCGGCGTGAGCCATGCGGCGCGAATGCGAAAGGAACCGTTGCGGTCGCGGTCATCGGCACCCCAGAGGGTCAGAAGGCGGGCTGCGGAGGCGTGCAACTCCTTCGCCAGACGTAGCCAGTCGTCACCCTGGGCATCACACCGGACCGCCGGCAGGTTGGAAGGCAGCAGAGTCGCGAACACGCCGAAGATCGTGGATTGCATCGTCATCACCCAATCAGCCGCGCGGCGGCACGATACCACTCAGCCAGCGCAGGAGGCATGTACAACCCCAGCGCGAGCACCATGGCCAGATGCACGAAGACAGGCACCAAAGCTGGAGAGTGAGGCAAAGGAGGCGCGTCGCTTTCACCAAAGACCATGGGCTGAACTTTGCTGAAGATTCCGGCGAAGGCTACGCCGAGGGCGATCAGCAGAAAGGGGGTGGCCCAGGGATGCTCCCGCATGGCGGTGGTCAGGATAAGAAACTCACTGGCAAACACGCCGAAGGGGGGCATGCCGAGGATGGCAATCGACCCCAGCATGAGTCCCCAGCCGATGGTGGGGCTGATGCCCAGCAGTCCGCGGATTCCATCCATGCGCTGCGTGCCGGCAGCCTGCGAGGCATGCCCGGCTGTGAAGAAGATTGAGGACTTGGTAAGCGAATGAAGCGTCATGTGGAGCAAAGCCGCGAAATTGGCGATGGGGCCGCCGAGCCCGAAGGCAAAGGTGACGATGCCCATGTGCTCGATCGACGAATACGCGAAGAGCCGCTTGATATCGCGCTGCCTCCAGAGAAAGAAAGCTCCGAGGACCGCGGTCAGCAATCCGAAGGTCATCAGCATCCGGCCGGGGAGCGCGGCGCCGATCGAGCCCTCGACCAGCACCTTGCAGCGGATGACCGCATAGAGCGCGACGTTCAGCAGAAGACCGGAGAGGACGGCGGACACGGGAGTCGGGCCTTCGGCGTGGGCGTCGGGGAGCCAGTTGTGGAGCGGCGCAAGGCCGACCTTGGTTCCATAGCCGACCAGCAGAAAGACGAAGGCCAACCCCAGAACGCGGGGCTCCAGATGTGCTTTGACCGCATTCAGATGCGTCCACAACAATGCCGTCATGCCCTCGTGGCCAAGCGTCTGTTCCGCGGCGAAATACAGAAGAATGGTTCCGAACAAAGCCTGAGCGATTCCCACGCCGCAGAGGATGAAATACTTCCATGCCGCTTCGAGACTTGCGCGGGTGCGGTAGAGCGACACCAGCAGAACCGTCGAGAGCGTCGCGGCTTCCATAGCGACCCACAGCAGGCCCATATTATTGGTCAGCAGAGCCAGCAGCATCGCGCCCATGAAGAGCTGGTACATGCTGTGGTAAAGGCGCAGACGGTTGGGGGTCACGCGCCCATGGTGCTCTTCGATGCGCATGTAGGGACGGGAAAAGATTGCGGTCGTCAGGCCCACAAACGCCGTTAGAGCGACCAGAAACACATTGAATGGATCGACGAAGAACTGCTCATGCCAGACCAGCAGGGGGCCGTGCCGGATCACGCGCAGCACCAGCAGCGCGGCGGCGATGAGCGTCGCCAGGCTAATCGTCACATTCAGCTCCGCGGCGAAGCGGCGCGATCCCAGCAGAGCCAGCAGCAGCGTTCCGAGCAGCGGGAATCCAAGAACCAGCAGCAGCTCCACGTCAGTCCTCCCTCAGCGATTCGAGATGGTGCAGATCGAGGCTGTCGAACTGCTCTCGGATCTGGAAGAAGAAGATTCCGAGGATGAACACGGCAACCAGCAGATCGAGCGCGATGCCCAGCTCAATCACCATGGGCATGCCGTAAGTCGCGCTGGTCGCGGCGAAGAACAGACCGTTCTCCATAGCCAGAAACCCAATGACCTGGGTGATGGCCCTGCGCCGCGTGATCATCATCAGGAATGAAAGCAGGATGACGGCGAGCGCAATGCCGATCGTATGGCGTGTGATGGTCGTCGCCATCATGGTGATCGGTTGTGCCAGACCGAAGGCAAAGATCACCAGCACCAGCCCCGCCAGCATCGTAATGGGGATATTCACAAGGGGCTCGTTGTCCCACTGCGCACCGAGCCGCTGAATGAGCCGATGGAGGATCCAGGGCATAGCAACGACCTTGAGGATCAGCGTGAGGGCAGCCGAGTACCAGAGTTCGGTCAGGCCCGCATCCCAGGCCACGAGGCAGGTGGACAGAAACAGGATTGCGCCCTGCCAGGCGTACAGCGTGATCAGGCGCTGGGTTCTGCGGCGCGAAAGCATGGCAAAGGAGATCAGCAACAGCCCCGCAGCCAGTAGCTTGAGCAATTGCGCGATGAGATGGGATTTAAGCAATGGTGTTCGCTCCCAGCAGCAGGTGGACGAGCAGTCCGAGCACGGCAAGGAGGAATGCCGTCGCGAGATATTCCGGCGCACGAAACAGGCGCAGCTTGGCCGAGACGGATTCGATCAGGGCGAGCATCGCTCCGGCCACCACGAGTTTGCCGATGAGTGCGGCAACGGCGACAAGCAGCGCGCCTGTGCCATCGGCTCCGTGGATGGCGATGCCCCAGGGCAGAAACAGAGCAAAACCGATGCAGGCATAGTTGAAGAGCTTAAGGCTCGACGCCCATTCGACCAGGGCGAGATGCCGCGCCGAATATTCGAGCAGCATTGCCTCATGGATCATCGTCAGTTCCAGGTGCGTGGCCGGATTGTCGATGGGAATGCGCGCGTTCTCGGCGAGAAGAACCATAACGAACGCGACGGCGGCGAAGATCACACTCGGGTCGATTCCGGACCGATGGGCGGCATAACCATCCACAAGGCTGGGCAGCGCTGTGCTGCCGAATAAGAGGAAGGCATTGAACAGCACCATCAGAAGAGCCGGTTCCGCCAGGAAGCCGATCATCATCTCACGGCGCGCCCCCATCGTGCCGAACGCCGTGCCGATGTCCATCGCTGCCAGGGCCGTAAAGACGCGCGCGGTGGCGAAGAGTCCGATCAGGGCGATGGCGTCGGCCGCTCGGGCAAACGGCAGGTCGGTCGCAATGGAAGGAACGATCGCAGCCGCCAGGACCATCGTCCCGAACAGGACATACGGCGTGGCGCGAAACAAGGGAGACGCGTCTGTGGCCAGAGCGGCGTCCTTATGAAAGAGCTTGTGCAACATGCGGTAGGGCTGGATCAGCGGCGGAGCCGAACGGTTCTGCATCCAGGCGCGGCACTGTGCGATCCACCCGGCGAAGAGGGGCGCGATCCCGATGGCCAGAGCCACCTCCGCGCATTGCCGCACCAGGCTGATGAGTTTCATAAGACGAACACCAGCAGAGCAAGCAGGGTCAGGAAGCTATAAAGCAGGTACACAGACAAACGGCCGCCCTGCAGAATACTGACGGCATCGGCGATCCGCTGCACGGCGCGCGCAATGGGCTGATAGATCCAGCCCCAGAAGCGGTCCTCGATATGAATGCGATAACGCGGCGCCTCGTCGGAGGGCGACGGCAGGTCGCGCTCCATGCGGAAGAACGCCCCGAACATGTGGCGGATCGGCTGGCCGAATCCCTCCGCCGTATCCTGCATGCGCGAGGTTTGCCAGGGATAGCCGCAGTCCCAGGCGGCTGTGCGGCGCATGCGGCCGTGCGCCAGCAGACGCACCAGAAGGAAAGTGATGCCGATGGCGGCGACGATACCAGCCAGAAAAATCAGGCCGCTGTAGGACGCCTGCTCAGGCGTGACCGGTGCGATCCGCCAGAAAGAGGCGCCGGGAGTGACTGTTTGGCCGATGAGTTTGCCGGTCACCGTCCCCGCCGCGCG
Organism: Acidobacterium sp.; assembly: GCA_027315385.1. Classification (GTDB taxonomy): domain Bacteria; phylum Acidobacteriota; class Terriglobia; order Terriglobales; family Acidobacteriaceae; genus Palsa-343. The sequence continues at coordinate 40,315 of DAHUYD010000055.1, forward strand.
CAGGGCGAACTGCGGCAGCACGCCGATGAAGACGCATCCGGCCGCCAGCCATCCCAGTCCGATCCGTTCCAGCCAGTTGGCGTCATGTGCGTCGACCAGCGAGGGTTCGCGCGGCTGACCGAGGAAGATCACGCCGTAGAACTTCACCATCACATAGGCGGCCAGGGCGACGGTCAATGCCAGCACAGCCGCTCCCAGCGGGACCAGCATGTTGAGAAAGGCTTGCGGGAGCCGCGGAGTAAAGAGAAACGACTGCAGCAGCAGCCACTCGGAGACAAAGCCGTTGAGCGGCGGCAGACCGGCAATGGCAAGCGTTCCGATCAGCGCCAGAAAGGCGACCCAGGGCATACGGCGAATCAGGCCGCCCAGTTTGCCCAGGCTGCGCTGCCGGGTCGCGTGCAGAACCGAACCGGTCGCCAGAAACAGCAGGCTCTTGAAGAGCGCGTGATTAAGGGCGTGAATCAGCGCCGCCGCCAGCGCGAGAGCCGCAAAGAGGGGCATATGACTTGCGTCGAACAGCACGGCCAGACCGATGCCTGTGAAGATCAACCCAACATTCTCGATCGAGGAGTAGGCCAGCAGTCGCTTCATGTCCGTCTGCACGGCCGCGAAGGCCGCTCCGAAAACAGCGGAGAAAAGGCCGAGCGTCAGCATCGCTGCTCCCCACTGCCAGAACTGCACGTGGAGCAGATCGAAGGTGATCCGCAACATGCCGTAGATCGCGGTGTTGAGCATGAGCCCGCTCATCATCGCCGACACCGGCGAGGGGGCGGCGGGATGCGCTTCCGGCAGCCACGCGTGCAGGGGGACCAGGCCGGCCTTGGCTCCGAAGCCGAGCAGTGCCAGAGCAAATGCGATTGTGGCCCAGAAAGGCGCGAGCGATGCTCCGCGCATTGCATCGAAGGTGAACTGCCAGCTTCCCCCCTGCAATACGCCGAAGCACAGCAGAATGCAGATGGCGCCCACATGGGCCATCAGAAGATAGAGGAAACCGGCGCGGCGAATCTCAGGAATGCGGTGCTGCGACGTGACCAGGAAATAGGAACTGAGAGCCATCGTCTCCCACGCCACCATGAACAGATAGGCATCGTCGGCGAGAATGACCGTCGCCATGCTGGCCAGAAAGACGTGGTACTGCAGGCCCAGCAGTGCGGGCGCGGTACCCTCGCCGCGTCGGAAATATCCGGCGGCGAAAATCGAAATTCCTGCTCCCGCCATGCCGAGGATCAGGAGGAAGAATCCCGACAACGCATCCAGCCGCAAATGAAACGGCAGATCCGGCAGGCCGAGCGGGAGGATCATCGCTTCGGCCGTGTGGCCGGTGGCCAGGAAGGTTCCGGCCAGCAGTGCGACGCCGATGCAGCCCACCGCTCCAAGAGGAAACAGCAGGTGGGCAACAAAGCGCACACTGCGGGGGCGCAACAGTCCCACAGCGCCCAGAATCACCCAGGCTGCCACCAGGAACAGCAGCGAATGAAGTGTGGGTCCGTGCAAAGCGGTCGCCGCAGACAGCCAGCGAGGTGCGCTCAAAGATGCACCTCTGGCTCAGCCGCGCACCGGGAAGGTGCAATGCAGTGCACAGCGCTGGATGGAGAGGGCGAATGCAAACCCGGAAAACGATATCGCTGAACGCTCACTCGCCGGTCTCCGCCGGGGCGTTTTCCATTTTGTCGAGCATCTCCAGAGCTTCCTTCAGGTGTTTCTGGAAATACTGACGCATCAGAGCCAGCACCTCGAGGATAATCGGGTCGCGTACCGAATAGAAAACCTGGTTTCCAGCCTTGCGGTTCACCACGATCTGCCGCGCCCTCAGCACCGCCAGATGCTGCGAGACATTGGCCTGCTCCATGCCCAGCTTTTCAATCAGTTCCCCCGCCGAACACTCCCCATTGCCCAGCAGTTCAAGGATGGCGATGCGCGTCGGATTGGCCAGGGCCTGAAAGATGTCGGCCTTGAAGCGGCGAAGTGAATCAGGCATGGAACGGAGCGCCTCTATGTATAAGCAAATTAGCAATTTCGAATATATAGTAGCACGATCTGGCCCTCCTCCATCACGGAGTTCCATTTTGCTCGTACTTTTGTCTGTCCTTTCCCGTAGACAGAGAAGAGGGGGTATTTCCGTCACCCCCGGCAGGGGTATGTTGCTGACGATGAATGCGGTTGGCACCGAATATGTCAACGACGCGATGCGCCTGGCCAGCACGGGGAACATGCCAATGCCCCATATCCGGCGACCGGTTCATTCAGTGGAATTGGAATCGGGAGAGCGGCGCAAGGGAGAGAGAAGCGGTTGGTGCGCTGATCTGGCCGGGGAGCTTCCGGGCGAAGCTTTCCCTACGCGTTGGACTTTGCGATTCGTGGAGGTTTCGTCAGCCTTTCACCGGAGGAAAACGCAGGCATTCCAGAACAGGTTTCTGGCTTTTTGAGCACACCGGCAAATCGTATTGTGAACGACTGCATCCAGAGGAACTTTACTCTGAGACTGCGTCAGCAAGCCGCTGGAGCCGCTCTACAGCCGGAAGCCGGCCCCATGACGCGCGAACGCACCAAGTTGTTCGGTTTACACAGCGGCCGAGGTCGCGGCGCTAACTGGCTTTTCCATGCAATCGGTGACACGCGTGTTTGAGCATGAGCACGGCGTGATCGCACTTGATAGGGGGAGAGAATGCACCAGCGGCGCTACCCTACCATCCGCATTCCATATCCCGTTTGCGAGTGGGTCTTGCGGAGACTGCAAGTAACGTGAGGGAAGCGAAAACTCGTTGTAATCGACCCCTCGCCTCAGGATTCCTCCTGGGGTGAAGAATTGTGCAATTGGTTGATTCCAGAAATGGTCGGGACGGGCAGATTTGAACTGCCGACCCCTCGCACCCCAAGCGAGTGCTCTACCAGGCTGAGCCACGTCCCGACAACCGCAAGTTTACCACCTGTGGCCGCGTGCCGGAGGTGCGCGAATGGGGGACGGAACCGATTCGCCTGCCGCGGCGTATCGTGTCTTTGAGAGAAGACGGCTTATGAAGATGCGTACAATATCAGGCTTGCTTGCCATAGCAACGATTCTCGCGACGGCCGGATGTCACGTCCACGTCGACAAGGGGAAAAATGGCGAGGACAAGAACGTAAAGATCGACACGCCGCTGGGGGGCATGCAGGTGCGCTCGGACCAGACCACCGCCGAGGATCTCGGGCTGCCCGCGTATCCGGGGGCGCAAATGGCCTCGGACAACAGCGGCGACAAGTCGGCTGACGTGCGGATGGGCTTTGGTCCCTGGCAAATGCGCGTGGAGGTGGTGACGTACACGACCCCCGACGTCCGGAACAAGGTGATCGCGTTCTATAGAAATGCGCTGGGACGGTTCGGAGACGTGCTCTCCTGCCAGGGAGATCACGCGGTGGGGACGCCCACCGTCACAAGCGACGGACTGACGTGCAACGAGAGCCACTCCCACGTCCAGGTGAACGGGGTTAACGTCGAGGATCAGAATGATTTCACGCTCCGGGCCGGCTCGAAACATCACCAGCACATTTTCGCGCTGAAGAGCAGCGGGCAGGGAACACGGTTCACGCTGATCGAGCTGCAATTGCCCAGCGGCGGTTCGGGCAAATCCGGGTCCAGCGATTGAGCATGCTGCCGCGTTCGCGGACGCGCCGCCGCGTTGCGCGTGCCGTCCGCATACGATAGGGTCAAATCATGGAATCGCTTTGCCACCGCTGTGCCAACCCGCTGCGCGAGGTCGAGATATTTTGTCCGCATTGCGGCGCCCCTCAATTCGTGGTGGAGGCGATTGAGCCTGGTTCAGCGGTCCAGCCAGCTATCCGATTTCAAAGCGATGAAAAGCGGGTGCAGTGGCGCGCCGCGATTGTGTCGGCGCTGATGATGGCTGTCCCCCTGGGTTTGTTTTCGGGCCTGTTTGCCACCAGTTTGGTGATTGTGCTGGGCTGGGGTTTTCTGACGATGTGGATGTATCGAAGGCGTGGGGCCAGCGGGATTGACGGACGTCTGGGATGGCGAGTCGGCTCGATTCTCGGGGTTGCCGCGGCACTCCTGGCCTGCGGTTCCTATGCGGTGCGCATGCTGATCGAGCGCTATCTGATGCACGGAGGCGCTGCAATCGATTCGGCCTACGAGGCCTACATGCACCAGCTGCTGGACATGTGGAAGAAAGCCAGCGCGCAGCAGGGCGCGCCTCCGGCGGAGGCGGCGCACATGATGAAAATGATGACCGGATTCGTGCTGTCTCCCGACGGGCACGCCTCCCTCCAGCTCATGACGGCGATTACGATGTCCGTGGGCATCCTGCTGTTCGCCGCGCTCGGCGGCGCGCTGGGCGGCTGGTGGCAGTCGAGCCGGGCGCGCACCCAGCGCAGTTTGTGAAGCAACAGCCGCATCGCTTCGCCGAAGCTCTTGCAGTGCGACTCCTCGCCTCGTATCATCGCCTTTAACCTTATGTCTGAGCTGCAAACCGCCGCTACGCCCATACTGCGCGAAAAGGGGCGGATCCTGTCCGCCTCGGAGATTGAACGGACCCTTGTCCGGCTGGCTCATCAGATCATCGAGAAGAACAACGGAGCCGAAACGGTGGGACTGGTGGGCATTAAGCGGCGCGGTGTGCCGATCGCCGAGCGGCTGGCAGCTCTGATCGGCGGCATCGAGAAGCATCCGGTGGATACCGGTGTGCTCGACATCAGCTTTTACCGCGACGATCTTTCGACGCGCGACGTCCGTCCCGTGGTCGTGCCGGGTTCGCTGGGGTTCGACGTCAACGGGCGGGATGTGGTTCTGATTGACGACGTGCTGTACACGGGCAGGACCATTCGCGCGGCGCTGGATGCGCTCTTCGATCATGGCCGGCCGCGGCGCGTGCAGTTGCTGGTGCTCATCGACCGTGGACATCGTGAGCTGCCCATCGAAGCCACGTTTGTCGGTCGGTCCGTGCCCACCTCGCAGCGGGAGATCATCGAAGTGAAGCTGCGTGAAATAGACAACGACGAGCAGGTGTTGCTGGTCGAGCGAGTTTAAGCGGCGCGTACAGCGCGGGGATCGACACGAAGGAGATGGCGGAGACCAAGGGCCCATCCCGTAAAGCGCAGAAGCTCTCCACTCTTTCCCTTTTTCAGCAACCCATCCATCCGGGGTCTGCGATCTCGGCAATGAACTTTTCCGTCGCCGCAGTCCGGCAAATTCTGCTGGCGGCCGACGCGCTCGAACGCGAGGATCCGCTGCGCCGGGCGAAGCGCCTGGCCAAGCGGCGCGTGGCGCTGCTTTTCTACGAGGCGAGCACCCGCACACGCACGTCGTTTGAGCTGGCCGCGAAAGCGCTGGGCGCGGATACGACGCTTGTCAGCTCGCTCTCGTCGAGCATCGAGAAAGGCGAGACCCTTAAGGATACCGGCATCACGCTAAAGGCTCTGGGCGCGGAGTGCATCATTCTGCGCAGCCCTTATTCGGGCGCTCCGTATCTGCTGGCGCAGACGACCGGCCTGCCAGTGCTGAACGCCGGCGATGGCATGGCGGAGCATCCGTCGCAGGCGCTGCTGGATCTGCGAACGATCCTGCAACGGCTGAAGATTCGCGCGTCGGCGGTGAATGAGAAGTGCCTGCGCGGCATAACGCTCACCATCTGCGGCGACGTTCTGCACAGCCGTGTGGCGCGCTCGAATGCGCTGCTTCTGCCGAGGCTCGGCGCCAGGATAATTTTCTGCGGGCCTGAGGAACTGCTGCCCGAGTCCGCCACGGCCATGGGGCCGGGAGTCTCGATTGAGCGCGACTTCGATACGGCGCTGCGCCAGTCGCAGGTGGCGATGGTGCTGCGCATTCAGGCGGAGCGGCTGGCCGGACTGAAAATCGATCTCGACGAGTACCGCCGGCGCTACCAGGCCAACACCGAGCGCATCGCCGCGTGCGCGCCGAAGACGCCGATCCTGCACCCCGGCCCCATCATCCGCGGCATGGAGATTACGGACGAAGTGGCGGACGGTCCGCAGTCGGCCATTGCGGCGCAGGTGGCGAACGGCGTGCCGGTTCGAATGGCGCTGGTAGCGCGTGCACTGAAAGGCGGACGGCGATGAAGCCCCTTCTGATTCGCGGCGGGCGGGTCGTGGATCCGGCGAGCGGGCAGGATGCAATGCGCGACGTGCTGCTGCGCGACGGCAAGGTTGCGGCAATTGAAAATCCTGGGCGGATTCATGCGGCGGATGCCGAGGTCTTCGACGCCAAAGGACTGGTAGTTGCGCCGGGGCTGGTGGATATTCATGTGCACCTGCGCGAGCCTGGGCAGAGCTACAAGGAGACAATTGCGACCGGCACAGCCGCGGCCGCGGCGGGCGGATTCACCAGCGTCTGCGCCATGCCCAACACCATTCCGGTGAATGACACGCCGGAGACCGTGCGCTGGATGCAGTCGCCGGAGCGTGGAGCGTCGGCGCGCGTCTTTCCTATCGGCGCGGCGACGCGCGGCTCGATGGGCGAGGCGCTGACGGACTACGCGGCCCTGCGAGAGGCCGGCGCGGTCGCGGTGACCGATGACGGGAAGCCGATCCTGGGCGATGCCATCATGCTGGCGGCGCTGCGCGCTGCGGCCGCGGTGGAATTGCCGGTTATCCAGCATGCGGAAGATACGCGACTGACAGGCGGCTGCTCGATGAACGCAGGCGCGCTGGCGTTTCGGCTCGGGTTGCGCGGGATGAGTGTTGAGGCGGAATCGAGCCTGGTCGAACGCGATCTGGATCTGCTGAGGCAGGTCCGCCGCGGACATCTGCACGTGGCGCATCTCTCCACCAGCAAAGCTCTCAATGCGGTGCGCGCCGCGCGCCGGGCGGGCCTGCACGTTACCTGCGAAGTGACGCCGCATCATTTTGCGCTGACTGAAGAGAGCGTGGGGCTCTATGACACAAACGCGAAGATGAATCCGCCTCTGCGCGGGGAAGCGGATCGCGCCGCCATGATCGAGGGGCTCCTCGATGGAACCGTGGATGCCATCGCAACGGATCATGCGCCTCACGCTGCGCACGAGAAGCAGCAGGAGTTCGAGCGCGCGCCTAACGGAATAACGGGTCTCGAAACGGCGCTGGGACTGGCGATTTCAATTCTGCATATTCGCCATCGCATGCCGCTTGCCGGCGTGCTGGCGCTGCTGACCAGCCGGCCGGCGCAGGCGGTGGGACTGAAGGGCGGAAGCCTGTCTGCCGGATCGCCCGGCGATGTGGCGGTCTTCGATCCGGCAGCGAGATGGGTTTTTCGCGCCGCGGAGTCGCGTTCGAAATCGAAAAACACGCCATTCGACGGCTGGGAAATGCAGGGCCGTGTGCGCCTGACGGTGAGCCAGGGACGCATCGTATTCCGGAGCTGAACTGCACCCGAGGAGAGTGCCGGTGCCGGTCAGCGGCGCTTTTTCTTTTTGCGGAGCTGGCTGGGCCTGGGCGGCCGGTAGCGCGGTCGTTCATTGCGGCCGGGGGGGTGCGGCGCCGGCGGGACGCTGCTCTCCGCGTCCTCCCGCTTTTTCTTCTTTTTCCGGCCTGACGACGCGGTGCGGCGCCCGGGGCGATCTTCTTCTTCGTCGAGGATCGAGAACTGCAGTCGCTTCTCGACGGCGTCCACGCGATCCAGGATAACCTGAACTCGTTCGCCAACGGAGAACGTCCGTCCCCCGGGTTCGCCGATGATCTGCCGCGTGTTCTCTCGATAGGTATAGCGATCGCTGTCGAAAAGGCCAAGCGTGTGGATCGGCACCAGGCCCTCCACAAACAAAGCGTCCAGTTCAACAAATAACCCGTACTTCGTGACGTTCAGAATCATGCCGCGAAACGCCTCGCCCACGCGGTCACGCATGAACTTGATCTTCTTCCACTCCACGAGTTCGCGTTCGGCATCGGCGGCCCGGCGCTCGTTTTCGCTGGACTCCCGCCCGATGGCGGCCAGGGATTCCTCGTCGAGAGGGCCGGGCTGCGCGCCACCTGGAACGGAGCCATGGTCCTCCTTGTGTTGACGCGCCCATGCGGAATGCGGTTCACTCGCGGCGAGCACCCCGTGCCCATCGGTTCCTTTATGCAGCAGGGCCTTCGCGATGCGGTGGACGATCAGGTCGGGATAGCGGCGGATCGGCGAAGTGAAATGCGTATAGCACGGCGCTGCCAGAGCGAAATGGCCCTCGTTCTTCTCGCTGTAGCGCGCCTGGCGCAGCGAGCGCAGCATCAGGTAGGAAAGGATGCGCTCCTCGGGCTTGCCGGCGATCTTCTCCGTCAGCTTTTGGTACATGCGCGGCGTCACCGGCATGTCTTGCGGCACTTCGTAGCTGCGAGGCTCGCGACCGCCGCCCTGGCGCTGTTCGCGGCGCTCGCTCCGCATCGTGAAGGTGCGAACGGGCAGGCTGCCGATGCCGAGCGAATAGCCGAACGCCGCTGCAATCTCCTCGAATTCGACCACGCGGCGCGGTTCGGGTTTTTCGTGGATGCGGTAGAGCGAAGGTACGCCCAGGTTATGGAGCCAGGAGGCAACACTCTCATTGGCTGAGAGCATGAACTCCTCGATAAGGCGGTGCGCCCAGTTGCGCTCGGCACGAGTAACCGACTTCATCGCTCCAAATTCGTCGAACTCGATCAGCGGCTCCGGCAAATCGAAATCGATGGAGCCCCGCCGCGCGCGCTTGCGGTTGAGGATGCGCGCCAGATCGAGCATGCGCTCGAATTCCGGCACGAGCGGCGCAAACTCGGCGCGCAGGGCCGCGTCGCCATCCAGAATTCCGTGGACCTGTGCGTAGGTCATGCGCTGGGCGGACCGGATCACGCCTTCGCAGATCTCGTAATTCAGAATGTCGCCCTGCGGATCGATGCGCATGAGGCAGGAAAGCACCAGGCGATCCTCGCCGGGACGCAGGCTGCAGATGTCCGTCGAAAGCTCCTGCGGCAACATGGGGATGGCGCGGTCAGGGAAATACACGGAGGTGCCGCGCAGGCGCGCTTCAAGATCCAGAGCTGAGTCGGGCCGGACATACTGCGCGACATCGGCAATATGCACCTGCAGCTCCCAGATCCCGTCCTCCCCGCGCTGGACCAGCACCGCGTCGTCGAAGTCGCGGGCGGTCTCGCCATCAATGGTGACGATGGGAAGGGGACGGAAATCCCGGCGGCCCGCCACGAGCTCAGGATCCAGATGAGCCACCCTGCGCGCTTCGGCCAGAACGGAATCAGGAAACACGCGCGGCAGATGGTGCTTGCGGATAACAATCTCGACATCGACGCCGAAATCGTCTTCCGCGCCCAGCACTTCCAGAACCCGGCCGCGCGCCGCGCGCGTGGGGGTGGGCCAGTCGGTGACTTCCACGTCGACGACGAGGCCTTCGAGGTCCTGATGAGGCGCGGCGGCGCGAGCCTCGGCGCCCAAGACCCGATGCGGAGTCGGCGCATCGCCCGCAGCCGGCATTTCCTGACCCAGCGGAATCATGATCGGCTGAGTCATTCGCTCATCGAAGGGAACAACCAGATTGCCGCCCCGCTCGGTATCGCGCCGGGAGTAGTGGAAGATGCCGACGACCGTGGGGTGCCGGCGGGTGAGGATGCGCAGGATCCGGCCGGAGCGGCGCAACTCGCCCCGCTCGAAACGCGGCGAGGCAAGCTCAGCCAGCACCTGATCGCCCTGCATGGCGCCGCCGATTTCCCGCGCCGGAATGAAGATGTCCGGCTCGGACACGGCCGCACCGGCGGCAGCTGGATTCGGCCGAACAAAACCGTATCCGTCGCGATGGAGGTCGAGCCGCCCGGCGACGAGATTCCTCTCGTTGCGGTGACGTTCAGTATGCTTGTCGGACCTTTTCTCGGAGCGGGGGCCGCCCGCAGATGCGTTGACCCGCGGCAGCGCCCAGTGCTCGCCGTCGATTTGCACGAGTTGCCGCCGGCCTGTCATCCGGCCGAGCTGCTCTCTGAGAAGACGACGCTCCTGACCACCGCCGAGACTCAGCTCGCGCACCAGCTGCTTGTAGCCGGCGCGCGCTCCGGGCAGCCGCTCGATGTGGCGCAGCAAGTCGCGGTCGTCCATGCTGAGTTCGATGGTACTGGAAAGAAGACCGCTTTCCGCCAGTCCCTCAGCATCGATGCGGTGTTTACTTCGATGCGAGGATGTCGATTTTGTGGATCTGCGGCGGCTTGGCCAGCAGGGCGTCGGCCTTTGCCATCAGCGCTTTGGCGATTTCCCCGTTCAGGTGTGCCTCGCGGCCGGCCTCATCGTTAAAGGTGTCGAAAATACTGTAGCGCCCGTCGTCTTCCTTCAGGGCATACCATGCAACCGTCGTCGGCTCCTTCCGAGCCAGTTCCGCGCCTTGTTTCAGAAACGCTTCCAGCTCGGCTTCCTTGCCGGGTTTCGCTTCCAGAGAGGCGTACAGTGAATACCTGACCATTTCGGGTTCTCCTCCAGTACGTGCAAATTCCTGCGAACAGGGCGCTGTTCCCGCTGCCGAGAAAGATCGCCTTCGCAAGGGATGCGGCAAAGGCTCTTCCCGTACCGGGAAAAATCGGCCAAACGAAAAAGATTTGGGCGATTCCCCACCAGTACCGTACCGAGCTTCCACAGCCTTGCCTGCCACCCTGGGCGTGCCATTTTCGGTGAAGGTGTTTAAGATGCAGGTAACGGCGGCATTTTGCGCGGAGGGATAAAGACTCCCGAGGGGAGAGAGTCGACGTTGTAGATTGCGCCTGGATTCCGGGGACGACTGGCGGGCCAGGGCGGTCAGTTCATAAAACAATTTGGAGAAGGAAGGTATTTGAATCATGTGGAAACCCAACCAGACCGGAACCGGCACCGGACCGCAAACGCCCGAACCTCAGCGCCCCAACATACCGGCAGCCCCGACGTTTGAAGCAAATCCTCGCCCGGCCGCAGCCCCCGCGGCCGCACCCAGCGCCACCGGTGAACAGGCCACGATCGGCAAAAGCCTCGTCATCAAGGGCGAAGTCACCGGATCCGAGTCGCTGTACATCGACGGCAAGGTGGAAGGCTCGATCAGCCTGCCCGGCAACCGCGTGACGGTGGGACGCAACGGCCAGGTGTCGGCGAACATTTCCGCGCGCGAAGTCGTGGTGCTCGGAAAGGTGCGCGGCAACGTCAATGCCAGCGATCGCGTGGACATCCGCAGCGAAGGCTCGCTGACCGGAGATGTGGCGGCACAGCGCATTTCCATCGAAGATGGCGCGTTCTTCAAGGGCGGGATCGATATTCGGAAGCCCGGCGCGAACGAGAAGGCGAATGAGGCGAAAGCGAACGCGAACTCGGCAGCCGAGAAGCAGGTTCCAGTCCCGGTGTAGCTTTTTCCGAATTGAGAACAGAGCTCCTGACAGCGTTGTTCCGCCTCAACGAGGGACGGAAGAACGCTTGCTGGAGCTTTTGTTTTCGAGCCGGGTTCGGGGCGTGGTCCTTTTGCCACTCTCAGGCGCGCCTGGCCACGCGGCCCAGTAGCTGGCTCGGCAGCGAGGAGCCGCTGAGCCGCAACACCAGGAGCGAAATCGCGAGCCAGACAACGGCGGTTCCCGCGAGCCACGCAAGCTCATGCAGTCGGCTGGTGGTGTGGATCAAGGAGCGGATGCCATAGAGGGCCGCGAAGGAAACAAGCGCCGCGAGCAGCGCTCGGCCTAACTCCGCATATTCGAGACCGGCGAGCGAAACCATGCGGCGGCGATGCAGCAACACGGCCAGCGCCGAGGTTTGAAGAAAGATGCCGATATCCGACGCCACGGCCAAACCGGCCGGCCCCATGGACCGATAGAGAGTCCAGTACACGGGAATGGACGCGGCCGTGACCAGCGTCCCCGCGACCATGGGTGTGATGGTGTTGCCCGCGGCGTAGAACGCGCGCGCGTACAGGGCCTGCGCCGACCACAGACAGAGTGAAATCGAAAAGATGCCGAAGTAGAGCGCCAGAGTGCCTGAATCCGCGCGATGAAACGCCCCGCCGCGGACGAGGACGTCGACGAGGGGATAAGCCATGGCGATCATGAAGGCGGAAAGGAGCAGGGAAAAGGCGAAGATGCGGGAGACGGAGGAATTGACGGCGCGAGCGAACGGTGCGCGGTCGGGTTTGCCGAAGAGCGACGCGAGGAAGGGCAGCGAGGCTGCTCCTGCCGCCTGCCCCAGCGCCACCGGAGCGGTGAAGACCGTCTTGGCATAGGTAAGCAGCGTGATGGCGCCGCCCACGTGCGAGGCGAAGTAATTGATGATCCAGTTGTCGGCAGTCACCAGCGAGACGCCGAGCATGAGCGGGATGGACATGCGGACCCACTCGCGCAGGCCGGGGTTCGACCAGTCCAGGATCGGGCGGAAGCGCATGCCGACGCGGTGGGCGCCGATGGCGTTGAGCAGGAATGGCCCGCAGAAAGCGCCGGCGACCGCTCCGATTGCCAGGGAAGAAACGCTGGCATGGCGCGTGAGCAGGACGCCCAGGACGCCGCCAAGAATAATGCCGCCGTTGTACACGAGCGGTGTGACGGCCTGCACGGAGAAGATGCGGCGCACGAGCAGAACCGCTCCGAAGACGCCACTGGCAAAGAAGCAGAGTTGGGCGGGCAGCAGGATGCGGGTGAGGTGCACGCAGAGAGCGGCTTTCGCCGGATCGCTTTCGAATCCGTGGAGCAGCAGACGGACGTACAGGGGAGCGGCAAACTCGGCAAGCACGACGGCGCCACCAAGGACCAGCGCCATGACGGTGAGAATGACGGACATGGCGCGCTGGCCTTCCGCTTCGCGGCCTTCTTCGCGGTAGCGGGTGAGGATGGTGACGAAGGTGATGGATGCGGCTCCGCCGACGAGGAAATAAGAGACCATGTCGGGGAGCTGGAAGGCGGCATTGAAGGCGTCCGCCGCGGCGCTGCGGCCGAGGAGCAACGCGATGTATTTGGTTTTGACCAGGCCCATCAGACGCGAAGCGGTCGCGGCGCCCATCAGCAGCACGGTCGCCGAAAAAGGCGAATGCCGGTGAGAGGGACGTAGAATCGCAAGTGCCCGCCGCCAACGCGGAGTTGTGGGAGAAGCCATTGGGATGCGTCGATTCTATAAGGTGATCCGGACGTGGAGAATTTTCGGCTCAAGGTATTTCGGACGGTAGCCGCTGAGGCAAGCTTCCGGCGCGCGGCGGAGCGGCTGCACCTGAGCCAGCCGGCGGTCAGCCAGCAGATTCATGCGCTCGAAGAAGAACTCGGAACGATGTTGTTCGACCGGCGGAACGGGCGGGTAAGGCTGACCGAGGCTGGCGCGGTGCTGCTGGCTTATGCCCACAAGGGCGCCCGCCTCGCCGAGGAGGCATTGGCCGCGCTGGAAAGCTCGCGTGGAGAATCCGTGGGAGAACTGCGGCTGGGCGCCTCGATGACCGTAACGCAGTACATTCTGCCACGCTTGCTCGGGCCGTTTCTGCGGAAGCATCCTGGCATCAGCGTTTCGATCCGCAGCGCGAACACTGAAAGGATCGTGGAGGCACTGGCATCGGGAGAGATTTCGCTGGCGATGATTGAAGGACCCGCATCCAGCCGCGAGGTCTTTCGCCAGCGGATTCTGGAGGACCGGATGGTGTTGATCGTGGGGCGGCGCCTTGCCTGGCCGAAAGCCGGTCCGGTCCAGGCGTGCGATCTGCGGGAGGTTCCGCTGCTGCTGCGCGAGCGGGGGTCTGGCTCGCGGCGCGTAGTGGAGCTGGCGTTGCGGCGCGCCGGCCTGCGGCACCGGGATCTCAACGTCGTGATGGAGCTGGATTCGATCGGGGCCATCGTATCGGCGGTGGAGGAAGGCCTGGGAGCGGCGTTCGTCTCCGAGTGGTCGATCCGGAAGGAAGTACGCCTTGGCACGGTGCGCGTGATCCCGGTGGCAGATCTCGAGATTCGGCGGGATATTACCCTCATTCGCGCGTTTGGGCCAATTCCGGACGGGCCGCCCGGCGCCTTCGAGCGATTCCTGCTTGCCGAAGCCGCGATGGCCCGCGCGGAGGCCTCCCTGCCGGCACGCTGACAGCGATAAGCACGGCTTATCGGCGATTCAGGATTCCGTCTGGATCCTCACCAGCATTGCCACCACCATGGACCTATGGTGAAGAACCTGTTTTACCTGGGTATCATTCTGGCGGCCTGCGGATTGCTTTCGCCTCCCGTCGCTCTGGCCTGCGGCCTGGCCTACGGGCTTTTCACGGCGCACGAATATCAAATTGAGGCCCGGCGGCTCTCGAAGTTTCTCCTGCAGGCCTCGGTGGTCTGCCTCGGATTTGGGATGAATCTGGACACGGTTCTGCGGGTGGGGCGATCGGGATTCGTCTACACAGCGATTGGGATCAGCTTTGCCATGCTGATCGGAACTCTGCTGGCGTACCTGTTGCGCGTAGGCCGGGTGCAAGGCTTTTTGATCGCGGCAGGCACGGCGATTTGCGGCGGGAGCGCGATTGCCGCGCTGGCTCCGGTGACGAATGCGAGTGAGGAAGCGCTGGCGGTCGCCATGGGCACGGTATTCGTGCTGAATTCGGTCGCGCTCTTCATCTTTCCGGTCATCGGCCACGCACTGCACCTCACGCAGGCGCAGTTCGGGCTGTGGGCGGCACTGGCGATTCACGATACCAGCTCGGTCGTTGGAGCGGCAGCAAGATATGGCGTGATCGCTCTGGCGATCGCCACGACGGTCAAGCTCGCTCGAGCCCTGTGGATCGTGCCCATGTCCGTGGGGACGGCCGTGGTGCGCCGCAGCCGCGCGAAGATTCATCTCCCCTGGTTCATCCTCTTCTTCTGCCTGGCTGCGGTGCTGAACAGCACGATCCATTGGCTGCATCCGGAGTACAGGCAGCTGTCGCGGCTCGGTGAAACAGGCCTGGGCGTCACCCTGTTCCTGATCGGCACCGGAATCACCCGCGATACGCTGAAGAAGGTAGGCGTCCGGCCGCTGGTTCAGGGCGTCGTGCTGTGGATTATCGTGGGAAGCACGTCGCTGCTGCTGATCCTTAAGGGATGGATTCATCTGTAATGCCGGCCACCGAGCCCAATCCGCTCATTCGCTTCTACCGCGACCAGGCCACAGATGACAGCGGGCGCAGACTGGGCGAGATTCTGGCATGGAACGACGACCAGATGGAAGCGGTCCATGACTTCATCCAGTGGCTTTTTCCCCTGCCGGAGCGAAGCGGCGCTTATCCATCGGCGCCATTGCTCGATCGCGAGACCGTCGAGGCTTTCCGCGTCACGCCGGAAATGCAGGATCGGCTTCGCCATGCGTTTGGGCGGATGCTCCGCTTTTACGGCCTGCGCTGGAACGGAGCCGCGGTGGAGCGCGAGGAGAATTTTCGCGAGCGCGCGCAGAACTGGCTCTGGCCTGGAAACCACAACCACCTGCGCCTCACCCGGATCCTGCGCTCGACCCTCCTGCTCGGCCTCGACAGGGAGTCGAAGGCGCTGTTCGATGCCCTCAACGCTATCTACCGCGACTTCCCGGACCGCATCTCCTCGCGCACGCACGCTTTCTGGAGCGATGCCTCGCAAACCGAGTAAACTGGGCGTTCTTTTATATCCGGCTTTTTCCATAAGGGAGTCCCGATGGATACGCGTTGTCTGTTTGCATATCCCCTTGCCGTCGCGCTGGCTGCCTCCCCGTTCGTCATGCGCGCTCAGACTGCGAAAACGATTCATGGCGATAACGGCATCACGCTGCCGCCACCGCCCGTCGCCGCGGTGCATGCCGTTACGGACGATTACTTCGGGACGAAGGTCGAGGACCCATACCGCTGGCTCGAAGATGCGAAAAGTCCGCAAACCCGAGCGTGGATCGCCGAGGAGAACGCCTACACGCAGAAGTACCTTGACCAGCTCAAAGACCTGCCGCAGGTCGAGCATGGGCTGACGGCGCTCTTGCGCGTGGAAACCTACTCCATGCCGGAGCTGCGGGGCGGAAAGTATTTCTTCAAAAAGCAGCTGCCCGATGAAAACCAGGGTTCGATTTACGTGCGCGGCGGCTGGAGCGGCACGGATCGACGACTGATCGACGCCGCAAAGCTCAGCGCCGACGAGAACACCAATGTCAGCATCCGTGACATTTCTGACAGCGGCAACCTGCTCGTGTACGAGGTGCGCCAGGGAGGAAACGACGAGGGCTCCATCCATGTGCTGAACGTCCGCACCGGCCAGGAACTGCCGGATGTTTTGCCTCCCGCGCGCTACTTTGGCCTGAGCCTTAGCCCTGGTAACAACGGCCTCTACTACTCGAAGTTCACGCACCAGGGATCGAATGTGTGGTTCCACAAGTTCGGCGCACCCGCCGGCGCCGATCAGAAGATCTTTGGCGGCGACTATCGCGGTCAGCATCTGGGCGAGCTGGATCTGGTGGGCGCCAGCGTCAGCGATAACCACCATTGGCTGGTCATCGGAATCCAGCATGGCGTGCCCGCCACCAGCCAGGACATTCTGCTTCGCGACCTGCGTAAGCCGGATGCGCCGCTCATGCGCCTGGTGTATGGGGTGAAGGCTCACCTTCGCATGACCAGTGCCGGCGATCGGTTTTTCCTGCTGACCGACTACCAGGCTGCGAACAGCCGGATCGTGGAGGCGTTCCCAGGCAAGGACGCCTCAGCGTGGAAGACGATCGTCCCCGAGGGCAAGGACGTCATCGACAGTTTCAGCATCGTGGGCGGCAGGATGTTCGTCTCGCGCCTGCACGATGTGAAGACCGAAACGACGATCTACACGCTGGATGGCAAGCAGAGCGGCACGCTGAACTATCCGGGAATCGGCGCGGGAACGGTGGTGTACGGCCGGCCCGGGCAGACAGATGGCTTCTACTCCTTCCAGTCGTTCACCATCCCGCCAACGATCTACCGGTACAACACCCGAACTGGCCAGTCGACGGTATTCGCACAGCCGAAGGTTCCGTTCGACTCCTCGCAATACGAGGTGAAGCAGGTCTTCTACACCTCGAAGGATGGCACGCGGATGCCGATGTTCATCGCCGGGAAAAAGGGCCTGAAGCAGGACGGCCAGGGTCGGCTTCTGATGACCGGCTACGGCGGATTCGACCTGCCCATGCTGCCGGAATGGAACCCGGAATACGCCTGGTGGATGCAGCAGGGTGGCTTCTTCGCGCTGCCGAATTTACGCGGGGGCAATGAATACGGCGAGGCATGGCATAAGGCGGCGATGTTCGCCAACAAGCAGAACGTCTTCGACGACTTCTACTCCGCGGCGGAATATCTGATCGCCAACCGTTACACCTCGCCGCGGCACTTCGCGATTCGCGGCCGCTCCAATGGCGGATTGCTGATGGGCGCCGCCATGACGCAGCGGCCGGATCTCTTCGGCGCGATCTGGTGCGGCTATCCGCTCCTGGATATGCTGCGCTATCAGTACTTCGAGTTCGGCCGCCTCTGGACCACGGAGTACGGCAGCTCGCAAAGCCGGAAAGATTTAGCGTACCTGTTCAGGTATTCCCCCTACCAGAACGTCCACAAGGGCGGGCAGTATCCCGCGATCATGTTCTTCACCGGCGACAACGACACGCGCGTCGACCCCATGAACGCGCGCAAGATGACGGCGCTGATGCAGGCCTCGAACGGAGGCGACCGGCCGATCCTGCTGCACTACTCGGTCAAGGGCGGCCACAGTGCCGGGGTCTCCATGGCGCAGCTGGTAAGCGACTACGCCGACGAGA
Organism: Acidobacterium sp.; assembly: GCA_027315385.1. Classification (GTDB taxonomy): domain Bacteria; phylum Acidobacteriota; class Terriglobia; order Terriglobales; family Acidobacteriaceae; genus Palsa-343. Next base: position 57,956 of record DAHUYD010000055.1, read on the forward strand.
TGTCTTTCCTGTGGAACGAGACGAGCGGAAAGTAGCGGGCGATTCAGCCCGCTTTACTCCAGCAGGGATGCCGATACCGCCAGCGCCGCAATCACGGCGGTTTCGGCCCGCAGGATGCGCGGGCCCAGGCTCACAGCTTTCCAGTTCTCCGCGTCCAGCAGCGCCTCTTCCTCCCCGGTCCAGCCGCCCTCCGGACCGGACGCGATACGGATGGCCGGAATTTCGTCGCCGGCGATTGCCAGAGCTTCGCTGAGCGCATGGCGCAGGGTAGTCGTGCGCTCCTGCTCCGCCAGCACCAGCCGGAGTGCCCGTTCCTCCTGACGAATGGCGGTCTTGAGCGGCAGCGGATCGGCGATGCGCAGCACATCGGATCGGCGGGACTGTTGCGAGGCTTCGAGCGCGATGCGGCGCCAGCGTTCCACGCGCGCCGCCGCCGCCTGCGCCAAATGCTTCTCGCTGCGTCGCGC
>DAHUYD010000057.1 GCA_027315385.1 Acidobacterium sp.
GTCCACTTCCCCATGCGGCTGGGCGCGTATTCATGGATCTGCGCGCGCGCCACGGTGTCTCCCGGCGTGAACGTCGGCGCGGGGGCGATCCTGGCGCTGGGCTCGGTGGCTACGCGCGATCTGGAGCCCTTCGGCGTCTACGCCGGCATCCCCGCGCGCAAGGTGAAGGAACGCCGGCGCAGCGCAGTGCCGATGACTGATGAGGAACTGGGGCTGTAGGGCTTCATTTCCTGGTCGAATCTCCAACACGGCGCAGATAAATCGAAGTCGGAAACTGCCCTCCACCCAGGCTCAACCCCTGATCAAACGGCATCGGATTCATGTCTGTGAAGATTCGTTTCAAATCCGGCAGCCGCCGATGATGCAGCATCGAAAGCGAAGCCTCAATCTCGAAGGATGGATTCATCGACAGGAACGCATAGAGCAGCGCTGTCTCATGCGTGAAGAACAGGGCCGACGAAAGCGTGTCCGGCGCATAATCGTAAGGAAAGGTGATGTCATGAAAGTGCGCGCGAACACCGACAGCCAGGCGTGGGAGCATTTCCAGAACGATGAGATTAACCTCTCCGGCAGGCGCAAGAGTATGGCTGGAATCCACAAAAAATAAATCGCCAGAGTGAAGCGCCGTTATGCAATCCGCACCGACGTCTTCCAGCTTTTTGGGTACAAGCTCAATCCTGGCGGCCGCGCCTTCCCGCCTGAGAAACTCAGTAGGGTAGGGCTCGATGCAGATGATCTTCGGCCGATAGCCCTCGTCGGCGGCTGCCCTCAGACACACTGCGGTTGAAACCCCGCACCCGACCTGGAGGATCTGCGACGGGCGATGGGCCCGAACGAAGCAATACAGGAAGTCCGCTTCCACCTCGCCATAGCCTTCAGAACTGCCGTTGGTCCTGACTGCGGTTTTGTGAATCTCAAAGCTTTGTAAAGCGGCGCGGTAGTTCTTCGTGCATTCGTCCACCCATGCCAACTGTCGATCCAGGTCGCATCGCAGACCGACTAAGCTCCGGGGATCTCGCCACCCTGTGGTCGACTTAAGGAACCGGATGTCCGGAATCTCGGAGTAGAAGTAACGCGGCAGGATATCGAATCGACAACGCTGGGCCAACTCGAACAATCGCCTTAACGCGCGTTTTTGTGCGTTCCTGACTCTTCTGCCAAAGGAGGGGGGCATGCAGAATATTCTACTTGCCCAGTTCCTTCACAATGTCCTGAAAATCCCAGCAGCCCGTCTTGCCGCTGATCCATTCAGCCGCGCGCACCGCGCCTTCGGCGAATCCGCGGCGTGAGAATGCGTCGTGCGAGAGGGTGATGCAGTCGTTCTCCGAGCGCGCCTCGACGATGTGCGTTCCCGGAACTTCGCCTTCGCGCTTTGAGGTGATCCCGACATCGAGGCCGGGACTGGCGGATTCCAGGATCCGCTGTAGAGAGAGCGCGGTGCCGGAGGGCGCGTCTTTTTTCGTGGCGTGATGCGTTTCCGTGATGTGGAACCTGTAGCCGGGCGCGGCGAGAGCCATTTCCCGGGCGATGCGAAACAGCGTCTGCACTCCCACCGAGAAGTTCGTGCTATAGAGCAGCGCGCCGCCCTTGCGCAGGGTCAGATCGCGCATATCGGCCAGGTGCGCGTACCAGCCTGTGGTGCCCACGACCACTCGCGCGCCATTGGCCAGGCACGCGCGCATGTTCTGCACAGCGGCCTCTGGCGTCGTGAAGTCGATGACCGCGTCGAATCCGGCCAGAAAGGGCGCCGTCAGCGAGGCGGCGGCGCGATTCTCTTCTTCGCCCACCACGCGCACGCTGTGGCAGCGCTCACGGGCCACCTGCGCCACTTCGCTGCCCGTCTTTCCGCGTCCCAGAACAAGAAAAAGCATGGCGAATGATCGGTAATCAGATTTTAGTCCGGGCCTCAACGTCGAAGATCTCCGGATCGGGATCGCTGAAAAACTCCGCGTGCAGCGAGCGGACAGCTTCCTCGGCATCGTCCTCTTCGATCATGAAGCTCATATTGATTTCGGATGCTCCCTGAGAAATCATGCGCAAATTCACGTGGCGCACGCTTTGGAAGACACGAGCGGCAATGCCGTTCTGGCCGCGGATGTTTTCCCCCACCATGCAGACCAGCGCCTTGCGCCCCTCATATTTCACGTCCGCGAGCTTGCTGAGGTCCGCGGCGATGGCGGGCAGCTTGTCGTTCGAGTCGACGCTGAGCGAGACGCTCACTTCGGAGGTGGATACCATGTCCACGGGGCACTTGTGTCTGTCGAAGACCTCGAAGATGGCGCGCAGGTACCCGTGGGACAGCAGCATGCGGCTGGCGACAATGTCCATGATGGTGAGGCGCTTCTTAACCGCGATGGACTTGAACGGGCTGCGGCAGCGCGCCGCCAGCGCGGTGATGCGCGTGCCGCCGTTCTCAGGATTGCGGGAATTGAGCACGAGGACCGGAATGTTCTTTTTGACCGCGGGCAGAATGGTCGCCGGATGCAGCACCTTCGCGCCGAAATAGGCCAGCTCCGCGGCTTCCTCGAAGCTGATCGTTTTCACGCGCAGCGCATCGGGGCAGACGCGAGGGTCGGCGGTCATGATGCCGTTCACGTCGGTCCAGATTTCTATGACCCCGGCATCGATCCCGCCTCCTACCAGCGCCGCGGTGAAGTCGGACCCGCCGCGGCCCAGGGTGGTGGTCACGCCCTGCTCGGTCGAGCCCATGAAGCCGCCCATCACCGGTACCCGCCCTTCGGCCAGATGCGGCACGACGTGCTGATGGAGGCGCTGTTCGATGAGGGCATCCTGCGGGACAGCCCTGCCATATTGCGCGTCGGTCACGATGCAGTGGCGGGCGTCGATATGAACTGCTTTGAGGCCGAAGCGCACGAAGGCTTCCGCGATCATGCGGCTGGAAGCGCGCTCGCCGTAAGAGACCACCATGTCGGCAATGCGCGGAGTAAGTTCGCCGACGGCGGCAAGGCCGCGCAGAATCTCGTCGAGGCCGTCGAATTCGGCTTCAATCCAGGCGTGGGCGCCGATCTGCTCGTGATCCTGCTGGGCGGCAGGCGCTGCGGACGCGCGCGCGGACGCGATCAACTGCGTGGCCGCGTCTTTGTGCCGGATGCGGAGACGTTCCGTGATGGCCAGCGCGCTGGCGCGGTCGCCGCGGGCCGCGATGTTGGCGGCGGAGATCAGCAGGTCCGTAACTTTGGCCATGGCGCTGACCACGACAATGGGCTGCACCCCCCCGGCGACACGGCCTGCGACGATCCGCGCCGTGCGCTCTATGGCCACGGCATCCTCGACGGACGTGCCCCCGAACTTCATGACCACCAGCCTGTTCATGCGGGCACAGCCACCGGGTCTAGTTTGCCGAGGGAGACCAACAGTTCGGCGTTGAGCAGCGCCGCGCCGGCCGCTCCGCGAATCGTGTTGTGCGAAAGAACCGTAAATTTCCAGTCGAGCAGGCCGCAGGGGCGCAGGCGCCCGACGGTTGCGGCCATGCCGGCGCCCCGCATGCGGTCGAGCCGCGGCTGGGGGCGGTCTTCCGCCGGAATAAACTCCACCGGCTGCGCGGGCGCGGTCGGCAGATCGCGTCCGGCGAGCGGCGTGAATTGCGCCCACGCCGCAAGCATCTCATCGCGCGTGGCCCTGCGGCTGAGTTTGATGCTCACGCTCTCAGTGTGACCGTCCTCCACGGCCACGCGATTGCAGTGGGCGCTCATCTTCGCCCCAAGCGGCTCCACCAGGCAGCCATTGAGCCGGCCCAGCAGCTTGAGCGTCTCCTCCTGCATTTTTTCTTCTTCGTTTTTGATGTAGGGGACGACGTTTCCGAGGATGTCCATGGAAGGTACGCCGGGATAACCGGCACCGCTGACAGCCTGCATGGTGCTGACGAAGATCGCGTCGATACCGAAGCGCTCCACGATGGGCTTGAGCGCAAGTACCAGGCCGATGGCGGAGCAGTTGGGGTTCGTGACGATATAGCCGCCCGATTCTCTGCGCCAGCTCTGGTTTTCCACCAGCGTCAGATGCTCGGCGTTCACCTCCGGGATGACGAGAGGCACGTCCTGCTGCATGCGGAAGGCGCTGGAGTTGGAGATGACCGCGCAGCCGGCGGCCGCGAACTTCGGCTCCAGTTCGCGGGCGATGTCGGCGTCGAGCGCGGCGAAGATGATTTTGGGAGCGCCCTCCGGCGTGGCAGGCGAAACAGGCAACCCGGCGATGCGCGCCGGCAGCGGCGTGTCCAGCTTCCAGCGCACGGCCTCGCCGTAGGTGCGGCCGCTGGAACGGTCGCTGGCCGCGAGCCACGCAACCTCGAACCAGGGATGGTTTTCGAGAAGCTGAATGAAACGCTGGCCGACCATGCCGGTCGAGCCCAGAATGCCGATCTGCTGCCGCATGTTCCCCGCCCTTGTGAATACACCTCAGGCCAGACGCCCTTGCGCAGCCGGCCTAGTTGTGGCGTTTGACGATAGTGTAAATGGATTTTGGGCGAGACGAGACATGTGCTCTCCCAAATCTGCCAAAGGAAAGGGGAACAAGGCGCCCGGGCGCCCTTTCTATCTGCCGGCGGCCCCATTCCCGTATGTAAAGTTCTGCATCAACGTCTGCTTCGGAGCCACCGTTACCGTCACCGTCTTCTCGCCCATATTTTCCTGGTCGGCGGCCAGCGTATAGGTTCCGGGCGGCACGCCGCGGATGACGTAGTGACCCGTCGCGTCGGACACCGCATAGAACGGGTTCGCCGCGACGTTGACGAAGCCCTGCATCCAAGGATGGTTGTTGCAGCGGATCGGGATCGTCAGCTCGGGCTGATGAAAGGTCGCCTCGTCTTTCTCGTGACCCGGCGGCTGCGAGATGTCAACCGTCTGATTGCCGCCGACCGTGGGCATCATGTTGATGTTGTGCATGGTCAGGTCGCTGGTGGTGAACTGCAGCGGTTGGCCGGCCATGACACCGACGACGTGCGGAATGTAGCGGCAGCCCTTCTGGTCGATCGCGACGGGCGTGGACGGTGGAGCATACCTGTGCTGGCCAAGGCCGCTCTTCAGGTAGACGAACACATTGGCGAAGTCGCCATTGTGGACCACATAGCCCTCGGTGTAATTCGGCGGCGCCGAGGCGCAGCCCGGATCCTGCGACATATCGATGAGGATGGGCTTGGGCGGCGTGCCGGCGTAGTGGATCGTCCCTTGTATCGTGCCTGCCGTGCTCCAGTCGATGACGGTGTAACTCGGCTTCGGGGTGTGCGCCGCCGTCTTGCTTTTACAGCCTCCGGCCAGCAGAATCGCGCCCATCGCTGCCACAGCCATCATCCTCATCTTCAAGTTGGCTCCTTTCCTCTGCAGGCACTGCTGTTTCGGAACAGGGTTACTTCTTTGTTTCGAGAGCCTGCACCACCGCGTCGGCAAAGGCGCTCGTGCCCGCCGTGCCGCCGACGTCGCGGGTCAGCGACTTCTTCGCGGCGTAGGTCTCTTCCAGAGCCGCCTGCAGCCGATCCGCCGCATCGGATTCGTCCAGGTGCCGCAGCATCAGGATGCCCGACTGCAGCAGTGCGGTCGGATTCGCGATGTCCTTGCCGGCAATGTCCGGCGCCGATCCGTGTACCGCCTCGAAGATGGCCGCGTGATCGCCGATGTTGGCCCCGGGAACCAGCCCCAGACCGCCGACGAATGCCGCGCACAGATCGCTCACGATGTCACCATAGAGATTCTCGAGCAACAGCATGTCGTACTGGTACGGATTCATCACCAGCTGCATGCAGGTGTTGTCGATGATGTGCTCCGCGTAGGTCACTTCCGGATAGTCTTTCGCTACATCGCGCGCGCATCGCAGAAAGAGGCCATCGGACATCTTCATGATGTTCGCTTTGTGGATGGCGTGGATCTTCCTGCGGCTGTGCTTCCGCGCGTAGGCGAAGGCCCACTTCGAAATGCGCGTGCATGCCTTCTCCGTCATGACCTTGAGCGATTCGATCACTCCCGGAACCACTTCGTGCTCCAAACCGACGTACAGTCCCTCAGTGTTTTCACGCACGATGATCAGGTCGACACCGGGATAGCGCGTCTCCAGACCGGGCAGGTTCCTGATCGGCCGGAAATTCGAGTACAGCTCGAACTTCTTGCGCAAAGTCACGTTGATGGAGGCGAAGCCGCCGCCGATCGGCGTTGTTACGGGACCCTTCAGCGCCACACAGTTGCGCTCAATCGACTGGTACAGTTCCTTCGGGATGTATTCCTTGTGCTTCTCATATGCGCCGGCACCGGCGGCAAAGCGCTCCCATGCAAACTGCACGCCGGTGGCTTCCAGAATGCGGACGACGGCGTCGGTGACTTCCGGTCCGATGCCGTCGCCGGGAATCAGCGTTACGGTGTGTGTCTTCGGCAAATCTCTCCTCTGTGTCCGCATCGCGGATCAGGCTTTCGTCCTTTTTGTCGGTTTGCCGGAGTGCTGCATGAGCAGCTGCTCCAGTTCTTCCTTGAATTCGCGCACGTCCTTAAAATCGCGGTAGACGCTGGCGTAGCGGATGTACGCTACGGTGTCCAGCGCGCGCAGCCGATCCATGAGCATCTCCCCTATTTCCGTGGTCGTGCGCTCGCGCTCGCCGGATTCAGTCACGAAGGTTTCCGCTTCGGTCACGAGCTCCTCCAGTTTGGCTGCGGAAATAGGCCGCTTCTCGCAGGCGTGCAACAGTCCGCTGAGCACTTTCTGGCGCTCGAACTTCTCGCGTCGCCCGTCTTTCTTCACCACCATGTAGGGGATCTCGTCGATGCGCTCGTAGGTGGTGAAGCGTCGATTGCAGCGCTCGCATTCCCGGCGTCTGCGGATGGAATCGGCTTCCCGGCTTTCCCGCGAGTCGATGACGCGGTCCTGCGCAAAACCGCAGTAAGGACATTTCATCTGGCTGATCTTCATTTTATCAGCGGGGCCGGCCGTCAGAAGACAGTCGTCAGCCATTGCCGATCAGGTGGCAGCTGGCCCCACCAGCGGCACGGCACCAGCTATTTGTCACAGCCCCGAGATCGGACTATCGTGGAAGCCGGCGCATCCTATACGAGCATGAGCAGGAACGAGAGAAAACCTTCTCCGAATTTGGTGAAAGGCGCGCTGGCGGGCTTCGTGGGCGGCCTCGCGGGAGCCGGCGCTAGAGCAGAACCAAGATAGCTATAGACCGATAGGCGAAAGAGGTACAGAGTTTAGTTGGCGACTCTCCGCGTTGATGAAAGATGGCGCGACCCTATTCGGACGATTTGCGCAGGAAGTTTCTGGAGGCCTACGAGG
>DAHUYD010000153.1 GCA_027315385.1 Acidobacterium sp.
ACAGGAAAGCCCTGTTCTCCGGAACGGGGCTTTCGCTTTTGCCCCGGCCCAGGCCGGTGCCTACGGCTCTTTGAAAAATCCGCGCCAGGCGTACCAAAAGGGAACATACACCTGTTGTCGAAGCCGTCAACAGTAGCAACCGGAACAAAATCAACAGCTTGCGGTTTTGCTCACCCACAACTCTGCCTCTGCGGCGGCTCCTAAACCAGCTTCATCGCCACCGGGTCCCACCCGACCACCGTGCCCCGGTCGTAGCTCAGGTTGCTCAGCAGCGCCGCCCCCGCCGCCCGGTACCCGAACACCGCGTCCTCCACCACCGGCTGCCGCGTCCGCACCGCGTGGAAGAAGTTCCGCAAGTGGTCGTAGCTGTCGCTGTATCCCGGCGCGGTCACATATTTCACCGTGCCCTCCGGCGGCGGACCGGACGGATGCGGCTCCGGATACTTCTTCCGGTACGCCGCCAGAATCTCCTGCTGCATGGCATCGGCGAAGCTGCCGATCGACAATCCAGGCGCTTTCTCGCGCGGCACCCGGCTCAGCGTCAGCCCATCCCACCCGATTTCGAGGGTGCCTTCGGATCCGGTGAACGTCAGCCCCTCATTCTCCGCGCCGCCGTCCACAAAGTTCACCCGCAGCGCCAGGTTGAACCCTTCCGGATAGTCGAAAAGGCCCAGCATCACGTCCGGCACGTTGCGCCCGTCTTTCCAGAAGCGCAGCCCCCCGGTCGCCATCGCCCGCGTCGGCCCTTTCGCCCCGGTAATGAAGTGCGTCCCGCTGAACAGGTGTACGAATAAATCCCCGGCCACCCCGCTGCCGTACGCCTTCCACTTCCGCCACTGGAAGAACTGCTCCGCGCTGAAGGGAATCTGCGGCGCTGTCCCCAGGAACCGCTCCCAGTCGCACGTCACCGGCGATGCGTCCGGCGGCACCGTGTAATCCCACGCGCCGATTGCCGAATTCCGGTCCCAGTGCGCCGTCACCATGTTCAGCTCGCCGATCGCGCCCGCCGCCAGCAGCTCCTTCGCCTTGATGTACAGGATGTTGCTCACCCGCTGGCTGCCGATCTGCAGAATCCGCCCCGTCTCCCGCGCTGCCGCAATCATCTGCGGCCCGTCGCTGTACAGGTGGATCATTGGCTTCTCGCAGTAAACATCCTTCCCGGCGCGCATGGCGTCGATGGAGACCTGCTTGTGCCAGTGGTCCGGCGTCCCCACAATCACCGCATCCACGTCTTTCCGGCTCAGGATTTCACGGTAGTCGCGCGTGGTCTGGATATCCGCGCCCCACAGTTCTTTCGCGTGCGTCAGCCGCCCGTCGTAGCAATCGGCCGCGGCCACCAGCTTCACGCCCGGAACCTGCACCGCCGTCTGCGTATCGTACTGCCCCTGCCCGCCGGCGCCGATCAGCGCAATCTGGATATGATCGTTCGCGGCCACCGGCTTGTTCGGCTCGCTCTGTGCCTGCAGCGGAATTCCCGCCTGCCCCGCCTTTGCCAGTCCCGCGGGCCCCAGCAATGCCTCGGCCGTCGCCGTTCCCGCCACTTTCAGGAAGTTTCTCCGATTCACCCGCGCGTCCTCCCATGCGGCAATCGCATGCCTTTGCCACGATAATCCTTCCCGCGGGGATTTTCTCCCCGCCGTTCTCGTGGCCAGGGATTGTCGCACTGCTGTATCGGCTTAGTCCCCGCTACAGAGCACCCACAGGCTGGGCCGCCCGCTCCTTCTTCAGCGCCATCAGCTGGAGAGCCTTCGTGGCGATGTGCTCGGCGCTCACTTCCAGCTCCTTCACCAGTTCCCAGGGCGCGCCGGACTCACCAAAGCGATCCTTGACGCCGATCGCCCCGGTGATCACCGGGGCCCCATACAGCAGCGGACTCGATGTGAGGACGGAACTCACCCTCCAGGCCAGAGCTCCAATCTGATGCTCTTCGGCCGTGACGATCACGCCGGTTTCCAGCGCCGCGCGGACGATTGCATGCTCGTCGATCGGCTTCAGCGTATGCAGGTTCAGTACGCGCGTTTCATAGCCATAATCCCGTTTCAGAATGAAGGCCGCGCGCATCGCTTCCGCCACCATCGGCCCCAGCGCAATGATGGTCAGGTCCTCCTCCTCGTCCCGATACGCCTCCGCCAGCTCTGTTTCAAAGCTGTCGGCGAAGCTCGGCGCCTCGCGGCGCATCCTGGTCGCATTGGCATGCCCGAAAACAAACGGCGTCGACTCGCTGGTCACCACAGGAGTCGCCTCACGGGCAAACCGGATGTACTTGGGCCCCTGATGCCGCAGAAGAAGGTAGTCCGTGGCCTTCCGCGTTTCGATCGAATCGCAGGGGACCACCACCGCCATGTTGGGCAGACCTTGCATCGCGAACAGGTCCTCGAGCGCCTGGTGCGTCGCGCCGTCCGGACCGACGGAAACTCCCCCGTGCGCTCCGGCAATCAGTACGTTCAGGTTCGAGTAGCAGATCGAAACCCGAATCTGGTCAAGGTTACGCGCCGCCGAAAAGGTGGCATAAGAGCCCAGCACAGGCAGCTTCCCTTCGCGTGCCAGGCCGGCCGCCGCTGACGTCGCCGACTGTTCGGAGATGCCCATGCTGATCCATCGCTTCTCCCGCTCCGGCTTGCCCGCGTAGAAGTCGCTGATCGTGATCGAGGCGGAGATGTCCAGGCCCAGGCAGACAATGCGCTCATCGTCGCCGTTGCGCGCCAGCGACTGTCCGAAGCCCTTGCGTGTCGGCTCCATCGCGGCCTTCATCGTCTCGTCCGCATTCCACCAGTAGTCGCGCGAAAATTGCGGCATCTTCTCGCGGAGCCGCGCGTCTGCTCCATGCTGGAAGGCGCTGGCGCTCTCCAGCAGCCGCTCCACCGGAACCTTCTCTGTCAACCCCAGTTCGCTGAGGGCGGCGTCGAGTTCCCCGCGGTTCGGCACTTTGCCGTGCCAGCCCGCCTTGTTCTCCATATAGCTGACGCCCTTGCCTTTGACCGTCTCTGCCAGAATCGCCGTGGGTGCGCCGCTCGTGTGCTTCGCTTTGTCCAGCGCGTCTCTGATCTGGCCCATGTCGTGCCCGTCGATCCGCAACGTCCGCCACCCGAAGCTCTCGTATTTGGCTTCCAGCGGCTCTACGCTCATCACGTCTTTCACCCATCCGTCGATCTGTAGCCGGTTGCAGTCCACGATGGCGATCAGATTCTCCAGATGGAAGTGCCCCGCCTCCATGGCGGCCTCCCACACCTGGCCCTCCTGTTGTTCGCCATCTCCCATCAGGCAATAGATCTTGTGCGCCTGCCCGTTCAACCTCGCCGCAAGCGCCATGCCGGTGGCGATACTCAAACCCTGCCCCAGAGAGCCGGTGGACACCTCCACACCCGGCAGTTTCAGCCAGTGCGGATGTCCCTGGAACGGCGATCCCAGTTTCCGCAGCGTCACAACCTCTTCCAGCGGAAAATAGCCGGATGCTCCCAGCGCAACATACAGAGCCGGCGCTTTGTGCCCGGCGGACCACACGATCCGGTCGCGATCCGGCCACGACGGGTTCAATGGATCGTGGTCCGCGCTATCGAGATACAGCGCGGCGGCAATGTCCATCACGGACAGCGTCCCTCCGGCATGTCCGGAGCCCGCGGCACAGAGGGCGACAAGGTTATATCCGCGCATGAGCGCGGCCCTCTCCTCCAGTTCCGCAATGGAATACCTGCGGATGATCCTGCCCCTAAAGGAGTCCCTCAGAGCCATCGCCGTCCTCTTTCACGCTTGCGGGTTTTGTCTCGCCCAGCGCCCCATGCGATCAAGTGCTTCGCGGAGCATCTCCATCGAATTGGCCACGCTGAATCGCAGATATCCTTCGCCGTACTGGCCAAACGAGGTGCCGGCCAAAGCCGCCACTCCCGCCTCGTCGAGCAGCGCATCCGCCAGCGGTTTCGATTTCCAGCCGGTGCCCGTGATGTTCGCGAACACATAGAACGCGCCCCGCGGCATCTGGCACCTGAATCCCGGAATCCGATTCAGCCCATCCACAAACATCCGGCTGCGCCTCTCGAATTCCGAGCGCATCTGCTCCACCGCGCTCTGGTCTCCACGCAGCGCCTCCACCGCGGCCATCTGCGTAAAGCTGGCCGTGCACGAATTGGAATTGGTCATCAGCCGCGTGATTTGCCCTGCCAGGTCGCTGCGCATCACCCCGTACCCGATGCGCCACCCCGTCATGGCATAGGTCTTGGAGAAGCCGTCCAGCAGAATGGTGCGCTCCCGCATCGCGGGAATCGACAGCATCGAGAAGGGTTTGCCTTCAAATTGCAGCCGGCTGTAAATCTCGTCCGAGAGAACCATGATGTTGCGGTCGCCGATCGTTGCGGCGGTGCGCTCGATATCGTCGCGCGACAGAGTGCTCCCCGTCGGATTCTGCGGCGAGTTCAGGATGATGAGTTTCGTGCGCTCCGTAATCAGCGAGGCGAGATCGTCCACATCCATCGCGAAGTTGCGCTCTTCCCGCAACCGCACTGGCACCGCCTTGCCGCCGGAATACTCGATCATCGACTCGTAGATGGGGAAGCCGGGATTGGGATAGATCACCTCATCGCCTTCATCGATCAGCGCCAGCATCGAGAAGAAGATGATGGGTTTGCCGCCCGGCACCACTACCACCTCGTCGGGACTTACTTCGATGCCCCGGCTGTGCCCGGCATACTTTGCAATCTCCTGGCGCAGGTCGGGCTGGCCTGCGGAAGGACCGTAGTGCGTCCAGCCTCCGCGCAGTGCCCTCACGGCCGCGTCCACAATGTTCGCCGGCGTATCGAAGTCGGGTTCCCCGATTTCCAGGTGAACGATGTTTCTGCCCCGCCGCTCCTGCGCCTTCGCGCGGCTCAGCACCTCGAACGCTGTCTCTGTCCCAAGACGGCTCATCCGGCGAGCCAGCAAAAGGTCGTGCTGCAAACTGCTTGTTGCCATAGTTCATGCCTCCTCTGGCGGAGCAGACCTCCGGCCATGGAGCCGTTGGATGCCGGGCGGTGTTTCGCTTTCCCGGACACCAGTCCGATTCGGCCTGGTGGCCAGCCATCACTCCCGGGCGAAACCCGGGAGATTTCCACAGACCGTGAAGGATCGTACGAGGGGCTGCGCGGGGCGCGCGGTGATTGCGGTCACACCCGGCGGATCCGCCGGAAGACAACGGTCAACGCTGGTGAAATCGCTCTGATTCGCCTGGCGAGCAACTTACCCGGCAGCGACCGGAATTATGGAGACTTGGCGATGGGTTTTTGCCGCGGCGCTTCTCTCGCGAAAGCGCTCACCTCAGGCTGTCAATGCCCGCCGCCAGATCGAAATCCCGATCCGTCAGCCCGCCCGCGTCGTGGCTCACTAGTCCCAGCCGCACCTTGTTGTAACGGATATCGATGTCCGGGTGATGTCCGGCCCCTTCCGCCAGTTCCGCAACATGGTTCACGAACTGCATCGCCTCCACAAAGTTCGCGAACTCGAAGCGGCGCACCAGTTCGCCGCCATCCAACTTCCAGTGTGGAAGGTTCTTTAGTTTGGAAGCTACGGTTCGATCGTCCAGCAGGGGCATCGCAAATCTCCGGGGCGTGAAATTCCGGGACAGCTAAAGAAGCCTACACTTTCAACTCTTCGATTGCGCCGGCGAACGACAGCGGAGAAAACCGGGGGTGCCGCGTCATTTCCGCGCGCAAATCTTCCCACAGGCTGTCAGGCAGTTCCAGAAAAACCTCTACCACCGTCGGATCGAACTGGGTTCCCGCGCACCGCTCAATCTCCTTGCGCGCCGCCCCGTAGGGCCGCGCCCTCCGATAAGGCCGGTCCGACGTGATCGCATCCAGCGCATCGGCAACTGAGAATATTCGCGCCCCCAGCGGGATCTCTTCCCCCTTCAGGCCGCGCGGATAACCGTTCCCGTCGAAAAACTCCTGGTGGCTGTACACGATCTCGGCCGCCTCCTCCAAAAACGGAATCTTGCGCAGAATCTGATAGCCCCGCGCGCAGTGCTCGCGCATGACAATCGTCTCCTCCGGAGTAAGCGCCCCAGGCTTCAGCAGAATCGCGTCCGGAATGGCCATCTTCCCAATGTCGTGCAGAAATGCCCCGCGCGCAATCACTCGCGTCTGCGCCAGTTCCACCCCGCAGTGCCGGGCCAGCGCGATCGTATACGCCGTCACCCGCCGCGAATGCCCTTCCGTCTCCGCGTCCTTCAGATCGAGCGCATCGCCCAGTGCCTCCAGCGTGATGTCGTAGGAGCGCTCCAGATCCGCCATCGCCTGCCGCAGCATCTCCGTGCGGGCGGAAACCAACTGCTCCAGATTGTGCCGGTAAACCGAATTCTGCTGCACCAGCCGTCGGTAGTCCAGCGCCCGCCGTACCGTCACCAGCAGTTGCTCTTTTTCAAAAGGTTTCAAAAGATAGTCATACGCACCCTTGCGCATCGCCGACAGCGCCACCGCTACATCGTGGATCGCCGTCACCATCACCATCGGCGTGTCGGGCTGGATTTCCCGGATCCGCTCCAGCAGCCCCATGCCGTCCAGCCCATTCATCACGATGTCGGAGAGGATCAGGTCGTACGGCGGGTCGTTTTGCAGATGGTCGATAGCTTCCAGACCGTTCGACGCCAGCACCGGCGTGTAACTGGATTTCTCCAGCATCGCCGCCATGAGGGTTCGGACGTACGGCTCGTCATCAACGATTAGAATCCGTTCTGACGCCAACTTTCCCTCCTGGCTGCCATGCCGCCGGCAACCTTATTCCCCGGGCCCGGTCGAATGCTCGACACACCCTCGCCGGCTCCGCGACGCAGTCGCCGGACACCGCTCCCAAAGTACGATTCCCGATCTATCGTACCCTGGAGGCGTCGTCCCGGCAGCAACTATTCCGGAGGTTTATGCCTGCCTGGGGTCCACCTTATTACCCCCGAACCGCCGATTCCCGGCATCGCTCCCCGACGTCAAATTGCGCCACCCCGCGCCCCTGCCCGCACACCCCCCGGTCTTCCCCGGGTCGTGATATTCTTTCCCCTGCCGGGTCGTTTACCCTCAGTGAATCCGGCTTACGGTCATGCTTTTCGACTTCGACAGGCTTCGTGAGCGTGTCTCTGCGCGCCAGCAGGCGCCTCGCCCGCTTGAGGAGAAACAGCGCGATGTCTACGACAGCCATCGCCATCGCGTCTTCTCCGTCTCTTTTTACATGACAGGCAATGAAGTGGAAGCCGAGGAGATCCTGCGCGGCGCCTTCATTCGTGCCTTCCGCCGCGCCGATGAACCGGATGCCGCTCTGGTCGACGCCGCTCTGATCGAGCAGATTCAGGAACATCTTCCCCTCGAAGACGAGAATATCCCCATTCCTCATTCCGCTGGTCTGCCCGACGGACGCAACGTTCTCCGCACCGACCTCGAGGAGGCCATTCGCTGCCTTCCCCCGGTCGAGCGCCTCGTCTTTCTGCTGATGGATGTCGAAGGCTACTCCGCCTCGCGCGTCGCCGATCTGCTGCGGAAGAGCAGGACCGAGGTGCTGCGCACGTCGATGATGGCGCGCTTGCGCCTCCGTGCGGAAATCGCCTCTCTGCGCACCGGCGGCGAACAGGCAGCCTGATCCCCAGCCCTCTCCTTCACTTCGTGCTTCCGGACTTGCGCCCTTCCTTTTGCGCACGCCGGTTTCTCGCCCACAACAGCTTGTTCACCTGCCGCGACCGCCCCAGGGCAAGCGCATCCGCGGGAACATCGTCGGTGATCACCGAACCCGCCGCCACATACGCTCGGTCTCCGATCGTCACCGGAGCCACCAGCGCCGAATCGCTGCCGATAAATACGCCCTCCCCGATCACCGTCGTCAGCTTGTTCACGCCGTCATAGTTGCAGGTAATCGTTCCCGCCCCGATGTTGGTTCCCGCTCCCACCTCCGCGTCCCCCAAATACGTCAGGTGATTCGCCTTCGAACCTTTGCCCAGCCGCGTCTTCTTCGTTTCCACAAAATTTCCCACGTGCGCGTCTTCGCCGATATGGCTACCCGGGCGCACATGCGCGAAAGGCCCAATCACCGCGCCCTTCTCGATTCGCGATTCCGAAATCGCGCACGACTGGCGCACCAGCACCCGATCGCCCACCGTCGCGTTCTCCAGCACCGTCCACGATCGGATGCGGCAGTCGCTGCCGATCGTCGTCTCGCCCAGTAACTGCACAAACGGCTCGATCGTCGTATCCGCTCCCACCTCCACGCCCACGTCGATGGTGACCGTCTCCGGCCGGAAAATCGTTACCCCGGCGGCCATCAGTCGCCGCGCTTGCTCCATCCGCATTGCGCGGTCCAGGTCCATCATCTCGGCGATGGTGTTCGCGCCCAGCACTTCGCTCGCCTGCGCCGCTTCGATCGCCACCACGCGCTTGCCCGCATCCGCCAGCAGCCGCGCCATGTCCGTCAGGTAAAACTCCTTCTGCGGATTGTTCGCCCTCAGCTGCCCAATATTCTCGTAGAGCGCTTTGCGCCGGAACGCGTAGATCCCGGAATTGATCTCGCGCACTCCCTCCATCTCCGGCTTCAGAGCCTTCTGCTCCACAATCGCGGCCACTTCCGGCGCACCGGGTGTGCGCCGGATCACTCGCCCATACCCGAAAGGATTCGCCGCTTCCGCCGTCAGGATGGTCATCGCCGCCCGCTCCCGCAGATGAAAATCCCGCAGCGCCACAATGGTCTCCGGACGCAGCAGCGGCACGTCCCCTGACAGCACGATCAGCATCTCGTAACCGCGCGTCTCTTGCTCCGCGCACTGCATCGCGTGTCCCGTTCCCCGCTGCTTCTCCTGCACCGCAAAGCGCACGCCGGTGTCGCGCACCGCGGACTCCACCGCCTCGGCCTGGTGGCCGACAATCGCCAGAATGTCCCTGGTCGGCACCACCTGCGCGGCAGCGGCAATCACATGCCGCAACAGCGGTTTGCCGCCGATCTCATGCAGCACTTTCGCCCGCTTCGACTTCAGCCGCGTCCCCTTGCCTGCGGCCATGATCGCAATCCCCAGTCGCATCCGGTCCCGGATCCTTTCCTGTACCGCGCCATCGCCTTCCGCCCCACCATCGGGCCTCGGATCCCTACAGCACTCGCTTCTCGCGCTTCGGGTTCACCACCAAAGCCGGCCAGCCCATCCATTCCGTCGCAATGCCGAAAATGCCCAGCGCCAGCGGGATCGCAAACAGATAATCGCTCCCATAATCCGGCGCTGTGCCGCGCCCCCCAAGCACGTGTTGCTCGGTCAGCACCAGCCCGGCCGCCGCCACTCCTGCCAGCAGCAGCCACGCGATTGCCTCGCGCCTGTGCCAGAACGCCAATATGCTCGCCGGCAGCACTGAAACTGAGAACACGATCAGCGCCAGCACTTCCAGCCGCGCGGTGCGCTGCCCCAGGCTTGCGATCGCCAGCGGCGGTACCGCCATCGGAAACATTCCCGCCAACATGCCCAGCACGAAGACCACACGGCCCCAGAACCGCCGCAGATCCTCTTTTTCTTCCTCGCTCATAACCCGGCTTTCACTGGCTGCCGTGCGCAAATCCCGCTCCCGCCGCCCGGAATCCCCCGGTCCGGCTCTTTTCCTGACGCTATCGTTCGCCTCCGCGAGTGTCAAACCCCGCCATCAGCGCCCATTGCGGCCCGCGGTCGCCGCGGTTTCCAGCGGAGCAACCCCGGCACTGAACGCCGCCTTCACCCGCCCGCGGCAGAAATAAACCATCCACCACACTCCCGCCACCGCGATCAGGAAGCTCGCAACCGCCGCCCCCGCCACAGCCGCCTGCACCGCCCCGGAGTACGGCCCCGGCGGCGCCATCGAGGCAATTAAATCCACCCACCCTGACTGGCGAACCCACATGAGCCCGCCTCCGGCGAGCGTCGAGAATACGAAAACAACACCGCCTACCACCACCATCGCCGGACGCGTCCAGCGCCGCATCCGTATCAGGTGAATCGCCGTCCAAAGGCAGAAAAGACAAAACCCCGCCATCAGATACATGCCCGCTTCGACCGCTGGAATCCTCGGAATCAGCGGGCGATGAGAGTAAAGTGTCACGCCCAGCGCCAGCCCCGCAACCGCCGTTCCCAGCAGCGCAATCAATCCCAGAATCACTGCCGCAAAGATCACGCCCACAGGTTTGCGCATGGATATCCTCTCGTCGCTTCCGCAGGTAAGTGGATTACAGAATAACCCCTGGACAAAACGATTCCTGCCGGAAATCCCACCGCTTCGCCCGATCCCATTTCGTATACTCTGCTGTCAGACCCGCTGAGGATTCACGATGCCCTGTCTGGAAATAAGAGTGGCGCTGCAACCCCCGCCGCAACCCGCCACGCGCCTGCGCTCGCTCCTGGAAAAGCCCGGCGCGGCGGTGCTCCGCCGCAACTACATCGCGGAAGCGGCTGGTCAGGTGGACGCTGCGGCTCTCCGCTCCCGGCTGCGCGTCACCGCCGTCCTCGCCGTCGATCTCACCGATCCTCCCCGCGAACCGGAGCCCCCCGCTGAATCTCCCGATGACGTCAATCCTGGCGAGCCTGCCGAGCCCGCCCAGGCCGCCCAGGCTCCCGGCGAAGTTCCCGATATTCACGACGGCAGCTTTGCCAAGGGACTGGAAATCTGGATTGCCGACGGTACCCGCTCGCTTTGCGTGTACGCGGATGCCGATGAAATAGCCGGCGCCCTTGCCCTCTTCGACGCCTGGCTTCGCCTGGCTCGCTACCAGCCCGCTTTCCAGCGCCTGGAGCAGCGAATCGTCGGAATGAGCTACCGCTTTCGCGAAGGCATGGCCATCGCCATCCAGGGGGGGCCCGGCGAAGCTGCCCACACGGCCGACGCTTCCCTCGATTCCGCCGCCGCCATCCCCGAAATCCACGACTTTCGCGAGCCCGCCTTCTTCGTCCGATTTTCCGCCGCCGGAGTGACCTGCTTTCATGAGCTGCTCCTCTCCGCCTCCGCATGGCTCGACGAAAATTCCTACCCCAATATCCTCGGATCAAAATGATGCGCCTTGCGGCGGCCTGCATCATCGCCGGTCTTTTCGCCGCTTCCAACGCGGCCGCGCAATCCCCCGCCCCCGGCACTGCCGAACGCGTCGAAAGCGGTCAGGTGCACACCCCCTCCGGCGCCACCGGAAACTATCGCATTCGCCTCCTCCCCGTCGATTCCTTCCCCGACTTGCCCCAGCCCATCGCCGCCTGGTTGCGCCTACGCGGCTGCATGATCCCCCAAACCTACGAGGCGCAGGAGCCCGAAAACGTCATCCGCGGCGCCTTTCGCGCTCCCGCCAGCGATGACTGGGCTGCCCTCTGTTCGGTCCGCGGCGTCAGCACCCTCTATGTCTTCTTTTCCGGTACCTACGCCCATCCCGTCCCGCTCCGCTCGCAACAGGACAGCCTCTGGCTCGGTCATGAGCCCGGCAGTTCCGTCCTCGGCTCAGCATGGGGCATCTCCGCGCGCTCCGCCCAGGACCTTCGCACCTCCGCTCAGGTCCAGCCCGGCTTCATCATCGATCACGACGGAATTGAAGACACCGACCTCGAGCGATCCCTCACCATCCGCTATTTCCAGTCAGGCGCATGGCAAATTGTCCTGTCCGAAGATTTTCGCTAATGGCGGATTTCCGCTAACGGCGCGCGCATCCCTCCCCCGCCCCGCGTATCTCCCGCAGTTCCGCGATCAGCCCCTCAATTTGCTCAACTTTGCGCGGCGTTAGCTGGCCGAAGCGGAAGCCCAGCCCGTTCGGCCGGCGCACCAGGAGATAAGCGGCCACCCGCAGCGGCACCCCTTCGAACTCCATGCGAATCTCCGCCAACGTGCCCCGTTCCAGACGGCATTCCGTTTCTATGAAGCATCCAGCGGTACTCAAATCCGCAATCTTTCCCCGATATTGGAGTCCCCGGCCGGGAATCACAAGCTCCGCCTCTCCCGCGCACCGGTATCGCGGCGCCATCCTCCGCTCCTCATGCCCGCCATTGTCGGTTTCGGCCATCCAGCCTGCCTTATCGGCTCACCCGCCCCTGCGGTTGAGGGCTCCGGTTTCGGCCCTGCGGCTGCCCGCTTCCCTGAAACTC
>DAHUYD010000179.1 GCA_027315385.1 Acidobacterium sp.
TCCAGCACCGTGTACAGCGCGTTCACCTCGTAGATCCCTTTGCCCGTAAAGCTGCCCTCGCCGTACAGATCCTGATATACGTCGGAGATCGCGCGCGTGTAGATATCGAATCCCGTCTGCCCTGAGTAGATGGAAGCCATGCGCGAGCGGGCTGCCGAATGCACGCTCACCCCGACCCGCGGCTGCAGAATTCCGTAACCCTCCCGCACAATTCGCATGCGCGGATCGATGATCGCGCGGTTCAGCGGATGCGCCATCGCCCCCACCAGCGAGTGGGCGGTGCCGCGCGGCAGCTGCGTGTCGGAATCGAGCGTGATGATATATTGCACCCGCCGCAGGATGCTGGTATCGCCGGCCTTCACGGGGAACGCGTCGAACTCGCTCTTCAGCAGCTTGTTCAGGTCCAGCAGCTTGCCGCGCTTGCGCTCCCAGCCCATCCACACGCCCTGGCGCGCGTTGAAAATGCGGTGCCGGTGCAGCAGCAGAAACCGTCCGTATTTCTTCTGCCCCGCGTAACGGGCATTCAGTTCGTCGATCAGCTCGACGGCAAGGTCCACCAGCGGTTCCCGGTCATCCTCGTTCGGCCGCGTCACTGAATCGGGCAGGTCCGTCAGCAATGCGAAGTGCAGATTCGGGTCCGGATTCGCAAGGCAGCGCACCTCCAGATCCTGCACCAGATCTCGAACCTCCTTTTCGTTCAGCAGCAGCGTGGGAACCGCAACCAGTGTCGTGTATTCCGGAGGAATCCCTTTGCTGAAATCCAGCTTGGGCAGCGGCATCGGCCGGAAAAGCGACGAGACGCTGTTATTCACCAGGTCTACCGCGCCCTGCGTTGCCGGAATCAGCAGCAGAAAGAACGCCGCCGTCATGCCGCCCCAGAACGGATGGTTGGGCACCAGCGGAGCAAGAATCGCCGCCATCAGCACCACCGTCAGCACTTCGATGGATCCGACAAACAGGTCGTCCGCGTGCTGCCGCACTCCGTCTCTCGTACGGTCCAGCAGGCTGGGGCTGTATCCGATCCGCGCCTTCAGATCCTCGAATCCACGGTCAATGAGGTAATACCCCACATGCGCGCGCTTCAGGTACACGCGCCCATCCACCACCGGCTGTTGCTGCGCTTCGCGGGCGAGCTTGATCGCTTCCTGCGCCACTTCCGTTTCCGAGCAGGTCGAAAACCGCGCGATCCGCGCCACCTGCTTGCGGTAGACTTCCCGGCTGTCGAAATCCATCCGTGGATACGACTGCGCCGGATCCTCCCGCAGGATGGCATCGAACACCACTAGCGGCTCCATCACGAAGTACCAGTCCACGTACGCGATCTCGCGCAGCGCCAGCAGATAGGCTGTGATCCGCGCGCCACTTTCGCCATCGGCTTCGGCGCCGTCCGCGACCGGCGTGCCTCCGTTCCAGCGAAGCCCCTTCAGCCGTCTCTCCGCAACCTCGATGACGTTCTCCAGCAGCGTGAAGCGCAGCATCACGGGCAGCACCCACAGCTCCGCCAGCAGCAGCGGCTCGGGGCGCTGTAGCTCCGCCAGATAGATGCGCAGCGCGTCCGCATTCCAGATCGAATTGCTGGCCGCCAGATATCCCGCCGCCACTGCCGCCGTGCGCGGTTCCAGTTCATGAGCGCTTGCCGCAAAGGGAAGCCGGCGGATCTTCCGGCGCACCGAGTGCAGTTCCGCCAGCGCCGAGCGCATCAGCCGTGGGTTCTCGCGAATCTCCAGCAGCGGTTCGGCCCCCGTCCACCCTTCGGTGGGCAGCCGATCCAGAGCGGCGAAGAGCGCGTCCAGTTTCTGGCGGGCGGACTCCGCGCGCGCCACAAAGCCGCGCATTCCGTCCGCGTCGCGCGCCGTGCGCCAGCGGCGCGTGTCCTCGCGCGCCGCGGCGCGTAATCGCTCCGCCGAAAGCCCCGCTTCCAGCATCCGTTGCTCGTCGATCATCACCACCTGGTCCGCCATCCCCGCCTACCTGTAGCTCGCCGCCTGCATCTCGAACATTTCCGCGTAGCGGCCCCCCAGAGCCATCAGTTGCTGGTGGCTTCCTTCTTCCACCAGCTGCCCATCCGCCAGTACTACGATGCGGTCCGCCATGCGAACCGTGGAAAATCGATGCGAGATCAGCAGCGCCATCTTTCCGGAAGTCAGCTCCGCAAATCGTTCGAAGACCTCCAGTTCGCTCTTCGCATCGAGGGCCGCGGTCGGCTCGTCCAGAATCAGCAGTTGCGCATCGCGCAGATAAGCGCGTGCCAGAGCGATCCGCTGCCATTCGCCGCCGGAGAGATCGACTCCGCTGACAAAGCGCCTCCCCAGCATCTGGTCGTAGCCGCCCGCCAGCTTCTTCACCACGTCGGCGGCCAGGCTCTTCTGCGCCGCGGCCCTGATCTCCTCTTCGGTGTGCGCCACGTCCACGCGTCCCACGCCGATGTTTTCCTTCACCGTCATCTCGTAGCGCATGAAGTCCTGGAAGATGACGCCCATTTCGCGATGCAGATCTTCAATCGAGTACTCGCGCAGGTTCACGCCGTCCAGCAAAATTTCCCCTTCGGTGGGGTCATAGAGCCTGGTGATCAGTTTGACGACGGTTGTTTTGCCCTGACCATTCTCTCCGATCAAAGCGATCCTTTGACCCGGTTCGATCGAGAAGTTGAAATTCTTCAGCACCATCCTCTCGGTGCCTGGATACGCAAAGGACACGTTGCGGAATTCAAATCCGCGCTGGATCGGACGCGGCGCGGGCATCGCATTCGGCTTCGACTTCACCACCGGCTTGATGTCAAAGAAGGCAATGAGATCGGTGAGGAACAGCGCCTGGTCCGCGATCCCGGAAGCCGTCGAGAATGCCTGCTGGAAGTTGCTGCTGGCCTGCTGAATCGCCAGGGTAATCAGCGTGAAGGTGCCGATGTTCGGGTACTTCCCGCTCAGCGCTTCCCAGATGGCAAACAGGTAGGCCCCGTAATAGCCCATGATGCTGATGAACGAGAGCAGCCCGCCCCAGATGAGCCGCTTGTTCGCCAGCGCCACGTTCTCTTCGTAGATTCCCTGGGAGAGCCCGCGGAACCGGTTCGTCAGATACTCGCTCAGGTTGAAGAGCTTCAGTTCCTTGGCGGCTTCCTTGCTGCCCCCCACCTGGCGCAGGTAGTCCATGATCCGCTTGCGCGGTGTCTGGTTGAAGTTCTTCTCGTACCCCAGGAAGGCGAAATGCGTCTCGCCCACGAACGAGGGCAGCACGCCGGCCAGCAGGGGCACGATCATCAGCGGAGAGCGGTAGATGAGCACGCCGCTCCAGATCAGCGTCATGATGACCTGCTGAAAGAGCCGGCCCATTTGCTGGATCATGGCCAGGCGGTCGGTGGCCTGTACCCGCGCCCGCTCCAGCCGGTCGTAATACGCCGGATCCTCGTAGGTCGTCAGATCCAGCTGGGCCGCCTGCTCCATCACCCGCACGCTCACGGAGTTCGTGTAGCGATCGGAGAGCATCTGGTCGGTGTAGTCGATCAGCCGGTTCAGGCCGTTGTTCAGCAGGGCCAGCGAAACCTCGCCGGCGACGTACCACCAGAAGTGGGGAAATTCCGGCTTATGCTCCAGCGCCAGAGCCACGCCGTACACGATCCGCGCGGCGACCAGCCCGATGCCCAGTGTGACGACCGGCTGGATGACGCGCAGCACCAATCCCCACGTGACGACGGATCGTCCCGCTTCCCAAAGAAGCTTCAGGACCAGGGGGACGTTGCGCAGGGCGCGAACCCGGTCTCCCCACGCGTGTTGGGATCCAGTTTTTCCGTTGCCGCTCATGATGAGAAGCGGAGTGTTGGCCGGCCACACCGAGAAGGGGCGCGTGGCAGAACACGCCGGCGTAGTCCCTTGGATGCTATACCCATGGGCCCACGTTGTTCGAGGGCGGAGGCGAGAGGCCGGCTGAGCCGCGGAAAGTGGCGCGGAGTGGCTGGACAATCGGGCCGGATTGCATTTGAATGGAGGGGCTGGAGAGTAAAGGTTTACTGTCCCAGCGGATCTCTCGAAAGAGGACCACCTTCCCCCTATGACCCTCGTTGCCGGCGTCGACTTCGGAACTCTCAGCGTCCGCGTTTCACTCCTCGACAGCGAGCGTGGCTGCCTTGGCACTGCTTCCGCGGAATATCCCCTCCACCGCCGGCGCGACGACCCGGATTTTGCGACCCAGTCCCATCCAGACCAGATGCGCGCCCTGGCGCATGCCACCCGCGCCGCGTTGCGCTCCACCGGCGTTGCCGGAGACCAGGTCGCCGCCATCGCGCTCGACACAACCGGCTCCAGCGTGGTTCCCGTCGACTGCCGCATGCAGCCTCTGGACGAGTACTACCTCTGGTGCGACCATCGCGCCCATGCCGAAGCCCGCGAGATTACCGAGCTGGCCCATCGCGAGCGCCTCGAAGCCATCGACTGGTGCGGTGGCGTCTATTCCCACGAGTGGGGATTTGCCAAGCTTCTGCACTGGCTGCGCCATAATCCGCACAAACGCGCGCTCTTCGCCAGCGCTTTCGAGCACTGCGACATGGTCGCCGCCACTCTCGCCGGGATTACCGATCCCCGCCAGGCCAGACGCAGCGTCTGCGCCATGGGTCACAAGTGGATGTGGAATCCCAGGTGGGGCGGTTTGCCCCCTGAATCCTTTCTCGTCAAGGTGGATCCGCTTTTCGCCGGTGTCCGGGACAGGCTGCAGGGCGATTACCTCACGTCGGACCATATTGCCGGCCATCTGGGCGAGGGATGGGCCGCCGAACTCGGACTGCGGGCGGGCATTCCCATCCCGGTCGGAGCCTTCGACGCGCACTGGGACGCGCTCGGCTCCGGCATTCGCGAAGGCGACGTGGTCAATGTCGTCGGCACCTCCACGTGCATCATCGCCATGTCGAGCCGCACGCAGCTCGTTCCTGGCGTGTGCGGCGTGGTGCCGGGCAGCGTGCATCCGCGCTACACAGGAATCGAAGCCGGTCTTTCCGCCA
This sequence comes from Acidobacterium sp., assembly GCA_027315385.1. Taxonomy (GTDB): domain Bacteria; phylum Acidobacteriota; class Terriglobia; order Terriglobales; family Acidobacteriaceae; genus Palsa-343. Next base: position 4,985 of record DAHUYD010000179.1, read on the forward strand.
CGGGCGACATTTTTGAAGCGATCGCGCGTCGTGCCGGAACAACGGTGGCCGCGCTCTCCGAGGCCTTAGACCAATATCGCCCCGGGCAAACCGGCCTGCTGCGCCTCACCTGGGACAACGGCGACCGCACAGTGCTGGTCAATCCCGAGCTTGGCGGAGTCACCCTGGGATGGAATCTGATCCACACCGCTCAGGACGAGCTTTTCGCCGCCATTGAGGGCACCGCCTTTCACACCCGCGTCATTCTGGAGCGAATGGCGGAGCATGGCGTTCCCGTCGAGCGGGTGATCAACGCCGGCGGCGTTCCCCAGCGCAATGCGGTTCTCAACCAGGTTTACGCCAACGTCCTGAACAAGCCGGTCCTGGTGCCCGATGGCGTGCCCACCAGCCTCGGC
>DAHUYD010000063.1 GCA_027315385.1 Acidobacterium sp.
TCCCGTCAGCGTCCGCATTCTCATGGACCTGGGCAAGCTCCAAACCGATGTCGGACAAAAGATCGTCTCTGCCGCCGTGGCCAACGACGTTGTCTCTCTGCTTATCCTCGGCATCATCCTGGATCTCAAGGCCGCCCCCCCACCATCGGCCGATTCCTGGAGACCATCGCTCTGTCCCTCGGGAAAGTCTGCCTTCACCTGAGCCCTCACCGGACCGGCTTCCGCCCCTCCCGGTTTCCCCCCGGACCGTAACCCCTCAGCCTGGCCTCGCTCCAGGGGTTCATTCCATTTTTTGTCAAGCCTCCGCTGCCCGCACTCAGGTAACGAATATTGATTCCACAGGACTTCTCGCCCCAGGCTGGCAGAAATATTTGGCCGTCCAATTCTTCAAACCTGCTATTCTGAATTTAGATAGAGACGAAGAAAAAGCCCGCCCTGCGCGGGCTTTTCCTTTTCAGGGGGCCTCTTGCAACAGCATCCCCATCTCGACCGCCCTGTATCTCGACCGCCCTGTATCTGGACGGCCCTGTCGAAACCGGCCGCGGGCCAGCTTCATCCCCGATGTCTCCGTGCTCTCCTCGTCCTCTGTGGGGAACACTCGCCGGATGCCGCACCGCTGTCCGGCGTCCCCCACGCGCGGGTTTTCCACACCCGTTAACCAGTCCCTCAACCCGTTGTCGAAGTTGTCACTATCGGCAAGCGTAATGGAATCAACATTTGACGTGGGAGGCCTGTTCGCACCTTTGCTCCACTGCTGTTCATGCACGTAACGTTACCGAAAGGAGATCATCGCCAGGCCGATTCCCAGGAACTCGACGCAATCGGAGAATTTCCATCTTCCTTTCCCCCGCGCTTCCTGCGATACTTGATCGTGCCCGCCTGGTTCGTCCAGCTCACAAAATCCAAAAAGGTGAAGCAGAAATGTCCGCGAAGTACATTTTTGTGACTGGCGGAGTTGTCTCCAGCCTCGGCAAGGGTCTTGCCGCCGCCTCCATCGGATGTCTCCTCGAAAGCCGCGGTCTCACCGTCAACCTCATGAAGTTCGATCCGTACCTGAACGTCGACCCAGGCACCATGTCCCCGTTCCAGCACGGCGAAGTCTTCGTCACCGACGACGGCGCGGAAACCGACCTCGACCTCGGCCACTACGAGCGCTTCACCCACGCCAAACTCTCGCGCGATAACAACTGGACCACCGGCCGCATTTACGAGCAGATCATCACCAGAGAGCGTCGCGGCGACTACCTCGGCAAAACCGTCCAGGTGATTCCGCATGTCACCAACGAAATCAAGAACGCCATGCGCAAGGTGGCCTCGGAGAATTCCGTCACCATCGTCGAAATCGGCGGCACCGTCGGCGATATTGAATCCCTTCCTTTCCTTGAAGCCATCCGCCAGATGCGCCAGGAACTCGGCCGCGAAAACACAGTCTTTGTCCACGTCACGCTGGTGCCCTGGATCGGCGCCGCGCAGGAACTGAAAACCAAGCCCACCCAGCATTCGGTCAAGGAGATGCTCTCCATCGGCATTCAGCCCGACATCCTGCTCTGCCGCACCGACCGCCATCTCTCCCACGAGGTCAAGAGCAAGATCGCGCTCTTCTGCAATCTCGAAGATCAGGCCGTCATCACCGCTCGCGATGTTGACTCCATCTACGAAGTCCCTCTCACCTTCGCCCGCGAAGGCGTCGACCGCCTCGCTCTGAAGTATCTGCATATCGAGGCTCCCGAGCCGGACCTGAGCAAGTGGACCGAGCTCGTTCATCGCTGCTACAACCCGCGCGACGAAGTCTCCATCGCCATCTGCGGCAAGTACGTCGAGTACGAGGACAGCTACAAGTCCCTCAAGGAAGCTCTCGTCCACGGCGCGCTGGCTCTCAATCTCAAGCTCAACGTCACCTGGATCGAAGCCGAAGGCCTCGAAGATCCGAACTATGAAGCCCAGCTCCGCGGCTACGACGGCATCCTCGTTCCCGGCGGCTTCGGCAAGCGTGGCATTGAAGGCATGCTGAACGGGATCCGCTACGCCCGCGAGCGCCACGTCCCCTACTTCGGCATCTGCCTCGGCATGCAGACTGCCTGCATCGAGTATGCCCGCAACGTCTGCGCGCTCCAGGGCGCCAACTCCAGCGAATTCGATCCCTCCACGCCGCATCGCATCATCTACAAGCTGCGCGAGCTCACCGGCGTCGAGGAAATGGGCGGCACCATGCGCCTTGGCGCATGGACCTGCCTGCTCCAGTCCGACTCGGTCGCCGCGCAAGCTTACGGCCAAACCGAAATCTCAGAGCGTCACCGCCACCGTTACGAATTCAACCGCGAATACGAGGCTCTGCTCACCGGCGCCGGCCTCCGGATCACCGGCACCACCCCCGACGGCACCTATGTCGAGATCGTGGAAATCCCCGGCCATCCCTTCTTCCTCGGCTGCCAGTTCCACCCCGAGTTCAAATCGAAGCCCCTCGAGCCGCACCCGCTCTTCGCCGCCTTCGTCAAAGCGAGCTACGAAAATCGGGTCAGGTCGAAGCGCGAAGAACCCACAAAAGCCGAAGCTCTTCAGAACTGAACTCCCCGCTCCGATCACCGGCTAACAACTGCCGATCCCTGTCCCTGTGACCCCGCTCACTGACCTGACCAGCTTCCGTGCGCTATCGCTGGGTGATGGACTACCTCAACCGCGCCTCCCTCGACGCCGTCTCCGCCGATACCTTCCGCGCCACTCACCCGTATCCGTGGACGAACCTCGAGAACAGCCTCACCCCCGAGGGCTACGAAGCCCTCCGCCAGTCCATGCCGGATACGTCCCAGGCAGACAGGCAGGTGGGCAGGAAACGTGGCTACGGCCAGGCGCCGCACGACCGCTATCTGCTCCACTACCGCCCCGGCGTCAGCATCTCTCAGCCCTGGCAGGAGTTCCTTGCCGAGCTGAACGGATCCGTCTACCAGGATTTCCTCCGCCGCGTCCTGGGTCCACACAACTTCATCCCCACCTTCGAGTGGTATTACGCCTGGCAGGGCTGCGCCGTCTCCCCGCACTGCGACGCCACCCGCAAGCTGGCCACCCACATCTTCTACTTCAATACTGAACAGGACTGGAAGGCCAGCTGGGGCGGCCAGATCCTCATCCTCGACAGCGAGCGCCGCTTCCCCGCGCATTCCGCCCCGCAGTTCGACGACCTCAAAATCGCCGCCGCCCTCCAGCCGTGCGGCAACGGCAGTCTGCTCTTCCAGCGCACGCCGCATTCCTGGCACGGCGTTCGCCCGCTCCAGTGCCCGGAAGGCAGCCTGCGCCGGCTGTTCATCATTACCGTCAACGTCCCCAGCTTCCAGGTTTGGTGGCGCCGCGTCCGCGGCAAAGATCCCGACGGCTTCCGCATCGAAGCCGCATAGCCGCTATACGCTGCCCCCAGTCCCCTATACCCTATTGTCGTGAGCTCGGAATTCGAGATCGGTCCGGTCCGCGTCGGCAGCGGACGCCTCTTCCTCATTGCCGGCCCCTGCGTTATCGAAAGCGAGACCCACGTCCGCACAATGGCCGACGCCATCCAGCGCATCGCCGCCGACCTCGACCTGCCCTGGATCTTCAAAGCATCGTTCGATAAAGCCAACCGCACCTCGGTCTCAAGCTTCCGCGGTCCCGGCCTCAAAGAAGGCACCGCAATCCTGCGCCGCCTCGCCGAATCCACCGGCCTGCCCATCCTCACCGACGTGCACGAGCCGTCGCAGTGCGAGATTGCCGCCGAAGGCGCGGATATCCTGCAAATCCCCGCCTTTCTTTGCCGCCAAACCGACCTCCTCGTTGCCGCCGCCCGCACCGGCCGCGCCATCAACGTCAAGAAGGGCCAGTTCGTCGCGCCCTGGGACATGCGACACGCCGTCGAGAAAGTCGCGTCTACCGGCAACCCGCGCGTTTTCCTCACCGAGCGCGGCGCCAGCTTCGGCTACAACAACCTCGTGGTCGACATGCGCTCGCTCGCCATCATGCGCGCCTTCGTGCCGGTCGTCTTCGATGCTACCCACTCCGTCCAGATTCCCTCCGGCTCCGACGGCGTTTCCGGTGGCCAGCCGGAGTTCATTCCGCTCCTCGCTCGCGCCGCCGTCGCCGCCGGCATCGACGGCATCTTTCTCGAGGTCCACGACAATCCGGCGGAAGCCAAATCCGACGGTGCCAACGCGCTCGACCTAAAGAACCTGAAGCCGCTGCTCGAAACCCTGGTTGCCATTCATCAGGCGGCAAACGTCCCCGTTTCAGTCCGGAAGTAGCCCTTCGTCGAAGCGGCATTCGCCAGGACCGCCTGTCCCGGCCCGTCCCTCGCCAGCGGAGTCGCCCCGATCCGCAAGTGCCATGCGAGAATGGTGAGGTAAAGCCCATGAAATCGTCTGTCCCCGTCGCGCCGTCTCCCGCCAACATTACGCCGGAACTGCTCGCGGCACACAGCATCACCCCGGACGAATACCGCCGCATTGAGGACGCGCTCGGCCGCACGCCATCGCTCACCGAGCTCGGCATTTACAGCGTCATGTGGAGTGAGCACTGCTCCTACAAATCCTCCAAAGTCCACCTCAGGCGCCTGCCCACGCGCAGCAAGCTCGTCGTCCAGGGCCCCGGCGAAAATGCCGGCATCATCGACGTCGGCGACGGCTGGGCCTGTGCCTTCAAGATCGAGTCCCACAACCACCCCAGCTACATTGAGCCCTACCAGGGAGCGGCTACCGGCGTCGGCGGCATCCTCCGCGACATCTTCACCATGGGCGCCCGTCCGCTCGCCGTCATGGATTCGCTCCGCTTCGGCCCGCTCACCGCCGACAAGGACACCCCTGAAGCACTGGTTCATAAGAACCACTCCGTCGTCGAGGGCGTCGTCCACGGCATCGCCGGATACGGCAACTGCTTCGGCGTGCCCAACCTTGGCGGCGAAACCAAATTCGAGCCCTGCTACTCCGGCAATCCGCTCGTCAATGCCTTCGCCCTCGGCCTCGTCCGCCGCGACGAAATCTTTTACGCAAAGGCGACCGGCATCGGCAATCCTGTGATCTACGTCGGCGCGCGTACCGGCCGCGACGGCATCCACGGCGCAACCATGGCCAGCGAAGAATTCAAGGAAGGCTCCGAGCAGAAGCGCCCCAACGTCCAGGTGGGCGACCCGTTCATGGAG
>DAHUYD010000031.1 GCA_027315385.1 Acidobacterium sp.
ACGACGGCTTCGCGACCCGGCATGGGAGCCGGCTCGTCGAGAAATCCGTTGAACACCGGAGCGATGCGGCCGGCGCACTGCTCCGGGGCCAGATGCCCGCAGCCAACAAAGATTTCCATCTCCGACTGAGGCACATCGCGGTGAATCTGTTCGCCCATCGAAACGGGAAGCAGGTGGTCCTGCTGTCCCCAGATGATGAGCATCGGCATCCTGAGGCCGCCGAGCCTGCGATCGAGCAGGTCCTTGCCCGTCAGCATGGAATCCATGTTGCGTTTGACCACCCACCCGTGCCGAGCAACGTAACGGAAGATGGCACGCTGGATGAATGCGGGTACCCGGGGGGCCGGAGTGGGCCACAGCAGATCGTCCAGATCATGCAGCTTACGGGGCGTGTCCGGCTCAAACAGCGCGGTGTTCCAATTCAGGCTGAAGGTAATGCCGGCGCTGTCGCAGACGATCAGGCGGCGGATGCGGCGCGGCTGGTCGAGGGCGACCCTCATGGCGATCCACCCGCCCATGGACCAGCCGGCAAGATCGGTGCGCGTCAGGTGCAGGTTATTCATGAAGGCTTCAACCGCCTGCGACTCTTCGGCGATGGAGTAGTCTGCGTTGCGCGGCCATGCGGAGCGTCCGTAGCCGGGCAGATCGAGGGCGTAGATGCGGTGATGGTCCTTTACCAGCGAGGGCATGAGGTTCGCCCAGTCCTCCGCGCGGCCGCCGAGTCCGTGGACGAGCACGATTGGCTCGCCGGAGCCGCCTTCAAAGTAGTGAATGCGGACGCGGTTCGATCCGGCGAAGGGGATGTCCATGTATTCGCTGTGGATGCCATGGAGCCAGAGCCTCGCCTGGGTGACGGCAACGAGGAGCGTCAGCGGCCGCAACAAGGCGAAGAAGAGCAGTGCGGCAACAAATGGGATAGCGACGAGAAGAAGCCAGCGAAGCCGTCGCCAGAACCGATGCCGCTTTTGCGGGGCCGCTGCCGTTGTAGCCATACTCGTTCCGGACCTCCGCGCATGCCCGTGGATTAGATGTGGGCCGCGGCCATCTGTACGGCCTTTTGGATCACCTCGACCGTGAATGGCGTCAGACCATCCAACTCGTCGAGTCCCGCCCAGCGCGCTTCCAGAGCATCCGTGGCACAGGCCAGAGAGCCTCCGGTGACGCGGCAAAGATAATCCACCAGCACATAATGGTAGCGAACGCGGCCGCCCGCGTCGCGGGAGATGCGGTCGAAAGCCTGGATAATACCGGCAGGCTCGACGGCGAGACCGGTTTCCTCCAGCACCTCGCGGCGCACCGCTTCTTCCAGCGTTTCGCCCAGTTCCACGGCGCCTCCGGGCAGCGACCACTCGCCTTTCAGCGGTTCCTGACCCCGGCGAATCAGAAGGACGGACGGGGGATCGCCGCCGCGCAGGATCGCGGCGCCCACCCCGGCAATGGGCGCGTCGGGATACTCGCGTCTCACCAGCGGATCGGCTTTCCGTACTCGCCGTCGAAGACGGTGTGCGACATGCTGAAACGGCCGCCGTTGAATTTATCGGGGCCCTGGAGATGGCCGATGCCGAGAAGGGCGACCACCTCGTAGCTGAGTGGCAGCCGCAGTACGTCGCAGACCTTGGCCGCCTCGTATCCCTCCATGGGAGCGGTATCGTAGCCGAGCACCTCCGCCATCCACATCATTGTGGTGAGCGCGATCATGACGTGACGGTTGAGCCACGCTGTCAGATTCGGATGATTGCCGAGATACTCGGGAATATTCACTCTGGCCTGGGCGGCGTAGTTCTCCGTCATGCCGTTTTCGCGGCCCATGCGGATCATCTCCTCCATATCGGTGCGCCAGCCATCCTTGTCGCCGCAGGCGACGATCACCACAGACGCCTCCTCCACCTTGGCCTGGTTGAAGCTGGCGGCGCGGAGGCGCCGGAGCTGCTCGGGCGTCCGCACCACGACGAAACGCCAGGGCTGGAGGTTGTAGCCACTGGGAGCCTTCAATCCGGCTTCCAGAATTGTCTTCAGGTCCGCATCCGGGATCGGTTCGCCGTCGAAACTCGGTGTCGCGCGCCTTTCCTCGACCGCTTCACTGAAATTTTTTTCCATTGGTCTGGCCATGCCCAGAAGATCTAACCTGTCTGCTTTCGTGGATTGGTTGTGTTCGGTTGTGCTGCGGGGGAAATGGAATCCTGTATCTGGCTCATGGGCAGCTCGAGCGCAAAGGGAGGCTGGCCGCCCGGGGGAGTGGCATAAACCCACAAGCCGTGAAAAGCGGAGGCAAGTTCGGGATGCTGGTGCAGGAGCGCTCGCATGACGGCCGTCACCTCCGCGCGCGCGGCTACCGGATCCTTCTCCGGCGCTCCTTCGAAGTTCACGACCAGGTCGAGCTGGCCGGCCAGCTCGCCGGTGTGCAGACTGGTGACTTCGAAGCTCTGACGGTCGCCGTTCAGGGGCATGGGCTGCGCTCCGGGCAAGCCGCCGGGCTCCACGCCCTCGGCCTCGCGCCGCAACTTCTGCAGGTTGGGACTGGAGAGGAAATCGACGGGATTCAGCAGATACTGGGCTGTCTGGTAATAGAACCAGGCATTCCAATTCTGTTTCTTTTGGGCCCAGGTGCGCGCCTGCTGCCAGAACCAGACGCCATCATGGCCGCCCAGGGTCATAGGCCGGCTAAAGAAGCCGGCGAGTTTCCATCCGCCCCCGGCCGATTCCTCCGAGAGGATCACGGAAACCTGCTGTGGGTGCTCGACGCCGGTGGCATGCACGATCGCCAGAGCATACTGCCCGGGCGGCAGACTGGGAATCGTCAGCGTGACGATCAGCGGCGAGCCTGGCACTCCGCAGAAGAACTGCGCTTCCTGCGCGGCGGTGAGATCTGTGGCAGTCAGCAGGTAGAGAGAGTCGGCGGTGAGGGTGGCATGCCGCAGAAAGGGCTGGATCGCCTGGATTGAATCCGCGATGCCGCTGAATTTGGCCGCGACACTGGACAGCGTTTGCGCTTTGATCGCGGCGAGGTTCCCCGTCTGGAAGTCATCGGCAAGCCTCAGCGCCGCCTGCTCCAGGCCGTTGCGCTGCGCCGCCGTCATCTGTGACTCCGTGGTGCAGGAGACCGCGTGTGCGGCAACGCCGAGAGCCAAAGGCATAAGGCCAGCCAGCAATCTCACCAAGCGCCGGTACATCAAGGTCTTCCCTTCCCGCACGGTCGTGAGCGGAATGCAAACACTGCTAGTCTAGTACATAGGCTGCAAGGCGAGTCAGGTGCCCGGTTCGCTCGCTCTGCAAGCCCACCGGAGTTCGATGCTCTTCCGAAGCATTTCGAGAAAGGGCGCCTGGGCGGGAATCGCGATCCTGGCGCTTGCGGCGGCCTGCCCGGCGCAATCAACTCATCGGCCGGTTCAACCTGTCCATCACCGCAAGGCGCGTGTTCGCGCGCAAAAGAAGCCGACGGCTGCCGAGGTCCGCGCCGCAGCCGCGGTTCCGGCCGCTCCCCCGCCCCTGAGGCCGCTGAATCAGCCCGCCAAACCGGCCACGATCACACTCTCCGCGGGCAAGCTCGCGGTGAAGGCGGACAATTCCAGCCTGGTTCAGATTCTCGATCAGCTCGGCAAGTCGGGTGGAATGTCCATCAGCGGACTGAATCAGGATCAGCGCGTCTTCGGCGACTACGGACCGGGCAATCCGAGCCAGATTCTCTCCGAACTTCTCGAAGGAGCGGGCTACAACGTGCTGATGCTCGGCGTCACGCGGGAGGGCACTCCGAAGAAG
>DAHUYD010000034.1 GCA_027315385.1 Acidobacterium sp.
GCCGAATTGAACGTTTCCGGCGTAATGAGCGGTCACAGAATAGCTGCCGCCAGGCAGCGCGTTGACGGCTCCTGCAACCGTCCCACCGCTGAGCGGACCGAGGTACACTGAGCCGTTCGGAGCCGCCCCAATAAGAGACACTGGAACTGTCCGTAAGGCCGATCAGCGACCCCTCGTTGTTGGGCCTGAACGTGAAACGTACGCGGCGCAGGCATCTGCGGCGGACGCTGGCGCCGCGGCCCGTGCTGACAGCGCCCAACCAGGAGTGGGCTCTGGATTTCGCCAGCGATGTCACGGCGGCCGGACAGCGATTTCGGGTGCTGGGGGTGAGAGATAACTTCACCCGGCAGGCCCGCGTGCTGGAAGCGGCCACGAGCTTCCCCAGCCGGCGGGTCACGCGAGAACTGGAACGAGCGATGGCCGCCCACGGCAAGCCCCATGCGATTCGCTGTGACAACGGCCCGGAGCTGACCAGCCGCCACTTCCTCGCCTGGGCCATCGAGTGGAAGATCGACCTGATTCACATCCAGCCGGGAAAACCAACCCAGAACGGAGGTATGGAAAGCTTCAACGGGAAGCTGCGCGACGAGTGCCTGAACGTAAGCTGGTTCTGGAACCTGTTCGATGCGCGGCGGAAGGTATCGGCGTGGAAAGCGGAATATAACTCTCGCCGCCCGCATAGCTCGCTGGGCTATCTCAGCCCGGATGACTTTGCGCGGCGATGGCAGCAACAGGGCGGTGGAAAAGACGCGGGCTGCGCCCGCTTGGAAAACGCCTGCGGCGTTTCCCACTTTCCCACAGCCCCGACGACGACTATGAATCTCGTATAGTCAATTGGACGAAAAACGGGGCCAGGTCAGATGTCCGCCCAGACGCACCAGCGATGGCGCAATGGAGGAACATCCCCGGCAGGAGCAGCCAATGAACAATCAGCCTCTTCTCGGGAAACATGCCTTCACCAGCAACTCAACGAACCGTGGCTTTGAGACAGCATACCAAGCGCCGAAATGCAGACCCCCGCGTTGAGGAATGGCAATCGAGGGAGGTCGGCATCTGCCGCGAATGGAACCGCTTTGATCACTTTTCTCCGCCGATCTTCTACTTCCGGTTGAGCGTTAGCCGTTCGCGTGGAGCGATACGTTCCATCGGCACTGGCCAACATTGTATCGGCCAATCACCTGGTTGCCTCATGGGCAGCAGCGTTCTTGTCGTCAAAAGCACTTGGATCAGCTTGGCGCAACTCCGTCAGGAACTGCGCGTACTCCGCCCGGCCGCGCTTCAGTTTGCTGTAGTCGATATCAGAGTAATAGTCGCTAATGTAATTGAAAGCATAAGCGGTATACCAGGGAATCGCCGCGTCCGAATCATTATGATTGATGACGGGGTTCTCGACGGGCTTTCCCTGCGCCACCGCCCAGGCACTCGGCGCCTCGCGGACATCGTAGCCGGCCAGATACATCTCATGGATACCAATACGGAGTCCTTGTTCATCCTCCCACTCGCCAAACGCCTCGCCCATCCATGGCTCCGCAGTATTCCCCGTCACCAAGTGCGCACGGTAGGAATATTGCTGTATAACTTTCGTCACCTCACAGGACAGTATCGCGGCAAGCTGAGCAGCATTGCGGAGCCTAGTTATGCCACCATTCGCCGGTATAAGTACAACCCCGTCTGGCATGGCAACAACGATGTTGTTATACCGACCACTGTCATCAATAATCCATGGATCCCATTGGAACTTCTTGAGTGATCTCACAACATAAAATCGGAAATTCGGCGACTGAGCTCGATCTCTAAGTTGATAGCCGCGCGGAACAACGCTCAGTCCAATATCCTGAACATAATTCTGGATTTCCCGATCGGGAAGAATCTCAAGCACGCGCGACGATCGTTCATCGCCAAGGCGCACTTTTCCCGGGAGTAGACGATTGTAATCCGGCGGCGTCACAATTGGGGACAACTCTCTTACAAACTTCCATTCGCGACTGGTTCCATTGCAGCGCCACAGGTAGATACGGTCGAGCACAATCTTGCCAATGCGCTCACGGCTCGCACGATAAGATAGACACAGCTCTCCTTATTCGCTCCGGTTGATCCCCTCGTCAAGATTGACGGCGACCACGCGCCTGCCATTCCAGCCCCGCCTCGCGATCCATGCGCTCCCTCGCCCGCGATAGCAGCAGAGTCTACAGATCAGGAGTTGCGGGCGCGAAGGCGACAAGGCGGGACGCGCAAACCGCCTGCCACAGCGAGCGTGCCGCCGAACGCGAAACTGCTCGTCAGTCGCAAAATGGCTGCGGAGATGCTGACCATCAGCATCCGCAAGCTCGATTACATGATTGCGGATGGGCGGATGTTGACGAGGAGAATCGATAATCGCGTGCTGATCCCAGTCGAGGAGATTCACAAATTCGCCCGATCCGATCACCCGAGGCGCAAGGTCGGATAGCTGGTCGCGGTGGTGCTACGCGTACACTGCGTCTTTTCGTGAGGTATGCTTCGCCGGTTTGCGCCGGCTAGCCCTGGCAGGCGGACGCAGCTCGATCCTGCTGTGCATTCTGAGCCGGTCCGCATAGCCCAATAGCTTTTCGATGCTTACCCTGCTGATCCTGCCATGCAGAAGGTTGCTGACATTCGGCTGGTATTCATCCAACAGGTCCACAAGCTGGCGCTGAGTAAAGCCGCGCCTGTCGATTTCCGCCAGGATCGCCTCCATGATCGAGGCCTTGATCTTCAGGGCCGATGCTTCCGACCTGGAGAATCCCAGGTCGTCCAGAACGTCGCCCGTGGTGATGTGATTTGATTTGCTCATTTTGACCACTCCGGTTGGTCGATGTGCTCTATTTCCTATCCAGCAGTCGTTGCCGGATTTCCTTCAGCCTGGCCTTCGCAACCTCCAGATCGCGCCTGTCTGTTTTTCTACTGTCCTTCTCAAAGCAGTGCAGGACGTGGATAGTGCCGCCGATCCGCGTCAAGTACATCAGGCGATACCAAGTCCGTTCGTCACCATCTTTCAGTTCCCACACGCCTTGGCCGACTGAAGTCATAGGGCGGTGTGAGCAGCGAGGGCGATCCCCGTTCTGAATCTGCCGTAACGAGAATCCGAGCGTAGCCTTCACATCATGAGGGAAGCTGCTCAGAATCTCCTTTGAGTCACCCTCCCACTCAATCTCCGCTGGCTGACGTTCGCTGCGATCCTTCATGGCTGTATTTAATTATATAACATTTTATATTGTCGTGCGTTTCCGGGAATGCAGCAGGCTCTGTCTGCTGCTTTCCGAAAACTTCCGAGAACGATTGGTGCTACTTCCGCAGTCATGCGGCGCCTGATCGCCTCGGCTTCGCATTAAGGACGGCCATCGCATCCACCACCTGCGATGGTGCGAAATGCGCATACCGCATGGTTGATGCGATTGAAGCATGACCCGCAGCCTCCTGGACAACCTTCAGGTGCACGCCAGCCTGCACCAACCTTGAGCAGAAAGTATGCCGGTTATCATGCCAGTGGTAGTTTTTGATTTTCGCATCGTCCAGAGCGGCCTGCCACCACTTCTTGTTTTCGGCCTTCGCAAAGACCACGTCTTCCGGTGACCTATTCGGCTGGTGTGCTGACCGGTCCCGGCGCTCCAGATCGAGGTCGCGCAATTGCTGCAACGCGACCGCGACGTCGTCGATTATGTAAGCGTTGCGTGGCCTTCCATTCTTCGTTTGCCGCAGGCGCATGATGCGCCTGTCAAAATCGACATCGCCCCATCGCAGGTTGTATTGCTCCGACCTGCGCATCCCCGACTTCAGGGACACCTCGAATTCAAGCAGCCTGTGAATGGCCTGCTTTCGTAGCTCCGGCTGTTTGAAGGGATCGTGGGAGTCGATCTTCCTCTGGAGAACCTCCCGCAGCCGCTTCTCCTCTTCGGCACTGAGGAAGCGTTCGATGATGCAATGACCCACATCGCGCAGGGGAACATCTGCCGCAGGATTCACATTGACGAGATCCCTCCGCTTTCCATGCTTGAAGAGCATGGAAAAAGTGCCACGCATCTTGTTGACGGTCCCATTGGCGAGGCTCCGCTGTTTCTGAATCTTGTCGAGCCAGTCCTCGATCTCGGACGGCTTGAGAGTCGCCACGGCACGGTCGCCGAAGTTCTCCCTGATTTCCGCGGTGCGCTTGGGAGGATTGGTCTGGTCGCGGTATTCCTCAGGGTGCTCTCTCACGTAGCGATCGAATTCGTCGCATAGCCGGCCAACAGTGATTGCGTGGATGTCACCGAGGATGGCAACTTCCGCGGTGGTCATGATGGGGCGCTTGGCCGTCGCTGGCAGGACCCCCTCCCCTGTTCGTTTGATCGTCCGTGCCTTCTCCACCCACGCGATTGCATCGGCTCGCCCCCTTGGCCCTCGCCCGAAGCTCTTCCGCACCAGCTTCCCGTTCACACGGATTCGTGCGGACCAGATGTCGCGACCCGGCGTTCTCTCATACACGCCGCTCACGGGAGCTGGCCTTCTCGCCATGTATCACACTCCGTATCACACTCTCGTCAGGACCATCGCCCACGAGAAAATCTCGACCATGTGATACGTTTGTGATACGCCAAAGGCGTATTCAATGCAAGCGGCTGCGACGACTCGGCGTGAGACGATGCGATAAAGCCCTTGTGAATACTGGCGACTTGCGATTTCATGCAACGGCGTGCAGCACGGTGCAGAAGTGCCACTAACATCCTTTTAAGGCGTGGGTCCTGGGTTCGAGTCCCAGCAGGCTCACCATTACCTTTCCATAAAATGCTTCTCCGGCACTGCCGCCAGCCGCTCGGCGGCCGTTTCCGGCGTGATGTCGCGCTGCGGCATGCAGAGCATTTCAAATCCAACCATGTATTTGCGCACGGTCGCTGAGCGCAGCAGCGGCGGATAGAAATGCGCGTGGAAATGCCATTCGTCGTGCGGTTGGCCATCGCCCGGTGCCTGGTGGAACCCCATGGTGTACGGAAAGCTCGTCTCGAAGAGATTGTCGTAGCGGGTAGTTAACTGCTTCAGGATGTCGGCCAGCGCGTCGCGCTCGACGTCCCCAAAATCGAGGAGCGAGCGCAGGTGCCGCCTGGCGAGTACCAGCGTCTCGAATGGCCAGACCGCCCACCAGGGCACGACCGCCAGAAAGCTCTCATTCCGGCAAACCACCCGCAGCCCCTCGAGTTGTTCGCGCCCGCCATAGTCGCAGAGGAGGCAGGCGGCATGCGCGCCGCGGTAGTCCTCCAGCGCTGAGGTTTCGGCAACCAGTTCATCGGGGATATGCTCCGTTGCCCAGATTTGCCCATGCGGGTGAGGATTGCTGGCGCCCATGAGGGCACCGCGGTTCTCAAAGATCTGGACGTAGCGGAACTCCTCCCCCAGCAGGCGATACTCCTCGGCCCAGGCATCCACAACGCGGCGAATGGAGCGAGGTTCCATGCGCGCGAGGGTCAGGCTGTGGTCGGGATGAAAGCAGACCACGCGGCAACGCCCGCGCTCCGGCTGAGCGAGGAGCAGGCCCCCCATCTCGGGGTTTGACTCGGCCTGCGCGGGTCCGCCTTCCTGAGCGGCAGAATGCGGGAGGAGGGCCGGAAAATCGTTGTCGAAAATGTACACGCTCTCGTAGGAAGGCGCGATCTGCCCTCCGGCACGACGATTCCCCGGGCAGAGGTAACATTCCGGATCGTGATGAACCTCCGGGAATCCGGTCGCCTTGCCGACCTCGCCCTGCCAGGGACGCGCGGTGCGCTGCGGCGATACCAGTACCCACTGGCGCCGCAGTGGGTTATATCTTCTGTGCGGAAAATCGAACGATCCGGCCACGCTGTCTCCTGGTCCGTGAATGCTACACCGTATACCCTAAACGCTATACCCTGATTCCTGCATGACTCCGGACTTCGCACTCTCCGCGCGCGCCATCGCCAATTTGCAGGATCGAGCCAACGCGCTGTGGCATCGCGACGCCGGGGCCGATCCGCCGCTGGAGACAAACTCCGCGGCCACCCAGCCTTTCCTGCAAACAGTCGTCGCCCAGCATCGAGCCAATTTCGAGCTGTGGCATACTGAGGATCGGGCCCGCGCTCCTCACGCTGCGGATCACGATCTCGCCGAAGTGAAGCGGGCCATCGACCGCATCAATCAGCGGCGTAACGATCTGGCGGAGCACTGCGACCTGCTTCTCCTCGAAGCTTTCACCGCAGCGGGCCCGGCAGGCTCCTCGGGTGCCCCGCTCAACTCCGAAAGCCCTGGGCTGATGATCGACCGGCTCAGCATCCTGGCGCTGAAGATTTACCACACCCAGGAGGAGATTGATCGTCAGAACGCTCCAGCCGGCCACGCCGAGCGCAATCGTCAGCGCCTCGCGCTGCTTACCGAACAGCGCGAGGATCTCATCGCCTGCCTCGACCACCTCTGGGCCGATGCCCTGGCCGGCACTCGCCGCTTCAAGGTCTACCGCCAGCTTAAGATGTACAATGACCCGGCGCTGAACCCGGCGGTCTACGGCGGCAACGCGAAACCATAACTACACAGCCAGCTTTCCGTGCCACTTATCATCAATGCCGACGATTTCGGACTGACCCCGGGCGTGAACCGGTCGGTGGTGGAACTGAACCGCGCGGGAGTGCTCACCTCCGCGACGCTGATGGCGACTGGTGGGTTCTTCGATGAAGCCGTTGCCCTGGCGCGCGCTGCGCCGACGCTTGAAGTCGGTTGTCACGTTCAGCTGGTGGATGGCGTTCCCGCTCTCCAGCCAGCGCAGATTCCATCCCTGTGCCCGAGCGGCCAGACGTTCAGAGCTTCGCTGGGCCGCTTCGCCGCCGATCTGCAGCTGGGGCGTATTTCAGCTGAGGAGATCCAGTCCGAAGCAACGGCGCAGATTCGACGGCTCCAGGACGCGGGCCTGCGCGTTTCACATGTAGACACGCACAAGCACACTCATTTGTTGCCGCGAGTAATGCGCCCGCTCCTTCAGGCCGCGCGGGCCTGCCAAATTGCAGCCATCCGCAATCCATTCGAGCCGGCATGGGCTCGCCGCGCGGCCTCAGCGGCTTTCGGCCTGCGCCGTATTGAAGTCGCACTCGCCGGCGGCTGGCGGCACACCTTCCTGCGCCTCGTCCGCCAGGCGGGACTTGCCACAACGGCTGGAACACTGGGAGTACTGGCTACCGGAACCGCCGACGTTCCGGGAGCGCTGCGCAGCCTGCTGGGGGCGCTGCCTCCCGGCCCGGACACATGGGAACTGGTCTGCCATCCGGGCCATCCCGATGAGCACCTGGAGCGGGTCGCGACGCGGTTGCGGGCCTCGCGGGCGCAGGAGCACGCCGCACTGCTGGAGCAGATCCCAGGCATCACGCTTGTCACCTGGCGGGGGCTTGCCGGGGCCCCACCCGGGCGATCCGCATAGTACGCTGTCAGCACAGTCGCAGGAGCGCCCCATGGCCTGGTTCTATCGCTGGTTCTTCCCTGCAGCCTGGCTCTGCTATCTCTTCTACTGGCAAATTGCCGCAGTGACCGTAAAAGGCGCGGAGCGCACAGAGCCGGGTCTTTCCCGCGCGATCCGATCGCTGCTCTTTCTGGCGGCCATTGCGCTGCTGGTCTTCAATAACATCCCGGTGCCGTGGCTCTATCAGAACTTCATGCCCGTCACGCTCTGGAGCTATTTCGCCGGAGCGGGCATCACCGTCGCAGGGCTGCTGTTCGCCGTCTGGGCGCGCGTTACGATCGGCACAAACTGGAGCCGCTCGGTCACCATCAAGCGGGGACATGAGCTGATTACCCGCGGCCCGTATGCGCTGGTGCGGCATCCCATCTACACTGGCCTCCTTACAGCTTTCGCAGGGACCGGCTTTGCCACAATCCAGTACCGCGGAGCTGTCGCTTTCGCGCTGATCTTCGTCTCCCTGTGGTACAAGCTGCGGATCGAAGAGCAGTGGATGCATGAAAAATTTGGCCCGGCATACAGCGAATACGCGCGCCATACCCCGGCCCTGGTGCCCGGCCTCTTCTGACCTGGGTTCCGATCCCGTTACCGCGGATTGTGACGGCGAGCACATACAGGTGTACATCCCGTTCCCTCATCATGACTCAATGAATGCTCGCGGCTCGATTCGATCTCGCCGCTGTGCGCCCGCGGCATTCCCGTAAAGGGGAACGGCTTTCATGAGCATCTTCCGGGATGCGGGACATCTTTTCCGCCTGGCGGGCGTCTACCTTGCCGGCACCCTGACGTTTCTGGTGATTCGGGCGGCGGTGGTTCCGCACAGTTTTGGGCAGTATGGACACTACCGCGGCGCGGCCATTGCGGAAATCGCCGCCAAACCGCTGCACTATGCCGGCCATCAGACCTGCGAAATCTGCCACAGCGACATCGCCCGGACCAAGGCCGCCGGGATGCACGCGCATGTGAACTGCGAAGCCTGCCATGGCCCGCTGGCGAAACACGCCGCCGACCCGTCGATCGATCCCGGTAAGCCGGACGTGGCCACGCTCTGCGTGCGCTGCCATGCCGCCAGCGCCGCCCGGCCAAAGAGTTTCCCCCAGGTCGACGCGGAACAGCATGCCGGCGGGGTTCCCTGCAACACCTGCCATCAGCCCCACAATCCTGCAATCGCTGCCGCGGGAGGCTCGAAATGAACATCACCCGCCGCCATCTGATGCTCCTGCTGCCGGCCGCAGCGGTGGCATGGGAGTCCGTCCTCGCCGGAACACCCGAAGCCTCGCCTAATTACACGATGACCGGGCACTGGTGGGGCATGCTCATAGACATCCCGAAGTGCATCGGCTGCGGCAACTGCGTGCGTGCCTGCCAGGCAGAGAACGACGTGCCCGACGGCTTCTTCCGCACCTGGGTGGAGCGGTACCACGTGGACGACTGGAACCTTGCCAATCCGCAGGTGATCTCGCCCGACGGCGGCAAGGAAGGCTTCCCGTCCGTGGCCGAAGACCCGGACGGCAAGTACTTCTTCGTGCCGAAGCTGTGCAACCAGTGCGCTGACTCGCCCTGCACGCAGGTGTGCCCGGTGGGCGCGACATTCATCAGTCCGGACGGCGTGGTGCTGGTGGACCAGAAATACTGCATGGGCTGCGCTTATTGCGTGCAAGCCTGCCCGTACGGCTGCCGCTATATCCATCCCCAAAAGCGCGTCGCGGATAAGTGCACGCTCTGCTATCACCGCATCACCAAAGGGCTGACGACGGCCTGCTGCGAAGTCTGCCCAACCGGCGCGCGCCAACTCGCCGACCTCAAAAACCCGAATGACCCGATCCACGCGTTCTTGAAGACCCACAGCGTGCAGGTGCTCAAGCCGCAGATGGCCACCGGCGCCAAGGTTTTCTACAACCAGCTGGACGGCTCGGTGCGGTAGCGGCAGAGAGGAGAGAGGGACCTATGCCTGGCGTGGAAGGTTACATGTATCCGAACGAGGTCTCGCTCTACTGGAGCGTGCTCATCGTTCTCTACCCATACATCACCGGACTGGTGGCGGGCGCGTTCATTCTGGCTTCGCTGGAGCGCGTATTCCGGGTCGAGGCCGTGAAGCCCACATACCGGCTCGCGCTGCTGACCGCGCTCGCGTTCCTGATCGTCGCGCCGCTGCCCCTGCAGCTGCATCTGGGCCATCCGGAGCGCTCGCTCGAGATGTATATGACGCCGCATCGCACTTCGGCGATGGCAATGTTCGGCTTCGTCTATCTCTGGTATCTGATGGCCGTCCTCACTGTCGAAATCTGGCTGGATTACCGGGCCGACATCGTCGCGCTCTCGCAAACCACCCGCGGCTGGCGCAGGCTGTTCTACAAAGTCCTCACTCTCGGCTCCAGCAACGTCAGCGAGCGGGCTCTGCACATCGACGAGCGGGTGGGCTGGTTCGTCACGCTCATCGGAATTCCGTCGGCATTCCTGCTGCACGGCTATGTGGGATTCATCTTCGGCTCCATTAAGGCCAATCCCTGGTGGTCGTCGCCGCTGATGCCGGTCGTCTTTATCTTTTCGGCCATGGTTTCCGGCATTGCCGCTGTCATGCTGATCTACATGGCGACTTCGCGCCTGCGCAGCCAGCCGATCGACATGAAGTGCGTGGACACGATCGCACAGTACATGCTCTACACCTTCATCATCGACTTCAGCCTGGAAATGCTTGACCTGATCCACCGCATCTACGAGGCCGACGAGTCCTTCCGCAGCCTGGACTTCATGGTGCACACCAAGCTCTGGTTCTCGCAGGTCATCCTGCAGATTTGCCTGGGGACGCTGGTGCCGATCGTGCTGCTGGGGCTGGTGCAGGCGGCGAAGCTTACTGCGGCGTCCCGCAAACGCATCTACGCGGTTTCCGGATCGCTGGCCCTCATCGGCATTTTTGCCATGCGCTGGAATGTGGTGATTGGTGGGCAGCTCTTTTCGAAGAGCTTTCTTGGGTACACGACTTACAAGATGGCGTTGGCCACGCGCGAGGGCCTGCTGGTCTCCGTCGGGCTGACCATCCTGCCGCTGTTCATCCTGGCGGCGCTCGTGAAACTGCTACCTCCCTGGACTAAAGAGCAGCCGGACGCGGAGGCCCTGGCCGTCACAGGCGATTAGGGCGCCGGGCAGGCCGGTCTACCTGCAGCGGAGAGGACGATGAACGATCTTTCCGAAACGATCGAGCGGCTGATGGATGGGATGGAAGCCCTGGAGCGCCGTGTCTCGGCGCTCGAGCTGAGCCGGCATGCACCGCCGCAGCCGACAGCGGCGACGCCGCAAATTGCAGCCACAAAGGCCGCGGCATCCGCTCTGCACGCCGAAGCAGGCGTTTTCTCGATCCTCGGCAAGGCGATGCTGGCCGTTGCCGGAGCGTATCTTCTCCGCGCGGTGGCGGAATCGAGCGCTCTCCCCCGCGTTCCCGTCGTTGTGCTCGCAATCCTCTATGCCTTCTTTTGGCTGATTCCCGCCACCAGGGCCAGGACCTGGCTGCCCAGCGTGGCATGGGCCGGCACCTCGGCGATCATTCTGCTTCCCATGCTGTGGGAGCTCACGCTTCGCTTCGCCTTCCTGCCGGCTCGCGCCACCGCCGGCGTACTCGCTGCTTTCGTGATCGCCGCTTCGGCGCTGGCCTGGAAGCGCCATTTCGCCGAGATCGCCTGGGTCGCCGAAGGCGCCGCCAGTCTGGCCGCTGTGGCTCTGGCGCTCGCGGTCCACGATCTCACCGCGTTTCTGGCGGCGCTGCTCGTCATGGCTGCCGTGGGCGAGATTGCCGCAGCGCGCCATCGCACCCTAAGGGTGCGGCCGCTGGTCGCCGCGGCGGCCGACTTTCTCATCTTCGCGCTCATCTGGATCTATTCCAGTCCCGCCGCCTCGCGGGCGGAATACCCGGCGATTGGCGCGGGCCCGCTGGTCGCGTTAGCGCCGTTGCTGCTGTTGATCTATGCCGGGAGCGCCAGCACCCAGACCCTGCTGCTCGGCCGCCGCATCTCGTTCTTCGAGACGGCCCAGACGCTGGCCGCATTTCTGCTGTCCGTATGGGGATTGCTGGCCTTCTGGTCCGGCCCCGGCGCTCGCGTTCTCGGTCTCCTCTGCATCGTGGCGGCGGCTGCGGGATACGCCGTCGCCTTTGCTGGATTCGCGCACTCATCGACGCAGCGCAACTTTCATGTCTACGCCACGGGCAGCGCGGCCCTGCTGCTGGCGGGCTGCTGGCTGTATCTGCCGCCGCTGTGGCTGCCCCTGGCGCTCACCCTGCTGGCCATCGCAGCCACGGTCGCCGGAGTGGCGGCCGGGCGCCGGACGCTGGAGTTCCATGCCTTTACCTTCCTGCTCGCTGCCGCGTTTTTCTCCGGCCTGCTACTGTGGGCGCTGCACGCTCTGGCAGGCCGGTTCCCGGCATCGCCCGCGTGGATCGTTTACCTTGTCGCAGCCGCGGCGATGTTCGGCTATGCGGCCATTTCCCGCGTTGCCGGCGACGGGTGGCCTCTGCGCCTGCTTCGCCTGCTGCATGCCGGTCTCGCGCTGAGCGCCGCGGCCGCTTTGCTCGTGTGGGGACTGGTAACTGTGACGGTGGGAGCAGTTCCGGCACCGGAGCACTTAGCCGTGCTGCGTACCCTCGCGGGCTGCGCACTCACCGTTTTGCTGGCGTGGACGGGTTCCCGCCAGCAGCGACGCGAGCTTCTGTGGCTCGCGTGGACTTCGCTGGCCTGCATGGCCGGCAAACTGCTCTTCGAGGATCTGCGCCACGGGCATCTGGGATTCACTGCGGCATCCATCTTTATCTACGCGGTTACGCTGCTGGTGGTGCCTCGGCTGGTGGGACTGAAACCCAGGCCCACAAAACACGCATGAGCCGCGGCGCACCAGGGAGCGGACCGCGCGCCCCTGGCGGGGGTACATTGGTTCATACCTCAATGCCCACCGCACAACTTACTCCGCTCGCGCATGGCGCGCTGAACCGCTGCTTCGGCTGCGGACTGGAGAACCCCTCCGGCCTACGGCTGAAATTTTTCACCGCCGGGGACGGCAGCATAGTCTGCCACCCGCGCCTCGCCCGCCGCTTCGCCGGACCCCCCGGCCACGCTCACGGCGGCATTATCGCCACGCTGCTGGATGAGGCCATGAGCAAGGCCAACCGCGCGCGCGGCGTCGTTGCCATGACGCGCCACATGTCCGTCGAGTACCTCCGGCCGGTTCCCCTGGGAGTGCGGCTCACGCTGACCGCCCGGCATCTGAACGCCCACGGACGCCGCCACAACTGCGAGGCGCAACTCGCCGGTGCCGCCGGACAAGTGCTGGCAACCGGGGCTGCCGTATTTGTCGCTGTCGATCCGGATCGCTTCCGCCGTCCAGCGGAAGACTGACGGGGCGGCCGCAGGCAAGCTAAAATACAGCTTCAGGATCATTTCCCGCCCGTACCGGCGCGGTCTTGAGCCCGGTCCTTTTTCGGCGGATTCCGAGGAGACTCACTATGGCAGACAGCCACAACGCCAACGGCATTTTCCCTCCCGCATCCGGCGCCTCGCTGCGCCTCAAGGTCGGCCTGGCCGAGATGCTGAAGGGCGGCGTCATCATGGACGTGATGAACGTCGAGCAGGCGCGCATCGCCGAAGAGGCGGGTGCAGTCTCAGTGATGGCTCTGGAGCGCGTGCCGGCGATGATCCGCGCCGAGGGCGGCGTGGCCCGCATGGCTAATCCGAAGCTCATCCGCGAGATCATCGACACCGTCTCCATTCCCGTGATGGCGAAGGCGCGCATCGGCCACTTCGCCGAGGCGCAAATCCTCCAGGAGCTCGGCGTCGACTTCATCGACGAGAGCGAAGTGCTCACCCCGGCCGACGAAGCGCACCACATCGACAAGCACGCCTTCAAAACGCCTTTTGTCTGCGGCGCGCGCAATCTGGGCGAGGCGCTGAGACGCATCGCTGAAGGCGCGGCCATGATCCGCACCAAGGGCGAAGCGGGTACCGGCGATGTGGTTCACGCCGTGCAGCACATGCGGCAGATCGTGCGCGAGATGAAGGCGCTCACCGTCCTCTCCGAGCAGGAGCTTTACGCGGCCGCGAAAGAACACCAGGCGCCGTATGAACTGGTGCGCATGGTGGCGCAGGCCGGCAAGCTGCCGGTGCCGAACTTCTCCGCGGGCGGCATCGCCACGCCCGCCGACGCTGCCCTGATGATGCAGCTGGGCGCCGAAGCGATCTTCGTCGGCTCGGGAATCTTCATGAAGGAGCGCGCCACGCCGCTCGACGTCGAGAAGAACCCCAGGGAGCGCGAGGAAGCCATGTCGCGCGCCAAAGCCATCGTGATCGCGACCACGCACTTCAACGACCCCAAGATCCTGGCCGAAGTCTCCGAGCAGGTGACGGGCACGATGAAAGGCCTGTCCGCGGCAGCGATTGAGGAATCGCAGTTGCTTCAAACCCGGGGCTGGTAGTGCTCGCCGCATGGGCGGACGCGGCTTCGCCGCAAGCCTCCAATCATCGTTACGACCACGTGCTGACCGGCGGATGAGGTGAGGGTGGGTTCGAGGACTACTCAGGTCAGAGGGCTGAACGTATTTCCAAATACATGAAGAAGAGCGAAGCAGGGCCAAACGAGAGTCCTCGCGTAGGCGTCCTCGCCATCCAGGGCGACTACGACGCGCACGCGCAGGCGCTGCGCGAGGCGGGAGCCGAGCCGGTGCTCATCCGCAAGCCCGAACAACTGGCGGAGATCGACGGGCTCATCATTCCCGGCGGCGAATCGACGACCTTTCTGAAGTCTCTGGAGCGGGACGGCTTTCTCGGCGCGCTCCGCGAATTCGTCCAGACGAAGCCGACATTTGGCACATGCGCGGGATGCATTCTGCTCGCCACGGAAGTCACGCATCCCCCGCAGACGAGCCTTGGCGCGCTCAATGTGGCGGTTGAGCGCAACGCCTACGGCCGGCAAATTGACTCCTCCATCCACACGGCCGCCACCGCGCTGCCCGGCAGTCCGCTGGAGATGGTTTATATCCGCGCCCCGCGCATCGTGAAAACCGGCGAGGGCGTTAAGGTTCTGGCGGAGCGCGACGGGTTCCCTGTCCTCGTCGAGCAGGGACACATTCTGGCCGCGACATTTCATCCCGAGCTTTCGCAGGACCGCAGGGTCCATCGGCGATTCGTCGATCTGGTTCGTGCGCGTTTAACCCGGCCCTGACTCCGGCTCAGCTTCCTGCCCCGGCGACCAGCACCACCTTGCCGCGCGCGCGGCGGGTCTCGACGTAGCGGATCGCCTCAGCGGCCTTCGCTATTGGCCAGGTCCGGTCCAACAACGGCATCACCGCTCCAGATGCCAGCCATCCGGCCAGAACATTCAGGTCATCGGCCCGCATTTTCGCTGACAT
The DNA here is from genome assembly GCA_027315385.1 of Acidobacterium sp. Classification (GTDB taxonomy): domain Bacteria; phylum Acidobacteriota; class Terriglobia; order Terriglobales; family Acidobacteriaceae; genus Palsa-343. Next base: position 14,832 of record DAHUYD010000034.1, read on the forward strand.
CCACGTCATCGTCTGCGGCACGAATATCGACAGCAGCCTCGCCGCAATGGCCTTGTCCATGGGGCTTACCCATCGGCCCGGGGGCGCGCCGACCATTACATATCTCCCGTGCCGGCCGAGCACTCGCCGGCAATCCGCCAAAGAATGATCCCCGACGCAATCCACAATCAAATCGAATCGTCTGCCGCTTTTCGTGAAATCCTCGCGCTTGTAATCGATTGCGGATTCCGCCCCCAGGTCCCGGACCAGGTCCAGATTTCTCGTGCTGCAAACCGCCGTCACCCGTGCTCCAAGCTGCTTTGCCTCCTGAATCACGAAGGTTCCTACGCCTCCGGACGCTCCGTGGACCAGGACCGCATGCCCGGGCTGCAGCTTTCCGTAATCGCGAAGAGCCTGCATGGCTGTCAGTCCCGCCACCGGAGTTGCGGCCGCCTGCTCAAACGTCACGTTCGCAGGCTTTCGCGCAGCTGCTTTCTCGGGGACGCACAAATACTCCGCATAGGCTCCGCGATCGCCGCCAAATACTTCGTCGCCGGGCTGGAATCGCGTGACTCTGGACCCTGCCGCTTCAACTTCGCCGGCAAAATCCATGCCCAGGCGCGGGTCCCTCGGCTTGCTCAACCCGATCCCCAGCCGAAATCCATAGGGCGTGCCGCGCAGAAAATGCCAGTCCAGCGGGTTCACCGCTGCGGCGCGAACACGCACCAGAATCTGCTCCGGACCCGGTACCGGCTTCTCCGTCTCCGCCCACTCCAGAAGCTCCGGCCCGCCATACTCGCGAAACAGAATGGCCTTCAATCCCGGCCTCATTTCCTCTTCCCCCGCAGCATACGCGCCGTGGAGAATCCGTCAAGATCGTGCCTTAGTTCCCCGCAGACCGCGGCATTCCACTAATCTGGTGATTCCCATGAAATGGCTCCCGCCCAACGGCGCGCTGCACGGCATTCGCTTCGACCACCTGCTGCGCTGGAATCTCGACGCGATCTTCTGGCTCTTCGTGGTGTCGCAGATCCTCATCGTTCTTGCGATGTTGCTGGCAGCGCGGCGCCGCCGATCTTCGCCGGCTGCCCGCCCGCCGCAGCCTCAATCATTCCCTGCTTTTCTCCTGACCAGCGTGCTGCCCCTCCTCGCCATCACCGCGCTCTACATCGCCATGCTCGTCACCAGCCATCATCTCTGGGCCGTAAGCCGCGAACAGGCCGGCGCGCGCAACGCTGTCCGCGTGGAAGTCACAGGCGTCCAGTTCGCATGGTATTTCCGCTATCCCGGCGACGATCGCGTTTATGGCAAGCTCGTTCCGAAGCTGGTCAATGCGCCCGCCGGCAATCCGCTGGGCCTCGACCCCAACGATCCGCACAGCCGTGACGACATTGTTTCGCCGATCCTGATTCTGCCCGCCGGCCGCCCCGTCGACCTGCGCCTGCGCTCGCAGGACGTGATTCACGGCTTCTTCATACCCGGCATGCGTCTCAAGCAGGACGCGATTCCCGGCATGATCGGCCATCTGCAGTTCACTCCCGAAGTCCCCGGCGTTTATCCAATCCTTTGCACGCAGGTCTGCGGGCTGGGGCATGGCCGGATGCAGGCGGAGCTGCGCGTGGTGACCGAATCCCGGTTCAGGAGCTGGTTGGCCTCGCGCGAGCGCATGGCTCTGGCCACAGCGGCCGACGATGAGCCTTCTCCGGCCCCTGTGGAGTCCCGCCCATGAATGCGCCTCGAGCCCAACCCGCCGCTCCTTCCCGTGGATTCCTGGGCCGCCGCATTTTCACGACGGATCATCGCGCGCTGGCCATACTGTATTTGCTGCTCGGCCTGGCTGCCGTCATTGTCGGAACCCTGCTGTCCCTGGTCATCCGCATCCATCGCGTCTGGCCGACTGTGCCATTTCCGCTCTACGGCATCCTTCGCCCGGAAGACTACCTCGCCGTCGTCACCATGCACGGCACGCTGATGGTTTTCTTTGTCCTCACCGTCGTGCCGCAGAGCGCGTTCCCCAACCTTGTCCTGCCCGCCCAGATCGGCACGGACCGCATGGCCTTCCCGCGCCTGAATGCGGCGGCCTTCTGGCTCACGCTGGCATCGTTCTGCGTCCTCGTGGCCGCGTTTTTCGTTCCCCAGGGCGCGCCCATCTCCGGCTGGACCAGTTACCCGCCCCTGAGCGCCATTGCCGCCACCGGTCCCGGCCAGGGCGCGGGAATGGATTGCTGGCTCTTCGCCATCGGACTCTTCTGCATCGCCGCCGTTGCCTCCTCGGCGAACTTCCTCGCAACCATCCTCGCGCGCCGCGGCCCGGGCATGAGCTTCGGACGGCTTCCGCTCACCGTCTGGTCGTGGCTTACCAGTTCCGCGCTCACCGTGATTGCCTTCAGCACGTTGTTCGCGGCTGCGGCGATGTTGTTCGCGGATCGCCACTGCGGGACCAGCTTTTTTATCCCCGCCAGCGAAGTCATCAGCGGCATCGCCCGCACCGGAGGCGGCGGCTCCCCGTTGCTCTGGCTGCACCTGTTCTGGTTTTTCGGCCATCCCGAGGTCTATATCTCCATCCTCCCCGGCATGGGCCTTGCCTCCGCGCTGCTGGCGAACTTCACGCGCCGTCCCGTGCTCGGGTATCGCGTCATGGTCGTTGCTACGTTAACGATCGGTTTCCTCGGTCTCGGCGTCTGGGGCCATCACATGTTTGTCTCCGGAATGAACCCTTACGCGGGAACTGCCTTTGGCCTGACCACCATTGCCATTGCCGTGCCCAGCTCCGCCGAAGTGCTCACCTGGCTGGCGATGCTCTTCCGCGGACGCATGCGGTTCACCACCCCGATGCTGTTCACGCTGGGCTTCATCTCGTTCTTCATCGCGGGAGGCCTAACCGGACCCATCCTCGCGCAGCCGGCGCTGGACGCCTATCTCCACAACACCTTCTTCGTCGTCGCCCATTTTCATCTGGTGATGGCGATGGCCGGCGTCTTTTCCCTCTTTGCCGGCATCTACTACTGGTACCCGCTGCTTACAGGGCGGCTGATGAACGAGATGCTCGGCAAGGCACACTTCTGGGTTTCGCTGATCGGGGCGTATGGGACGTTTTTCCCTATGCACTTTGCCGGCCTGGCCGGCGAACCGCGGCATTACGCGCAGCTGGCGGGGCCGGTTGAGTCTTTTCCCAGTCTGATCCCGGTGGAGCGAGGCATTACCTTCGCGGCGCTGACGCTGGCCGCGGCGCAACTCATCTTTCTCTTCAATGTTTTCAGCAGCGCCCGCAAAGGCGTTCGCGCTGGTGAAAATCCCTGGCGCGCCACAACGCACGAATGGTGCCCCGGAACGCATCCTAGAACCAGGGGCGAGCCGTACCTGTACGGCCCAAATTCGGGAGATACCGAAGATTTCCTCCCGCAGTGGGAACTGGCTCCGCCATATCCTTCCGGCCTGAAACCGGAGTAAGCTACAGATCACCGGAGTGGGCCATGCCAGCCACCTTCACTCGTCATCAGGCCGAAGTCGAAAAACGGGACACCGGGTACGGCGGTAAGCCGCCCGTCGACCGGCGGCCGACAGGCGGCGGCGGCGGCGACGACAACTGGGATTCCCATTCGTCTCGCAACAGCGGCCCTCGCGAGCTCCTGATGCGCTACCGGCTGGCGGTACTTTCCGGCCTTGCTGGCGACTTCGTCTTTTTCGCGGTGCTGGTCAGTGCATTTTTTGTTCGCCCCACCGCCGGCCATATCGATGCCGGCGCTAACTTCGTCTCCGACTGGCACCCCCTCGCGATTCCGCCCATCCTCTGGATCAACACAGCAATCCTCCTGCTCTCCAGCCTCACGATCGAAGTCGCGCGCCGTCAGCTCTTCCACGAGATCGACGTGATGGAAGAATGGCTCGGACTCGGGCGGCCCGCGGTGAAGCGCGCCGCTCCCTGGCTGCTGGCCACCATCCTCCTCGGCGGACTTTTTCTGACCGGCCAGTGGATCGCCTGGCAGCAACTCTCCGCACAGGGACTCTACTTCGCCACCAACCCCAACAGCCACTTCTTCTTCCTGGTGACCGGCGCGCACGCCTTCCACCTGTTCCTGGGACTGTTTGCTCTCGTCTTTGCCTTCGTGGCGGTCTTCCGGTTCAAGCGGGTCGAGATGCGGCAAATCGCGCTCGATTGCACGTCATGGTACTGGCACGCCATGACTGTCTTCTGGATTTTCCTCTTCATCCTGCTGGTCTGCTATCAGTAAAAGCGAGCGATGGCAGCGCGCGATGGCTGCGCGCCCGGATTCAAGTCGCAGGTGCACAATCGTCTTCTCGTCCGGGGAAGGCGCTAATGTTGCCGCCGGCTACAGCGACTGGAGTTAGACTGGACCAACATCATGCGCTACGTCATTGTTGTTCTGGCTATCGCCGGAATCGTCGTTTCCTCTCTGGCCTTTCAGGTCCATTACTCGAACAAAGTCCAGCCCTGCGACATTAATTCTCGCTGGGACTGCGGCGTGGTGAATCACAGCTCTTTTTCTACTGTCAACGGCCTCTGGTGGCATGTGCGAGACGATCTGCATCCCGGCAGCCTGCCGGGGCCAGCGTCCCGAACGGGCTTGCCGGTTGCCGCTGTCGGCATTGCCGGCTATCTTCTCATCGCGCTCCTGGCTTTGTTCCGCCGGCGCGTCTGGGTGCTTCTTTTCTCCCTCGGCGCTCTCGGATTCGCTCTGTACCTGAGCAACGTTGAGGCTCATGTGCTCGAAGTGTGGTGCCTGTACTGCGTCATCTCGCAGTGCCTGATCGCGCTCGTGACGCTGCTCGCCGTTGTGTGGCTCTTCCTGCGGCCCCGGCACGCCTGACGAGCCCCCGGGACGTATCATCGACTCACACGCCTGCCTGTCATGGACCGCACCCCGCGCAATCTCGTTCGCTGGCTTTTCGCCGGCGAGGCCGGCCCGCGGAACCGTTTCGTGCCGCGCTGGTTCTTCCTGCGCGCCCTGGCCGCAATTTACTTCTCAGCGTTTCTCGCCCTCGTTTTCCAGACGCGGGGACTGATCGGGCCGGACGGCATTCTGCCGGCTGGCCAGTTACTGGACTCGCTGTCCGGCGCGGGGCTGGAGCGCTTCTGGTATGTTCCGTCGCTGTTCTGGATCTCCTCCAGCTCCTCCTGGATGATGGCCGTCGTCTGGATCGGGCTGGCCGCTTCCATCGCCGCTTTCGTGAACCTGTGGCCGCGCTTCACCTTTCTGATCTGCTTTGTCTGCTTCCTCTCATGGGTTGCCGCCGCAACCACCTTCTCCGAGTACCAGTCCGACGGCATGCTGCTGGAGGCCGGCTTTCTCGCCCTTTTCTTCCTGCCCCGCGGCTTCTGGCCCGGCTGGGGCACGGATTCTCCGCCGCGACGAGCCGCGCTCTTCCTCCTCCTCTGGGAGTGGTTCCGCATCTACTTCGAATCCGGCCTGGTCAAGCTGCTCTCGGGCGACTCCGAATGGCGCCACCTCACCGCGATGGATCACTACTACCAGAATGGTCCCCTTCCCACGTGGATCGGCTACTACGTCCAGCACCTTCCTCACTGGTTTCAGGCCGGAGCCGCAGCCGGCACGCTGGTCATGGAGCTGGGCGTCGTTTGGATGCTCTTTTTGCCGCGCCGTTTCCGCCTCATTCTGTTCTTCATCGTCACCCCCTGGGAAATCGGCGTCATCCTCACCGCGAACTACGCGTTCCTGAACTACCTGGTCCTGGTCCTCGGCTTCCTCCTGCTCGACGACCGCAGCGTTCGTTGGCTCGTTCCGCGCCGCTTCCGCCATTCTCTCGACGCGGCCGCCGCCGCTACCGCTGAACCCGCGCCTGGCGCTGAACCCGTGCTCTCCATCCTCAGCAGCGAACCAGCCGCGGCTCCGGAGATGTCGCCGCGGGATGCGCGCGGCTGGCGGGGCCACCTGCGCGCTCTGCGCCTTGCCGTGGCCGCTGTGCTGCTGCTTTGGATCGCCTATGACACCGCGGCTGAGCTGGCGATGCTTCCGTGGCATGATTTTCCTCTCTTCACGACTCCCATCGAAGCGCTGGAACCCTTCCGCATCGCCAACCAATACGGACTGTTCGCGGTGATGACGCGGGGGCGCTATGAGGTGGAATTCCAGGGGTCGAACGACGGATCAGCCTGGAAGCCATACCCCTTTTGCCACAAGCCCCAGGCGCTGGATCGGGCGCCCGGCATATACGCGCCGTACCAGCCGCGCTTCGACTGGAATCTGTGGTTCGCCTCGCTGACCGGCTGGGAGCAGGGCCAGGGCCGCATTGTCCCCATCACCGAGGAAAAGCTCCTGCTGGGCGATCCCGCCGTGCTCTCGCTGTTCTGCGGCAATCCTTTCCCCGTTCAGCCGCCGAAATACATCCGCGCGGTGCTCTGGCAATACTGGTTCACCACGCTCCAGGAGAAGCGTGCCACGGGCGACTGGTGGCGTCGCGAGCTGGTCGGGCTCTATGGTCCGGAGATCAGCGTCGCTCCGGACGGCAGGATCGGCGTGGTGCAGTGGCCTGAGGCGCTTCCACCTCCGCACGAGTGAATCAGCGGCCGGCCCCTATACCCTGTCCACGGCACCTTGTACCCTATAGCCATGCCAGATTTCATGTCCCAGCCGCTCTCCGTTGCCGACCCCGAAGTCGCCGCCGCCATTGACGCCGAAGTTCGCCGCCAGCACGACGGTCTGGAGATGATCGCCTCGGAGAACTTTGTGAGCCGCGCTGTGCTCGAGGCGGCAGGGACTGTGTTCACCAATAAATACGCCGAGGGCTACCCCGGCCGCCGCTACTATGGCGGCTGCGAATACGCCGACGTGGTCGAGAACCTGGCGCGCGATCGCGCCAAACAGATCTTCGGCGCCGAGCATGCCAACGTGCAACCCCACTCCGGCTCGCAGGCCAATGCCGCCGCCTATATGGCTGTGCTGCAACCCGGCGACACTATCCTCGGCCTCGATCTGGCCATGGGCGGGCACCTCACGCACGGCCACAAGCTGAACTTCTCCGGCAAGCTTTATCACGTGGTCTCCTACGGCGTTCGGAAGGACACCGAAACGATCGACTACGACGAACTGGAGAAAACTGCTCTGCGGGAAAAACCTAAAGTGATCGTTGGAGGCGGCAGCGCCTATCCGCGGCACTTCGATTTTCCCCGCATGCGCGAAATTGCCGACAAAGCCGCGGCCATCCTCATTGTGGATATGGCGCACTTTGCGGGTCTCGTCGCTGGCGGCGTTCATCCTTCGCCTGTTCCGCACGCTCAGATCGTCACCACCACAACGCATAAGACCCTTCGCGGACCGCGCGCCGGGCTCGTCCTCTGCCGGCAGGAGCACGCCGCGGCCGTCGACAAGGCCGTGTTCCCCGGCCAGCAGGGGGGACCGCTCGTGCACATCGTCGCCGCCAAAGCCGTGGCTTTCGGCGAGGTTCTTCGGCCCGGCTTCCGCGAATACGCCGCGCAGATCGTCGCCAACGCGCAGGTGCTCGCCGAAACCCTGGCAAATGCGGGATACCGAATCGTCTCCGGCGGCACCGACACGCACCTGATGCTCGTCGATGTCTTTGCCAAAGGCATGCTGGGCAGCGAAGCCGAGACCGCCCTCCACAAAGCCGGCATCACGGTCAACAAAAACGCCATTCCCTTCGACACGAATCCGCCGCTCAAGCCTTCGGGCATCCGCATCGGAACCCCGGCGCTCACCACCCGCGGCATGAAAGAGAAGGAAATGCAGCTCATCGGCGGCTGGATCGCCTTCGTGCTGGACAACCGCGGCAATTCCGCGGCCCTGGCTAAGATTCGCGGTCAGGTCCTCGAGCTCGCCGAGCAGTTCCCGCTCTACGGCTGGCTGCGCGAGCCGACGGCCGTCGGGCGCCAGTAGTCCACACCGCCCTCGAAGGGCATCCGCAACGCCATTTTGTAAACCACACGCCAGGCCTTCCGCGTGTGCCCGCGTGCGGGCCTCGCCTCCCTCTGCCGGTCTCCTGCCGTCCTTCCGCACTTCGCACTCCGGCGAAGCCCGTCGCGAGATATCTCTCCAATTCCCACAGTGCGAGCCGTTGTTTTAACCGGAGATTCACGCGGTTAACACGGCGTTGATCGGGCTGCAATATTGCCGACGACATAATTTGATTCGATTCCCCTATAGCTGCGGAGTTCCGCTCCGGCCCGAATTATCCCAGCCGGGAGTGTCATGAAGCGAATATAGGCAGAAGGGCGAGAGCTTGCCCTGGTGGTCCCGCATGGAGCGGATGCGGCGCGCTTCAACGCCGGTGTTCCAAAAACCTATCGATGGAGAGAGCTTATGAGGCGAGTTCTGCTGGTGACGTATATCCTGATTGCGGGCTGTCCGGCATTTGCCGGCAGCGTTTGCCAGGCCCAAAACACAACCGAGATTCACGGGAAGGTGGTCGACAGCACCGGAGCCGCGATTCCCCATGCAGCCGTCACCCTGACGGACCTCACCACCAATACCTCGGTAAACACGACAAGCGGAGCAGACGGGGGGTTCGCTTTCCAGCAGGTGTCGCTTCATCCCCACCTTATCTCAGTAGTGAAGTCCGGATTTGAGAACTTCACACAGCGAGTAGCTCCGGCAGCACAGCTAATGAATCTCGTCGCCACCATGCGGGTAGCTCAGTTGTCGCAGAGCGTGACCGTAAAGGGCACCGTGAATCCCGAGGCCAGCCCCGCGCCCAGCCGCGAAGACGTGATGATGAAGCCTCACACCCTGGTGGTGCTTGACCGGAAAATGCTGGAGTCCGCCGGGCCTGTCGCCGGCGGCGCCCAGATGATCCAATCGCTGCCGGGCGCCAATGTCTTCGGCTATGGTGAAACCGGGTCCACGAAATACTCCATCATCCTGAACGGGATCCAGCAGGGCTGGGCAGGCGAGGCCACCGGCTTCACTGGCACGGGCTCCCTCGGCGTCACCTATGACGGCATTCCCGTTGTCGATCCCGCCACCGGCCTCTGGCAGTCCGCCACAATGCCCCAGAACCTGGTGATCCAGGACGTTGCCGCGACCTACGGACCGGGTGAGCCTATGAACCGCTGGTACAGCGACGTGGGCGGACGCGTGGAGTTCACGCCCGTTCAGCCCACCGTGGAGCGCCACCTGAGCCTGCAGGGCACGCAGGGACCCTACGGCACCCAGAACTTCGCTCTCGTTGGCAGCACGGGGATGTTCACAAGCTGGTCCACCGTCGTCGGCGGCGGGCTCGGACGCGGCTCCAGCTTCCGAGTAGGTCCCGACGGCTTCGCCAACCCTGGCAAGAACGGCTCCGCCTACGGAAAATCTCTTAAGACGTTTTCGGCGGGCAGTATCGCCCTCGGCGTCTTCTATGCCGATGCCGGCGGTTATCGTCCCACCACCATTCCCACGACCGATATTGGCCTTCTGGTGCCGAACAACGATGGCACCTTCAATCCCGACGGCGCCCACTTCAGCCAGGCGACCAGCGGCTTCTACAGCACACTGCCCTATGCCGGTTACAACAAATACGATACCAACGCCATGTTCATGACCTACGGACGCGAACACTTATTCCTCAGCCCGAAGGCCACGCTGCGCAACACCACGTGGTACACCCATATTCGGCGCTTCCACCGCCGCAACGACGATGCTCTCAGCCAGGGCTCGCAGGTCGACGAGTGGAATAATCCCCACAGCAACATCTTTGGCGACGAAGCGGGGTTCACGCAGGTCCTTCCGTTCAACACCATCGACATCGGCGGCTATTTGCTGCACGAGATCTACAACTCGCACAACCTCTTCTACAATCCAGGCACACCCTACTTCGGAAGCGGCTCGCAACAGATCGTCGGCATCGGATCGAAGTACCGTTCCGGCTACTTTGAGCAGGACGATGTCGCCTTTTACGCCCAGGACGACATCCATCCCATCCCGCAGATTCACATCATCCCCGGGCTTGCCGTGAACGGCTTCTCCACGGCCTACAGCGATCAGGCGGCTCGCGATTTTACTCTCGCCGCCGGGGTAGTCCCATCCACCCACTGCTCGCTGTATCCCAAAGGTTCCGATCCCTACAACAACCTCTTCGGCCCTCCCAACGCCACAGATCAGGGCTCGATCTGCGGAGCGCACGAGAGCCGCTCCGCGGTGTCGCCCTCCATTGACGTCTCTGTAACACCCAAAGAATGGCTCACCCTCTATGGCGACTATGACGTCACCAATCGCTCGCCCGAGTTCGGCGGCGGCGGCGGCCTCTTCCAGAAGGTCAACCCCCAGTACTACATTCTGTCGGAAGGCAAGTACGGCCAGTTCGGCGCCAAGGTGCATTTCACTCATGCACCGGGCCTGGGTAACTTCATCGCCGGCGTCGATTATTACCACCTCGACTACAACAACCAGGAGATCGACGTGGAAACGGCCACTGGTATCGAGGAAACCAGCGGCGGTAACACCACTTACCACGGCGTAGATGCCTTCTTCAATTCCAACCCGCGCAGTAACATCAACTTCTTCGTGAATTTCGCGGGCGAAGCTTCCGACTACAGCACTTATGTCACCGGCGGCACCATTGCCGAGTGCGGTACCAGCTCGAATCCCAACGGCATCGCGAACGGCTGCCAGTACTACAACAACCTTCCCGTTTCATATACCCCGGACGCCACATTCAATGCGGGCGTCTACTATGGAATCCAGCGCCACGGCCAGGAGATTCTCGAACCGCGGTTCTTCCTGCAGTCCACCAGTTCGCAGCACCTGTGGTCGAACTGCGGAACCATCCTGAGCGGCGTGTGCCAGGATAACGGTGGCCCGGTGACACAGACCATGCCGGCTTATACGACTGCGAACCTCTCCTTTCTGGCTCCCATTCGCTTCGAGAAGCAGGCGGTACATCTGCAGCTCGACATCATGAACCTGGCCAATTCTCAGTACAACGAGTTCCAGTACGTCTCCAGCGGCGGCTACTTCCAGCCTCTCTTCCCGAACTCCAGCACCTTTCCCCAGGGATACGTCAACGCCTATCCGGGAGCGCCGCGCGCGGTCTTCGGCACCATCGCCTATCAGTTCTGATCGTGCAGCCAATCGGACCTGGGTCCTCCAGTTCCGGAGAATAAGAGGGGCGTCCCCCGGGAGGCCCCTCTTAACTTTGCCGGCGGCGGGAGAGCCGTAACTCGCGCGGTTCGTCCCCCGAAAGTGGAATGTAACAGAGGCTTTAGCCTGCTATAGTCCGGTTTAGATTCAGGCAGTGCCAGGAAAGCTCCCTCGCACGGCGCCCGTTGCTTTGCGCCTCTTCCCCCCTGGGCCCATGGCGATGCGGGGCTTTGCAATGGTGTGCTTCCGGATGCGTCAGCCGGGCGGCCTCGTAGTTCCTTTGTATTCCGTAGGGCGGTGATCGTCATGCACCTTTTTGGGAAAAACCTCTCTTCATGCCCCGTCGCTGCTCGCGGGATCTCCGCCGCGGTGGGGTTATTCCTGATTTCGTCGTTTTCCATCTCAACAGGCTGCGGTGCGTTCGGTCTGACCTACTCCCTGACCGGCCTCACTGTTCAGCCAGTCGCCAACACGACCTGCATCTATCCAGGAGCCACTGCGCAATACCGGGCTTACGGAACCTACACGGAGGGCGGCCACTCCACCCACATCCACGAAATCACCGATCAGGTGAACTGGTCTGTGACATTTCCGACGCTCGCCTCCATCAATACATCGGGATTGCTGACGGCCGGAACGGTCGCGGTTGGGACCAGCAATGTGATTGCCAGCGTCCAGGGTGAGTTGGGGATCCTTCGCGCCACCACAAACATCGCGGTCAGCAACAGCTGCTCAACCACCGCCGTACGGGGCCTCTCTTCGCTGAACATTGTTCCGGCAACCGCTACGCTGCTGAATGCCGGCGATACCGAGCAGCCTCTCGCCCTCGGTGTTTACCCCGCCGGGCTACGGATCACCGATTTCACTCCTCGCGTGAGGTGGCAATCAAGCGATACCAGCGTTGCCACTGTGAGCGCGAATGGGATCATACGCGCCACTGGGCCGGGAAAGGCCGTTGTCACGGCGCGTCTGAGTACTGCCGGCGGCCAGGTGATCGCCGGCTCGCAAACCGTCGTGATCCCGGCTGCGCCGCAGGGCCAGTAGCCTCCGCACCCGATTTTTGGGATCGCAGGAGCCTCGCCGCCGCGGGGCCTGCTGCCCGTTGTGCCGCGGTTATGCGGCTCTTATGCCGGCTCCGGAATCACGTGCAGCTTCCCCAGCAGCAGCGCATATCCGGCGATTCCGACTGCGAGCACCACGGCGGCTACGGCGAATCCGGCGCCGAAGTCGTGCGCGTGCGCAAAGAAGCCCATGGCGATGGGCGCGGAAATTGCCGCGATCTGCGTGGCAAAGTTCATGATGCCGCTTACACGTCCTACACTTTCGCGGGGTGCGATCAGCGAGGGCACCGACCACCCGACAGGCGCCATCGCGCCCAGCCCCGCCAGGCACACGCTGATCCATGCGACCGCGCTCCACGGGGTATGCGCGAATCTCGCCCCATAGATTCCCATGCCAAAGCCCAGGCCGCCCACCAGCACCGCCTGGCGTACCAGCCACGGCCGGCTGACGCGGCGCACCAGCGCATCCACCATCCAGCCGCCGATGAACAGGTCGGCGAAGGTGGCCACCAGCCACGGTACCGCCGTGTAGAGCGCTGAATCCACCAGTCGAATGTGCATCGCGATCATGAGATAGGCCGGCAGCCAGGTAAGCACCAGATAGAAGACGTAGTTATACGCGGCAAAGCCGATGGTAGCGCCCAGCATCTGCGGCTGGCGCAGCAGGTACAGCAACGGCGCGCCGTGAGCATGCCGTGCCGGCGCGGACTCCGGCTGAGCGTGGCCCTCCTCCATCCGCCGCCGCTCGGCTGCGCTGAGGCGCGGATCCTCGCTGGGATTGCGGTAAACCCGCCAGAAGAGCAGGAAGTACAGGAAGCTGACAAAGCCGGTCAAGATGAAGCTCCAGCGCCAGCCCAGCCACAGGACCAGCAGCCCGAGGATTGGAACGCCAATGGCCGACGCGAATTTCGCCGCCGCATCGTTGAACGAGGTGGAGAAGCTGCGCTCGTCCTCAGGAAACCAGTATCCGATAGCTTTGGAGTTAGCTGGAAACGTCGGCGCCTCACCCACCCCAAGCAGCAGTCGCGCCGCAAAGAAGCTCCACACTCCGGTGGCGAGCCCCGACGCGAACGAGGCGATACTCCAGATAAGCGTGGCCACGCGGCCGACCCTGCGCACGCCCCAGCGGTCGAGCATTACGCCGACAGGAATCTGCAGAACAGCGTAGCTCCAGTTATACGCGGACGACAGAAACCCAAATGCAACGGCCGTGATGCCCCATTGGGAATGCAGCGCGCCGAACGCAACCGAGACGTTGACGCGATCGAAAAAGTTGATGAGCACGCCGATGCCCAGCAGCACAGCGATGCGCCATCGGCGGTGCGGAGCATGCTTCTGTGTCTCGTCGGCCGATGCGTGCATGGCTCTTCGCATTGTAGGCGAGTGAGCGGCCGCCGTCGGCGAGATCCTACTCGAGCGCCTGCACCATGCCGCGGCCCAGCAGCAGTTCGGCCTTCTCCATGAATGCGCGATCGGCCGCGACGGCCATGCCCGCCGGCTCCATCACCACGCAGTATTGTCCGCTCTGCTCCACGTTGAGCATCAGCCGCCCGGGCCCCGGAGCGGATACGACGAGATCGCGCAGTTCCGTCAGGGTGGTGTCGCTCACGAGGTCCAGCGGGATACGCAGGCGCACGTTGCCGGGCAGGCGCACCTTCACGTCTTCCAGCGCCTGGATCGCGGAGACGGCAAGCTTGGGAGCCGCCTCTTCTTCGGCCCGCAACTGGCCGCGGAGCAGCACCGGCACTTCAATACGCAGGGACTCGGCCATCCGCTCGTAGTCTCGCGGAAAACAGATCAGATCGATCTTGCCGGTCGCATCTTCGAGCGCCGCCTGGGCGTAAAGTTCGCCGGTGCGCTTAGATTTGGCGACCTTCAGCCCCACGATGACGCCTGCCACCGAAATTTCATTCTCCGGCGCCTGGCCCCGCCGCCCGCTGGAAGGCGCGGGCTTCATCTCCAGCGCTGTCGCCACGTCCACCACGGCAGGTAAATTGCGCAGCTTCTCGGCGTATTTATCCAGCGGATGCCCGGAAACAAAAAATCCGAGGACTTCCTTCTCCATCTGCAGCCGCTGGCTGTCGTCCATCTCGGGCACATTGGGCAGGTCGTCGTGTTTTGCGCCGTCGGCCGGAGCGTTGAAGATCCCAAACAGCCCCGCCTGACCCGCTTCGCGGTCTCGCTGCGTCTTCTGCGCCCGCTCCATGAATTTGTCGACGGCGGCGAGCAACTGCGAGCGGCGGCCGAACGAATCGAGAGCGCCCGCCTTGATCAGCGATTCGATCACGCGCTTGTTCAGCAGGCGCAGGTCGATCTTCTCGCAGAATTCCTGGAATCCGCTGAAGCTGCCGCTCTCTTTCGCCAGGCTGTTGCGGACCGCCAGAATCGAGTCGATCGCGTTGCGCCCCACATTCTTGATCGCCGTCAGCCCAAAGCGGATCTTGTCTCCGTGCGGCGTGAAGTCCGCATCCGAGAACCGCACATCCGGCGGCTCCACGGGAATCTCCATCTCCCGGCACTCCTTAATGTACTTGACCACGTTCTCGGGCTTGGAGATTTCCGACGTCAGCAGCGCCGACATGAATTCCACCGGATAGTGCGTCTTCAGATACGCGGTGTGATACGCCACCAGCGCATAAGCCGCCGAGTGCGACTTGTTGAAACCGTAGCCGGAGAATTTCTCCATCCGATCGAAGATTTCCGTGACCGCCGCTTTTGGATGCCCAAGCGCCGCGGCGCCGCTTACAAAGCGGTCCCGCTGTTTGGCCATGGCTTCGGGATCTTTCTTGCCCATCGCCCGCCGCAGCAGGTCCGCCTCGCCCAGCGAATAGCTGGCGAGAACGTTGGCGATCCGCATCACCTGTTCCTGATACACGATCACGCCATAGGAGTCCTTAAGAATTCCCTCCAGCTCCGGAACCAGAAATTCGACTTTGCGCCGCCCCCACTTGCGCTCGATGAAATCGTCGATCATGTCCATGGGGCCGGGGCGGTAGAGCGCGTTCAGGGCAGTCAGATCTTCGACGGTGTCGGGCTTGTAGCGCCGCAGAATATCCCGCATTCCCGGCGATTCAAACTGGAAGACGCCGGACGTGAGCGCAGTGTGAAACACGCGTTTCATCGTCTCCGGATCGTCCGGTGGAACGGATTCGATATCAAGCATTTCCCCGCGCGTCTGCTCGATCAGCTTCAGGCAATCGGCGATCACCGTCAGGGTGGCCAGGCCGAGGAAATCCATCTTGAGCAGCCCCATTTTTTCAACGGCCTTCATGTCGTAGGCCGTCACGATTTCCTCGTTCCGGGTACGGTTGAGAGGCACCAATTCTGTCAGCGGCCGCGGTGCAATCACCACGGCGGACGCGTGCACGCCGGCTCCGCGTACCAACCCTTCCAGCTTCTTCGCCGTGTCGATCAGCTCCCGAATCTGCGGCGTGTCTTCATACGCTTCCTGCAGCGGCGGCGAGTCCTTCAGCGCCTGATCGATGGTGATTCCGATTGTCCCCGGCACCAGCTTGGCAATCCGGTCCACGTCCCCATAAGGCATATCCAGCGCGCGGCCTACATCCTTGATCGCCGCCTTGGCCGCCATGGTGTTGAAGGTGATGATCTGCGCTACCTGCTCTCGCCCGTATTTACGCGTGACATACTCGATGACCTCCCCGCGGCGAATCTGGCAAAAATCCACGTCGATATCGGGCATGGTCACGCGTTCCGGATTCAAAAACCGCTCGAAAAGCAGCACGTTCTGCATGGGATCGATGTTCGTGATCTCCATGGCGTAAGCCACCAGCGAGCCGGTTGCGGAGCCTCTGCCCGGCCCGACCGGAATGCCGTGATCGCGCGCGTACTTGATGAAATCCCACACGATGAGGAAGTACCCGGAGTACTTCATCTGCTTGATGATGCCGATCTCAAAATTCAGCCGCGATTCGTATTCGTGAACCGGCGTGCGCAGGATCCCCCGAAGTTCTAAATTGCGGACCGCGGTGTCGAGGCGCTTCTTCAGCCCCTGCCGGCAGACTTCCTCGAAATAACTGTCGATGGTGTGGCCCGGCGGGACGGCAAATTCAGGAAACGGATTGTCGACTTTGTTCAGCCTGAAGTGGCAGCGCTCCGCAAATTGCATCGTGCGGCTCACCACTTCCGGCGCGTGGGAGAAGAGCTTCTCCATCTCCGTGGCCGTCTTCACGTAGAACTGGTCGGAATCGAACTTAAACCGCTTCGGATCGTTGATCGATCCGGCCGTCTGCACGCACAGCAGCACCTCATGCGCGTGCGCGTCGTCCCCGCAGAGATAGTGGCTGTCGTTGGTCGCCACAAGCGGAATGCCGAGTTCCTTCTCCAGCCGAAACAGGTCCGCGTGGATTCGCTTTTCCTCGGTCAGACCCTGATCCTGAATCTCCAGAAAGAAATTCCCGCTCCCGAAGATGTCCTGATACTGCCCCGCCGTGGCTTTCGCGGCGTCGTACCTGCCGGCCATCAGGTTCTCGCACAGTTCTCCAGCCAGGCAACCGGAAAATCCAATGAGCCCTTTCGCATGCTCCGCCAGATATTTTTTGCTCACCCGGGGCTTCTTGTAAAAGCCGTGCAGCGATGCCTCCGACGTGATGCGGACCAGGTTCCGGTATCCTTCCTCGCTCTCAGCCAGCACCAGCAGGTGGTTGTAGTCGTCGCCCTGAGGGTCCTCGCGGTGGTCGTCCTTCCTGCAGATGTACAGTTCGCAGCCGAGAATCGGATGCACTCCGTGCTTCTTCGCAGCATCGAAAAAGTGGACCGCGCCGTAAATATTACCGTGATCGGTGATCGCGACTGCCTTCTGTCCGATCGCGGCGACCCGCTGGGCGAGCTTCTCCACGTCGCAGGCGCCATCCAGCAGGGAATAATCCGTGTGCAGATGCAGGTGGGTGAATTCAGCCATGGCTATGGCTCTATTCTAGGTCTCCTGTGGCGGCCCGCAGACCCGCACTTAGACCAGCGCGGATGAGGAAAATCGGGTACGAAACCGCTCGACAGTAATCCCTGTACCGGAACCCCGCTTTACCGCGGCATATCCCGGTGGGCCGTCTTGATGCGATACCCGTGCCGCGCCAGCCGCCTTGCGACCTCTTCTGCGATCATCACCGACCGATGCTGGCCGCCAGTGCAGCCGAAGCCCAGCGTCAGGTAACTCTTACCCTCGCGGATATAGTGCGGAAGCAGGAACAGCAGCAAGTCCGTGACGCGGTCGAGGAATTCGCGGCTCTGCGGAAAGCCGAGAATGTAGCTTTCCACTTTCGGATCGCAGCCGGTCAGGTTGCGGAACTCCGGCACGAAGTGCGGATTGGGCAAAAAACGCACGTCGAAAACCAGATCGGCATCCAGCGGCACTCCTTTCTTATAGCCGAAGCTAACCGAGGAGATGAGCAAGCTCTTGCCGTCGCTCTCGCGGACAAACTTGCTCTGGATATAGCCGCGCAGCTCATGGACGTTGAACTTCGTCGTCTCGATAACGATATCGGCTACCTTGCGGATCGGTTCCAGCAGGCGCCGTTCCTCACCGAGCGCGCGGGTCACACTCTCCTCGCGACCCAGAGGATGCGGGCGCCGCGTTTCAGAATAGCGCGCGAGAAGCGCGGCTCTGGAGGCTTCGAGAAAAACTACCGTGGTAGGGAGCAAGCGCCGTATCTTGCCCAGCAGGGCCGGAAACTGCTCCAGGCTTTGGCCCTCCCGCACGTCAACCACAAGCGCGGCCCGGCGAATGTCGCGCGAATGCTCCACCAGTTCCGCAAAGTGCTGGATGAGCGCGACCGGCATATTGTCGACAGCGTAATAACCCAGGTCTTCGAAAGCCTTCAGCGCCGAAGCCTTGCCCGAGCCGGACAGGCCGGTCAGAATGACCAGCTCACGCTGCACGGCGGGCGCCGCACGAACGGCCGGCTTTCGAGGTTTAGGAGCGGCGCGCTTGCGGCTCGCGGGCATGGCTCATCGTAGCATTCGCATTCGCCGCTGCGAATCGCCTGTTTGCCGCTGGACCGGTCAGGCGGCCGAACGCAGCGCCCGTTGCAGCGCTGAGCACACGTGCCTGATTTGATCGTCGGCGATGCGGTTGAAAAAAGGCAGAGCCAGGGCGCGCTCCGCGGCGGCCTCCGTGTTCGCCAGCGGCTTCAAGCCGCGCCAGGCGGAGAATGCGGGTTGCAGATGAATGGGCGCGAAGTAACGGCCTGTCGCCACACCGGATTCAGCCATCGCGCTCATGACGCGGTCGCGGTCCGCCGCCACCAGCCGCACCACATACACAAACCAGCTCAGCCGCTGACCCGGAATCTCAAGCGTGGGCAATTGCAGGCTCGGATCGCCGCGCAGCAGTTCCGCATAGCGCCGTGCGATCGCCTCGCGTCGCGCCAGGATCTCGTCAATTCGGCGGAGCTGCGCCGCCCCCAGAGCCGCCTGCATTTCAGTCATGCGATAGTTGTAGCCCAGCTCTTCCTGATCGAGCCATCCGCCACCGGATTCGTTCCGGCCATGGTTGCGCAGCGCGCGCATTCGCCTGGCGGCTTCGGGATGCGGCGTGACGACCATGCCGCCCTCCCCTGCCGTGATCTGCTTGTTCGGGTAGAAACCGAAAACCGCGGCATCGCCATAGCTGCCCGTGCGCCGCCCGCCGATCTCCGCCCCGATGGCTTCGCAGGCATCTTCAACGAGCACGAGCCGATGGCGCTCCGCGATCTCCAGCAGCGCCGGGAGATCGACAGGCCGGCCGAAGGTGTGGACGGCAACAATGGCCCGGGTACGCAGCGTGACCGCCGCCTCCACCGCGTTCGGCGAGATATTAAGCGACTCGGCGCCCACGTCCGCAAAGACGGGAGATGCACCCACATACCGAACCGCGCTGGCCACCGCGACAAAGGTGAACGAAGGTACGATCACCTCGTCGCCCAGTCCGATTCCCAGCGCCACCAGCGCCAGGTGCAGCGCCGCCGTTCCGGAACTGACCGCGATGGCATGAGGCACTCCGATATACGAGGCCATGGCGGCTTCGAACCGCTCGGCCTGCGGACCGCGGCTTAGCTGCGAGGTCCGCAGAACTCCGGCTACCGCCGCGATGTCTTCTTCCGTGATGTCGGGAGCCGAGAGGGGGATCTCGATCATGAGGGAATCTCCGCGTGGATAGGTACAGACCGCTTGATCAGCAGAGCCGGCCCGAGCGGAACCGAGGCGAGCACACCCGCGATACACTCCGCCGCGCGGCCATCGCCGTATGGATTGGCCATGCCGGCCAGCGAGGCGCGAAACACCGGACTGCGAGCTTCCGCCACACGCGCCAGAATACTCGCTGCGGTCGCCTCGGCGTCGAGAACATTGCGGGCGCGCTCGCGTCCGCGCTGCCGGGAACCGATGTTCACCGTGGGCACCGCGAACGAAGCTGTCTCCATGATGCCGCTGGAGGAGTTGCCGATCATGACCTCGACGCAGCGCAACAGGCTCCAGTATGTGACCGCGTCTAAGTTGACGAATACTCGTCCGCTCGGATGCCGCGCCACAAATGCGCGGGTCCGCTCGATGAGACTCCGGCTTCCCGCATCGGCATTGGGAAAGCAGAAAAAGATGGGCGCGCTTGCCGCCAGCTGTTCGAGAGCCTCAAACAGCGCCGCGGCCTCTGCCGTCGTGTCCTGCTCCAGCGTAACCGGGTGGCACGCGACCAGCAACGGCGGCGTACTCAGATCCAGCCCGCAGCGGGTTTCCACTTCGCTGCGACTCAACAGCCGGCTCCGGCGCAGATGATCGAGTGAAGGCGCGCCGGCGCGATGCACCCTCCACGGCTCTTCGCCCATGGCGATCACGCGCGCCCGGGCCGCCTCGGTCGACGTGAAGTGGATGTGACCCATCTTCGTCAGCGCGTTGCGCACCGCATCGTCGATCGCGCCCTCGCTGATCTCTCCGCCCTCGATGTGGGCGATGGGAATCCGCAGGGAAAGCGCCACCGCCGCGGGGGCCAGCATTTCGTAGCGGTCCGCAATCAGCAGCAGCAGATCGGGGCGCATCGCTCCCAGCACATCGGCCAGCGAGAGCACGGCGGTCCCGATGCTTTTCGCCATCCCCACGTCGCTGTCGGAACTGAGCAGGGATTCGATCCGTGCAGCCAGAGTGAATCCATCCTTCTCGATCTCGCGGATCGTCATCCCGAACTCCGGAGAGAGGTGCGAAGCCATCGCAATCAGGCGCAGATCAATGTCAGGCTGTTCCAAAAGCAGCCGCAATGGCCAGTAAAGATGGCTGTAATCGGCACGCGATGTCGTTACAACGGCGATGCGGCGCTTCGTCACGGCCGAGCCATTTCGGCGAGAGATTCGCGCAGCAGCGCGCTCGGCTGATAGTCCGGTACCAGATCAAAGACAATTCGCTGCACCTTCACCGGATCGCGCGCGGCAATCGCTGATTCCAATTCGCACATGCGCGCTTCCAGATTCCGCGGCACAGGGCTGTCGACGCGGCGCAGGCCCACCGTCGCCGGACCGCCATCACGCTCGTTCTCTCTCATCAGCGACTCATCCAGCTTGTCGCCGGGGCGGAGCCCGGTGAACTCCATGGGCACGGTCCGCCCGGCCGCCTTCATCATGCGCTCTGCCAGGTCCACGATGCACAACGCTTCGCCGGGATCGGGAACCAGCACGCCTTCGGCCGCATCGCTGTCCATCGCCTCCGCCAGCAGGACCGCGACATCGGCGAGGGTCATAAAGTACCGCTTCGCGCCGGGATGCGTCAGGGTGACCGGCCCTCCGCTCGCAATCTGCTCTTCGAACAGCGGCCCCACGCTGCACGGCGAGCCGATCACATTCACCAGACGCACTGCGGCGCAACGCATCCCGCCGGTATCGGCCTGGGCCAGCAGCGTCAGCTCCGCCACGCGTTTGGCCGCGCCCATGATGCTGTGGGGCGCGACGGCCTTATCCGTCGAAACCAGAATCATGGCGCTCGCTCCATGCTTCTGCGCGGCATGCGCCTGGCGCCAGGCGCCAAGAGCGTTGGTTTCCAGGGCAGCCAGTGGATTCCGCTCCATCAGCGGCACATGCTTCAGCGCCGCCGCATGCAGCACCAGCTCGGGCCGATACTCCTCGAACAGCCAGCCCAGCAAGCCGGCGTTGCTCGCGCTGCCCAGCACCGGCACGCAACGATCGCCGTACCCCTCCGCCGTCAGCTCGGCATGAATGCGGAAGAGTGGCTGCTCGGAGATGTCGAGCAGAACGATTCGCCCCGCGCCGCCGGCAGCGAGCACGCGAACCATCTCCGCGCCGATGAATCCGCCAGCGCCCGTAACCAGCACACACCGGCCTGCAGCGCGAGCAACGGAAGGCACGCAGGAGTGCGATACGGGCCGCCCAAGAATCTCCGCCCAGAATGATGAGGAACCGATGGGTTCGGTTTGCACCTGGGGCCGATTATACGGCGGGCTCCGCGCGGTAGAATCGCCCTTCACACTTATGTCCCTTACTTTGCTTTCCGCCACCGAACAACTCAGGCTGCTGCATCGCCGAGTTCTCACGCCGATCGAGCTCGCCAACGAGCACATCGCGCAGATCGAACGCCTGAACCCGCGGCTCAACGCGCTGGTCGACTTCGATCCGGAGCGCGTTCGCGTGATGGCGCGCTCGCCGCGGCCCGGCCCGCTTTCCGGCCTTCCAATCACTGTGAAATCGTCCATTTCCGTAGCGGGCTATCGCTGCGAGATCGGCAGTACGCTGAGCCGCGGCTCAATCCCAGGGGAAAACGCCATCGCCGTCGAGCGGCTGGTCTCAGCGGGGGCCGTCCTGCTTGGCACCACCAACTGCCCGGAATTCCTGATGGCGTACGAAACAGAGAACCTGCTGTACGGCAGCACCCGCAATCCGTGGGGCCTTGAATACACCGCCGGCGGATCCAGCGGAGGCGAAGCAGCGGCGATTGCCGCCGGCCTGTCCGCCGCCGGAATCGGCAGCGACAGCGGCGGCTCCGTCCGCGAGCCCGCGCACTTCACCGGCATCTGCGCGCTCAAGCCAACTGCGGGGCGCGTTCCGGCCAGCGGACATCTGCCGCCATGCCTGGGGCCTTTCGCTTTTATGGGCGCCATCGGTCCCATGGCGCGGACGGTCGCGGATCTGGAGCTGCTCTTCGCCACGCTCTCAGGGCAGAATCCGGCAGACCCCGCCGGCGCACCGGTCGCTCATCGTCCCGTCACTCTGGAAGAGGCGAAACAGTTCCCAGTTGGTTGGTTCGAGGACGACGGCCTGGCGCCGGTTACCGCGGAAACGCGCGCTGCTGTGCAGGCGGCCGCGCGCGCGCTGGAACGGCGCGGTTTCACCGTCAAGCGCTTTCGTCCGCATTCGCTCGAAGCGGCGCGCCGGCTGTGGTGGACATTCTTCGTGCAGTGCGGAGCCATGCTGTACGAGCCCACGATTCGCGGCAAAGAAGAGGATCTCAGCCCCACGTTTCGCGATTTTCTGGCGATTGCGCGGGCGGATGCCCCGCTGACTGCCGCCTCCCTCCTGAATGCGTGGGGGGAATCGGACCGCGTTCGTTCCGCGCTGCTCCAGGAAATGCGCCAGTTTCCCGTGCTGCTGTGCCCTGCCTGCGCCATCCCGGCGTTTCGCCCGGGCGAACGCGCCTGGACCGTCGAAGGGCAGAGAGTCACCTATCTGGACGCGATGCGCTACACGCAATGGTTCAATTTGCTGGGTGGTCCGGCAGCGGTAGTGCCGGTGTCGCGATCCGCGGACGGACTGCCGGTCGGGGTCCAGATCGCCGCCCGGCCCTTCGAGGATGAATTGGCGCTCGCCGTGACGGCAGCCATCGAAAGCGAGTTTGGATACGAGCCGCCGCCTCTGGCGCGGTAATGCTCCTACGGTTTCAGCCTGGAAAAGAGTCCCAGCTTCGACACGTCGTTCACCGTGATGATTGCGAAGATCAGGATGATCATCACGAACGCCACCTGGATGACGCGTTCCTTCACTTCCTGCCGGATATCGTGGCGCAGGATGCTCTCAATGACCAGCAGCAGAATCATGCCGCCATCGAGAATCGGGATGGGCAGCAGGTTCATGATGCCCAGGTCAAGGCTGATCAGCGCCGTCCAGCCTACCAGCGGCTCCCATCCGTGCATCTCGGCGGCTTCGCCGGTAATGCGCGCGATGCCCACCGGCCCGCTGATCTGCTGCAGCACGCCCGCGTGATGGGTAACCAGCCGATACAGCACGTCGAGGATATTGCCGGAATATCGGATGTTGTAGCCGATTGACTGCTTCACCGCCGCGGGCAGCGGCAGTTGCTCCACACGGTACGGCGGCAGAGTGGCGCTGAAGCCCAGGCGGTATCCTGGCAGTTCCCCGGCCGTATCCATCCACATCGGCTGGACGGAGATATCGAAGTTTTGCCCGCCGCGTTTCACCAGCAGACTCGCGGGCTTCTTGCCATTCTGGTTCAGCATGGCAATAATGGCGGCCACGCTGTGCACATTCTGCCCGTTGATGGCCACAATCGCGTCGCCGGGTTTCAGCCCCGCTTTCGCCGCGGGGTCGCCTGGCATCACAGTCTCAATCACAATTGGCCCGGGCTGCTCGCGGGGCAGCAGGCCCAGCACCGAGACATCGAAATCGTCGCCCTTGCCCGGATTCGCCAGGTACAGCTCAGTGCTGAATTCCTTCGTCTGACCGTCAACGGTCCGCTGCACCGTGATGGGCACCGTGGAATTGATATCCATCCCCGCGCGGCTCTCCAGCCGGTCCCACGTTGGATTTCTTTCTTTGTCGAAGCGCACGATGCGATCGCCGCTGCGCAACCCAGCCTTAGCGGCAGCCGAGTTCTGCGGCACCATGTCCAGCACCGCCGGCTGATCCATGTACAGCAAAACCTCGTTGTGCATCATGTAAAAGCCCGCCATCATGACGAAGGCCAGAATAAAATTGGCCACCGGGCCGGCCACGGCAATCAGCATGCGCTGCCAGCGCGGCCGCGAGCTGAACTCGTGGGGGTCCCCGGTGGTTTCCGAGCCCGGGATTTCGCCGGCCATCTTCACATAGCCGCCGAACGGCAGCGCGCTCACACAGTAGTCGGTGTCGCCGTATTTGAAGCCGAACAGCCGCGGCGGAAATCCCAGCGAAAATGTCTCCACGCGTACGCCGCACAGCTTAGCGACGATGAAGTGGCCCATCTCATGCACCACCACCAGGATGCTGAGAACAATGAGGAACGAGACGATGGAGACGAGAGCAAAAGGCATAGCGGAAAGGACAATCCCCCGGGACCGGACGGTGTGGCGCCAGGACAACCCGCGATTAGGCCGGCCGCGCGGCATACCGCCGCGACAGTACCTCGTGCGCCGTTTCGCGAGCCTCACAATCCAGCGCAAGCACTTCCCGTATGGTCGCCGGATGTGTCTCCGAGGTTGTCTCGAGTACCTCTTCTATTGTAGCTGGTATGCCCAGGAACGGGATGGCCCGTTCTAGGAACGCCGCTACAGCCACCTCGTCCGCCGCATTGAGCGCAATGGCGTGCGCCCCGCCTTTTTCCGCCGCCTGGTACGCCAGGCGCAGACAGGGAAATCGCTGGAAATCGGGCGCTTCGAACTGAAGTTCGGCCAGCCTCTCCATGTCAAAGCGCAGATCGGACTCTACCCGTTCCGGATAGCTGAGCGCGTACAGGATCGGCAGGCGCATGTCCGTAACGGAAATCTGGGCCAACAGACTCCCATCGACATATTCCACCAGCGAATGCACTGTGGACTGAGGATGGACCGTCACCTTCACGGCGGACGGCGTCAGATCGAACAGCCGGCATGCCTCAATGATCTCCAGGCCCTTATTCAGCATTGTGGCCGAATCGATGGTGATGCGCCGGCCCATCACCCAGGTCGGGTGGCGCAAGGCCTGCTCCACCGTGATTTTCTCGAACTCGGAAAGCGGCAGCGTCCGGAACGGCCCTCCCGACGCGGTGAGCCAGATCTGCCGCACCTCGGCGCGCTCTCCCGCCCGCATGCACTGGTGCACCGCATTGTGCTCGGAATCGATGGGCAGCAGCGCCACGTTCTTCTCGCGCGCCACAGCCGTGAGAATCTCACCCGCGGCCACCATCGCTTCCTTGTTGGCCAAACCGATGGTCTTGCCCGCCCGGACAGCCTCGTAGGTGGCCTGCAGCCCCGCAACCCCAACGATGGCCGAGACCACAAAGTCCACTTCAGGCAGCGTGGCGGCGCGAACCGAGCCCTCCGTCCCCCATACCACCTCTGTTTCGGATACCCCATCCCGGCGCAGCCGGTTCCGCAACGTGGCAGCCAGTTCCTCCGTTGCCAGCGATACGACCCTGGGGCGCCACCGGATGCATTGCCGATGGACCACATCCAGATTTCGGCCGGCCGCCAGCGAGAGGACAGCAAAGCGCTCCGGATAAGATTCGACGATGCTCAGTGTGCTCTGGCCGATGGAGCCAGTCGAACCCAGGATGGCAATGCGTTTCAAGTGCGTGTGCTTTCTGCCGGAGCGATCACCGGCTTCTCCCGTCCCGGACCAGCCGCCTTTCGCGTATCCGGTTCACTCCAGACCGGTTGCCCCGGTTAGAAGGACTGCTGGGCTAACTGAGCGTACCACAGCAACGGAGCGGCCAACAGCAGCGCATCGATCCGGTCCAGCATGCCGCCGTGACCCGGCAGCAGGTGCCCGGAATCCTTCACCCCCGCGCCGCGCTTGATCGCCGACTCCACCAGATCGCCGACCTGTGCGCCCACGTTCACGAGCGCCGCCAGGCCCAGCCAGTGGATCACGGTGCCGGGGTAGAACAACGCATCGACATTATGCGCGGTGAGCGCCTGCGCGACCCAAAGCAGCGCTCCTGTGATCGCCACGCTGCCGGCGACGGAGGCGATGCTCCCTTCCCATGTTTTGTTGGGGCTCAGAGTCGGAGCCAGGCGCCGCCTGCCGAAAGCCCGGCCGATGTAGAGGGCGGCGATGTCGCCCGACCACACCACCAGGAACAGGAAGAGCAGCAGCGACGGCCCGTTATCCTGCGTGGAAAGCAGGTACAGCGACGACATGGATAGCCCGATGTAGATCAGGCCGAAAACCGACGCCGCCGTATCGGCGAGCACGCGATTGACCGGCGAACGAAAGGCGCACACGATGAAGAGCGCCAGGGCCAGTGCTCCCAGAAACGGGGCCATTAGGTCCGGGCGCCGGAAGATCGCCAACAGAAGTACCGCCAGGCAGATCATCACCGCCGCCCGCGGAGTTTTAGCGCCCATCGCGTCCGCCAGCCCCAGGAATTCCCATAACGCCAGCGCGGAAACCGCAAACACGACGCCCATCAGCAACAAGGGCAGCCTAGGCGACAGGAAAATGACCACCAGGACCAATGGAATCAGAACGACCGCGGTAATCAGGCGCTGCATGTGTAAGGGCAGAATACACGTTGCCGCCCGGCTTACGGCCCTCTCAGCGCCGGTGCTCCGGAATTCCTGCTGACCTCTGGCCCGGGGGAGCCGTTTGTGCGCGGTTCACTTCGCGTTCGGAATTCGCGTTGCCGGCATCTGGCGCAGCGTCACGATCTCTTCCCGCACCTTTCTCCACTGCCGCGGATGCCGCCGAGTGAAGATCGGGGCATTCGGCACCGCATAATATGCGAGGATGTTCTGCCGCAGTCCAAGCGGGGGGCGCGCGCTGTCGTGCGTCACTCGGGCCAGCAGCTTCGCATAGGTGATGTCCGTCAGTCTGTAGGTGCCCGGCCGGGTGGGATAGCCGGTATCCAGATCCACATCCGCCACCTCGAACTTTTTCGGACCCTCGCGCTTCAATTCGCGCAGCAGCCGAGCATAATCGGTATCGGCGCGGTCCACGCTCGCCACGTAATCCGCCTCGGTTGCGGCGCTGGGTCCGCGTATCGCCAGGTCGGAGAGCTTGTGTATCTTCGGTGTCAGAAAGATCAGCACCGCAAACACCCGCGTCAGGAAGCTCGGCTTATGTTTCCGGTAGCGCTCCCAGTGATTCTCCCGGTCGGCCGTCTTTAGCCGCTGCGCAAACTCGCGGAACTGCGCCGTGTCCCGGTCCGGCGGAAAACTGCGCCGGTGCAGCAGAACCTCCGCATAGCCCACCCGCGGCAGGAACTGCCGCACCGCCCAGCGATAGCTTCGGATGGCCGCAAATTCGTCCCCCAGCACGCTGCGCAGGTGAATCCCGTAGGTGTCGTAGAACGCCTGGTTCAGCAACCGCGGCGGAACCCTGAAGCCCACATGCCGCAGATATCCGGACGGCGCAAAGCGTCCGTGGCTGAGCTGGTCGATGTCGAAGGCAAACTCCGTCCGCACGTGCGCATAGGGATCCTCCTCGTACGTGACCACCGGCCCATATTTCGCGTCAAGCGAAGGAAACTCCTGCGGAACGGACACGTTGACGGCATAACGGTGCCCGTCCGAGTCGCCGACCAGATGAGACATGGCCCCCAGTGCAAAGGCCAGCTCGTTCACGTTGCGCGAATCCCGAATCAGATTGGTGACGAAGTCCCCGGTGCGCACGTAATGCGTCAGATTACTGAAGAAATCGTGCCCGAACGGGTAGTAACCCGCATCCTGGATGGTCGCGCCCGCATAGGCGAACGCCCGCGCTCTCGCCAGCTCGGCTCGCGTCGTGCGCGGATACTCGCTCAGCAGCACCGGCTCAATGGACCTGTTCCACGCGATATCGATGAGCGTTTCGTGCGTCAGGAATGAGTACGCAGAACCCAGTGGCGCAACAAACAGCAACGCCAGGGCAACAACCACGGCTTTCCCTTTCATGGTTTTCCCGAACCCCGCTCAACCGATCCGGATCGCGACACCCTGCCCCTACTCGTATCGAAGAGCTTCAGCCGGCAGCACGCCGGCCGCCGAACTCGACGGGTACAGAGTCGCCAGCAGAGAAACTCCCAGCGACATGGCGGTTACGATCACCCCGTGTAGGATGCGCGGCGCGAAGGGAAGATAGTCCAGAGAATAAACATCCGCGGAAAGGTGGATGAAATGATAGTGCTGGCCCAGCAGGGCGACGGTATAGCCCAGCACCAGCCCGATGACCGTTCCCAGCACTCCGATCAGAAGCCCCTGGTACAGGAAAACGCGCCGCACCTGCCCCGGCTGCACGCCCATCGACATCAGGACGGCGATGTCCTTCGTCTTTTCCATCACCATCATGGTGAGTGCAATCAGGATGTTTAGCGCCGCCACGCAGACGATCAGCCCGATCACAATCACCGTGACCACCTGCTCCAGATTCAGCGCGCGAAACAGCTCGCGGTTCTGCTCCATCCAGTCCGTGGTGGTAAAACCCGGCCCCGCGGCCTTTTCGACTTCATCCGCGATGACGCCTGCGCGGCGCATGTCGTCGACTTTGAAGGATATCTCCGAAACCAGGTTCGGCTCTCCAAACAGCGCCTGCGCATCGTCGAGCCGCACGTACCCGAAGCTGGAGTCGTACTGGTAAAAGCCGGAGTGGAAGATGCCCACCACCTGGAAGCGCTGATACTTCGGCGTTAGGCCCCACGGCGTCAACTGGCCCTGGGGGCTGGTGACAAGGACCGTGTCGCCGACTTTCGCCCCGATGGAGTCCGCCAGATCCACGCCAATAATCAGGGGCGGCGTCGGCTCGCCGGATTGATCCTGAGGATTGACCGGCTGGCCCAGCGGCGACAGCCTTCCCGACTGAAGATGCGCGAGCATGCTCGACACGGTGAGTTCTTCGCGAGGCAGGATACCCTTAAGCATCGCGCCGCCGGAAAGCGCGCCGCGCGAAATCAGCACCGGCTCATAAATCCCGGGCGCATCAGCCACCACATGCGGCAGGTGACGCAGCCTTTCTGTGAGCGCCTGCCAGTTCCGGATGCCGTCGTTCATGGTGCGCATCAACTCGACGTCGGGCGTGGAACTGAGCAGTTGCGACCGGAAATCCTTTTCCATTCCATTGGTGATGGCCAGCGCGATGATCAGCGCCGCCACCCCCACCGCCACGCCCGCCACGGAAATCCATGTGATGATGCCGATGACGGCCTGGCGGCGCTTCGCCCGCAGATACCGCGCGGCAACGAACAGCTCAAATCGCATACGCGCTAGCGCACTACCGCCTTCACGGTCACCGCGTTGCTGTACCGATCGAACACCCGAACGGCGATCACATGTTCCGACGGGTTCGCCGGCGCTTCGGCGCCCGGCCGGGCAGGAGGCAGCGGCGCCTCGAAGTCGAAATGCTCCGTCAGAGAGTCGGCGATGTTGCCGGCGGGAGCGATGTACTGCCAGTGTCCCGCATCGATGGAATACTCCGCGTGGGTCACCTCTGAAGTTGCATCTGTCGCCGTCAGCGTGACGTGGATCTTCCCATTCGCCATCAGCGCCTGCACGTCCCTCACTGTGGGCGGGGTGGTATCGACGACAAAATCGTCGCTCACCCGGCTGCCCGTCAGGGCCCACCCCGGATTGTTCGAAGGCGCGTTGCTGGCCACGACCTTCACGCGATAATGCCCGTCCGGCAGCAGCGCGCCGTCGAACGAATAAAACGTCTCGCCAATGCGGTCCTTCAGCAGTTGCCAGTTGCTCTCGCCCTCGCCGCGGTAGAACAACGCATAGACGAGGCGATCGCCGTTGTCGTCGTGCGCCAGCCAGCGAACCGTTACGGCGCTATGCTCCCGCACCGCCGGAAGCGGATCGCGATTGGGGTCCGATACGTAGTTGACTGCATTCGGCGTGGGAAAATTGATCGTTACCTGCTGCGGCTGCCCCGCTTGCGGCGGTGTAGACGCCGCCCGCGCGCCCACAGCCACGATCACCTGGTCCACCACTGGCGGCACGTTGGCGGGCATGTAGTTTACCCCCACTCCGCTCACCTGGCTCCCAGGATGCTCCACCAGCTTCCATTGCATGAAGCGCGAGGAGCCAATCCCCACAGGCCCCACGTTCGGCGTGAACTCTTTCCAGTCGCTCCATGCGCGCTCGGGATTCTCAATGTTTCCCGCCCGCGCATACATCCGGATACCCTGTGCTGAAGCCGCCTGCACCTCCGCGCGCCCCCACTGCGCAAAGCTGCCCGCATCGAATACCTCGCTGAGGTAAGTTCCCTGCGGCGCTTCTGCATGGCTCAGCAGATACAGCTTCCCGGTGTTCGCCGTCCCGACGTACCAGCCCTTCGCCGTGTCCGCAAAGCCCGTCGCCTGCGAAGCTTCAAGATGCGCCAGGTCCGCGAAAGTCCCGTCATCGTGAACCCGGTAGATACGCCCGCGATTGCCGGTCGCCGCCAGAACACCTTTCGGTGTCCACTGCAACGCGTACACAATGTCGTCGCGATCCTGCCAGATCTGCCGCGGCGGGCCGTCGCCCTGCGGAATTTCATAAAGTTGCGAGCCCTCCGGGAGCAGCGTGTTACCGTTAAACGCCTCCACGGAACCGGGCTGCACAATCGTGATCGTCGCGGTAACAGTTGCCTGGCCGGTCACAGGCAGCGGCGGCAGGCTGTTTTTGCCCTTTTCGCCCACGCCGGCCGCATAGATCGTCCCGTCCGGCGCTATGGTGACGGACGTGATCTCCTTCTTCGGCGAATCGTACAGCACAAAAGCCTTGCCAGCCGGGCTGATCCGGTAAATCAGGCCTGTCCCATCGGACCCCGCGATCAGATTCCCCGCCTTGTCGAACGCCAGGCAGCGTATGTGATCCTCATCGCTTTTGAAGAACAACTCCGGCTTCGCCCCATTCGCCACGCGATACACCGCGGCTGGCCCGCCGGTCGCAACATACAGCCTTCCGTGCGCATCGAAGGCCAGGTCCCACACGTATTTGGGCTTTTCCTTCGTGTTTGCCGGATCGAACACCACCGTGGCGGTTGCATCCGTCTTGCCGCTCTCCGCCGGATTCAGCTTGTACACCTTGCCCGATGGCAGCGTCGCCACGTACACCGATCCATCCGGACCCACGCGCACCACCTGCACGCTGAGATCGTGGCTGGTAAAGAGCGTCGTCGATTTGCCGTCGGTCACCTTCAGAACCGTCGCCGGCGTCCCGGTGCCCAGATACGCATTCCCCGCGCGATCCGCAGCCACCGACCAGACGTAGGTCGACGGCGTCGTGAGAATCGCCGTGCTCGCCGGACCTGGCACCAGATACCCGTCGCTCGCGATGGCGATGCCGTCGGGTGTGCCGCGCTCAAAATCGTCGAAGGTTGACTCATTCCACAATCGCGTGCCCTGGGCATGCGCGGCGATGGTGGGCAAAATCAGCGTGCAGCAAAAAAGCATTAGCGCTGTGCAGCGCGCAGGAAGACGGAAGCGGAGGGACCAGCAGGTGGTCGTCATGCTGGATTTCAGTCTACAGTCTGCGCCCGGTTCGATGCTTACCGCCTTCGCGAATGGCCCGGAAGGGCTGGGGGGGACAAATCCTCCGTCCTCGCCTACACTGAATTTTCACTCTCTCACCTGCTAATCCACCAACTGATCTTGTGCCGAAATGCTGAAGCGCTGGAGAATCCGGGTTCTGCTCTTCCTCGCCGTACTCGGCCCGGGATTCATCACCGCGAACGTCGATAACGATCCCAACGGCATCTTCACCTATTCCCAGGCGGGTGCGCAGTTCGGCTACGCGCTCCTCTGGACCATGATTCCCGTCACTCTGGCCCTCATCGTGGTGCAGGAGATGTGCTCGCGCATGGGTGCCGTCACCGGCAAGGGACTCAGCGACCTCATCCGCGAGGAATTCGGCCTCCGCCTCACTGTCATCGTCATGTTCCTGCTGGTGGTGGTGAATTTCGGCAACGTCATCGGCGAATTCTCCGGCATCGCCGGCAGCCTCCAGCTATTCCACGTTTCCAAATACATTTCCGTTCCTGTTTGCAGCGTCCTGGTCTGGTTTTTGGTGGTGCGCGGCGATTACAAGCGCGTGGAAAAGATCTTCCTCGTCGCCTCAATGTTTTATTTCACCTACATAATCGCGGGCGTGCTCGCGCATCCTGGCTGGCGGATCGCCGCCGAAGCCACGGTCAGGCTGCCGGCGTCCTCCGTGCTCCACAATCACGCCTACGTTTTCATGGTCATCAGCCTCATTGGCACCACGATCGCCCCCTGGATGCAGTTTTATCTCCAGTCTTCCATCGTGGAAAAAGGTGTGACGACGCGCGAATATGCCGCTTCCCGCCTCGACGTGATCGTCGGCTCCATCTTCACCGATGTCGTCGCCTGGTTCATCATCGTCGCCTGCGCCGCCACACTCTGGGTCCACGGTCTGGGCAACATCGCAGATCCCGCCGATGCCGCTGAAGCCATGAAGCCCCTGGCCGGCAACTACGCCTTCATTCTGTTTTCCTTCGGCCTGTTCAATGCCGGCTTCTTCGCCGCTTCAGTGCTGCCCATCTCCACCGCGTACGTGGTCTGCGAGGGTCTCGGAGTCGAGTCCGGCGTGGACAAGCGCTTTCGCGAAGCGCCGTTCTTCTACTGGCTTTACACGCTGCTCATCGCCGGCGGGGCTGGAGCGGTGATGCTGATCCCCAACGGCCGCCTGATTCAGTGGTCCATCGAATCGCAGGCGCTCAACGGCATCCTGCTCCCCCTGGTCATCGTGCTCATGCTGCTGCTCATCAATCGCAAAGACCTGATGGGCGAATACGTCAACTCCCACTGGTTTAATGGCATCGCCTGGCTGACGGCTATCGTCGTCAGCGCTCTGTCCGTGGTTCTGATGATTCAGCAGTTCTGGCCGCATAGAAGCTAAAGCAGCTTCCCCGCCGCCAGATCCCGCACCAGATCCCGGTCCGCGGGCAGAAAATCGTAGTCCGGAAGATCCTTCAGGGGCGACCAGCGCATGTCCTCAAAAATGCGATTCGTCAGCTCGCCCTCAAACCGATGCACCGCAAAAAACTGCAGGTCCACGGCGCCGCCGTTGCGGTAGTTGTGCCGCACATGCGCGATGCGCGCGCCCACCTCAGCCGCTATTCCCAACTCCTCATCCAGCTCCCGGCGCAGCGCCTGCTCTGCCGATTCGCCCGCCTCGATTTTTCCGCCGGGGAACTCCCACTTCAACGCCAATGCCGTTCCCGCCTTTCGCTGGCAAACCAGCACCTCGGATCCGCGCAGAATCAGTCCCGCTGCCACGTAGCGCAGCGGTTTCGGCTGCCCAATTTGGTCCGTATCCCCCATATTCCCCACTGGTTTAGACGCCTCATTCCTCGGAAGGGTCTCATGAATCCTTCGAACTCCCTTCGCCGCGCCAAAGACGTCAGGATGCAACGCCGAGGCCAGCGCCCCCAGGCCATCCAGCAGTGTGGGAGCTGGCGTGTTCAGCAGGTCGTCCGCGATGCAAAACACTCGCCCGGACCGCACCGCCCGCGTCCGTTCCCAACCTGGCCGCGCTGTCAGCTTTTCCAGCGGTACTCTGTCGCCCGCTCCGCACCACGCGGCGATTACAACCTCAGGATCGGCCGCCGCGGCGGCTTCCGACGTCGTAACCGTGCCCGGCTCGCCGACAAACTCGCCCCCGGAGGCTTCCACCAGCTCCCTCACCCAGTGCTGCGAGTGGATCAGCGGTTTGCCCCACTCCTCGCAATAGACCAGCGGCCGGTGCGCAATGGTTGCTGTGCGCGCACGCACGGCGTCGATCCCATCCCGCATTTGGGCGATCAACGCTTCGCCCCGCCGTGCCCCGCCCACCACCCCCGCAATCAGTCGAATGTCATTTTCGATGTCCGCCAGCGAGTGCGGAGCCAGCGCCAGCACAGGGCATCCTGCTTTCAGAATTGCCGCCAGCGATTCGTTCCGGTACGGCACCGACGCAATCACCACATCCGGTCGCACCGCCAGCAGTTCCTCAGCGCTCGTCGACCACGAATCGCGCACCACGGCGATCCCGCGCTCGCGCAGGCTGGGCACCGCGGCCAGGCACCAGCGCGTGCACGCCGCCAGCGTGTCCGCGCAGCCGAGCCGGTCCAGAATGATGCTGACGCTCGGCTGTAGCGAAGCGACTCTCATTTCGTGTGGTCGGCCAGCACCGCCGAAGGATAGAAAACCGCCCAGTTCCTCTGCGCCGCCATCTCCAGCAGCGCCGGCGTCGGATTCACGGGGAACGCACGGAGGCCCATCTCCAGCATGGCCGCGTCGTGAATCGAATTGCCAAACACCGCGTCCGGCGCCGGGATTCCCGCTTGCCGCAGCGCCTCGGCTTTGCCCTCGTCGGTAGGCACGTGGATCAAATCGCTGGCGATCAGGCCGTCGTGCACCTGCACCTGTGCCGCCAGAACACGCTCCGCCCCGATCCCGAACCGCCGCACACCTTCCTCGATGACCCAGTTGTTCGTGGAACTGACCGCCCAGATGTCGGTTCCCGCCGCCCGCAGCTCGTCCACCAATGCCCGCATTTCAGGGAAAATCTGCGTTTCGATGTGCGCCGCAAAGTAGCGGGCCGCCGCCCGCCTTAATTCCTCCTCGCGCAGTCCGGCGTACACCTGCACCATCTCGCCGCAGATCGTCTCCTCTGAAACCTGATCCTGCCGGTAGAGCCTGTGCCGCGCGTCGATCCAGTGGCTGGCATCGCGCGAGAGCAAGCCCGCCTCCATGGACCACGTCATGAAACCCAGCCCCGCGTCCCCCCTCCACAATGTGCCGTCGCAATCGAACACCGCCACGCGCGGCGCCGGCTGCAGAACGGCGCGCCGAAACTCCTCGTGGGAGATGCGCAGCACCGGTATAGCCTGAATCGATGTCATCCTTGTCCCCTGCTTCCAGCCTATCAACCCGCGCCGCGGACTTCGAGCGCGGGCATCACAGTTCTCACCATCGCTCAGTATGCGCTGGCCCTGTTGCCGCGGTTTGAATCACCCCGCCGGCCGCCTTGTCGCAGACCTCCTCTTAGCTGACCGCTACCATAGGAAGCGTGACTTCCTTCGCCGGGAATCTGGCTCGTATCGAGGAGTGCATCGCCGCTGCCTGCCGCCGCGCTGGCAGGCCGCGCAGCGAGGTGCGCCTGATGGCGGTTTCCAAGACTCACCCTGCGGAAGCTCTTGGCGAGGCCGCCGGCGCCGGAATCCTGCTCTTTGGGGAGAACCGCGTCCAGGAGTACGAATCCAAGCGGCCGCGCCTGCGCGAACTGGGGGTTGACGGAGAGGTTCACCTCATCGGGCACCTGCAATCGAACAAATCCGCCAAGACCGCGGAGCTTTTCCACGCCGTCGATACTATCGACTCCCTGCGCCTCGCCGAGCGCCTCAACGAAGCGGCATCTCGCCTCAGCAAGACCCTGCCCATCCTGATCGAGATCAAGCTCAGCCCCGAACCCACCAAAGCCGGCCTCACTCCCGACGATCCGGACCTGTTCGCTCTGCTCGATCAGTTGCCCGATCTGCCGAACCTGCCGCTTCGCGGCCTGATGACCATCGCTCCCCTCGACGACAACCCCGAAGCCGCCCGCGCCTGCTTCGGCCGCCTGCGGCGCCTGCGCGACACGCTCGCCCACCAGCATCCACGCCTCGACTTCAGCACGCTCTCCATGGGCATGTCGGGCGACTTCGAAGTCGCCATTGAGGAAGGCTCCACCCTCGTCCGCATCGGCACCGCTCTCTTTGGCGAGCGCCCCCGCCCGGGATGATGATGCCCTTCCCTGTCACCGATTCCGGCGTCGGCGCACGCTTTCTCGTTCGCGTCGTGCCGCGCGCCAGCCGTACGGCCATCGCCGGGGTTCTGGGCGAGGGCGATCAGGCCGCCCTGAAGATTGCCCTCCAGGCTCCGCCCGTCGAGGGCCGCGCCAACGCCGCCCTCATCGACTTCCTCGCTGACCTGCTCCGGGTCCGCCGAGCCGACATCGCCATTGCCGGCGGCCCGCACGCCCGTACCAAGACCATTCTCGTGCGGGGACGCACGGCCGCCGAGATTCAGGAAGCCGTCCGGCCGATTTTGACTCCATTGGCATAAGCACGAGGTCTCCGCAGGAAAAGATTGGGGTCGCGCTCCGCTGGATCGTTCGACCCGTGCCAGCTCATTCCTCTGGTGACTTCGCCGGAACCACGTAGTACCCGTTCTGGGTTTTCACCCGCGCCCCCGGCCGGCTCACTCGCACCTGTACACCCTGCCATGAGTCCGGTGGAGCACCTTTCGGCACGGCAACGGTCAACTCGTACCAGGACCGCGCCTCGTTCAGCGACGCCTCGATCTCATCGGCCACATCGTTGCCGCCCCACACAACGTTTCCGCCGCTCTGTGCCGCGAGCACCTGCAGAGCCAAGTCGCCCGGTTGCGCCTGGGTCCATCGCGTGACAGGCTTCTCAAAGTTCTCCCACAACTCCCTGAAAATCGAGCCTGCATCCTCTGAACCCAGTGGATCGATCGCGTCCAGCGTGATGTGCGCCTGTCGCAGCGACTGCGACGCCAGGATGTCCATGCGATAAACAGCCTTCTGCTGATGATTCCATGTGATCACCTGCGCGTTGTCGAACATCCACCACCCAGGGCTCAGCCAGATCACAACCTTGCGCCCTGGAACCGGGGATTGCTCCGCCGCCAGTACCAGCAGCCCCCGCATCGAAATGGACAGCCGGTCCGCGGCGTGGTAGAAACCGCCTTGCGGCATCTCCCGCATGATTCCCGGCATTTTTGCAAGTTCGCCGCTGAGAAGGCTTCCGTCCTGCGACGGACCAGCGATCCGGCTCAGTCTGCTGTCCGTCAGCAGCATGAAGGACACCGGCAGGGGCAAATGCCCCCCATGCATCCTCAGCAATACCCCGATTTGCTGCCGCGCGACCATCAGGTCTTCCGCTTCTGTGTTCACATCGTCGAGCACCACAATCACCGATTCCCGAGCAGCCGGCGCCGCCGGATCGTACGCTGCAAACTTTTCAATCGGGACCGCTTTTCCGTTGTCGAGCAACGTGAAATCGGCCGCTTTCAGTCCATCCAGCGGTTTGCCCGCCTTGTCCGTTACGGTCACATCGAACGTCATCGCCAAGGGCGCCCGTCCAGCGGCCTCAGTCTTTGCCGGCGGTTTCACCGTCGATGTCCGTTGTGCCCCCGCCGTGAACCCGCAGAAGACCACTCCCGCCCAGAAGATTCCCCACCGCATCTGCATCTCCCCTCATTCGATGGAGCGCGCCCTCCCCGGGAATTCGGAGCTCCGCCGCGACGCTGCGATCAAACCGGCCCATTATTCCACCGCGGCGTGGTCGAACGCAGTGCGTTCTCAGTCCTTTGACGAGCCGGCCTGCACTCGGAAAGCTGATGCTGAATGATACCTGCTGTTTAGCTCGCTTTTCTTCTGGGGTGCGCGGCCCGATGGCTCGCGCCGGCCCGCTGCGGCGGCTTCTTCGGCGGAGCCTTCCCTTCCTGCTGCGCCAAACTCTCCTTCAGCGCCTCCATCAGATCGATCACCGGCGCCATTCGCTTCTTCGGCTGCTTGGCCGGAGCCGGCGCCTCGCCCCGCTTGCTCTCGATCAACTGCGCCACCCGCGCCTCGTACTCGTCCTTGTACTGTTCCGGTTCGAAGTCGCCCATGAGCTGCTTCATGAACTGCTCGGCCAGCTCCGTCTCCGCCTTCTTTGCCTCAATCTCCGGCTGATTCTCAAACTCCGCCACCGCGCGAATTTCCTCCGGGTAATACAGCGTGTGCAGCACCAGCCCCTTCTCGTACGGCCGGATCATCACGATCTGCTCGCGCTGATGCAGCGTGATCTTCGCGATCGCCCCCAGGTTGAGGTGGTCCATCCCCTCCCGGATCAGCGCATACCCGCGCCGCCCCGGCTCCTCCGCCACCGTGAAATACGAGGTCTGGAAATACAGCGGATCAACCTCCTGGAGCTTCACGAACTGGAGGATCTCCATCGTCTCCGACGACTGCGCCTCCAGCGCCTTCAGCTCCTCATTCTTCACCTGGACGAACTCGTCCTTGCTCACTGGATAGCCCTTCACCAGCTCGCTGCGCTCCACCACGCGCTCGCAATGCGGGCAGTACAGTTGCTGCCGGATCCGCGTCCCGCAGACCGCGTGAATCTGATGGAAGCTCACATGATGCTCCCGCGCCGCCACGTACAGCCGAATCGGCACCGAGATCAACCCAAAGGAGATGTAGCCCTTCCAAACTGTCGAAGCCATACGGCAGTTGGGATGCCGATCTTTTGTGCGCTGGTTATTCGGAAACTCTATGTTTGCCTTTGCTTCGCCCAAGCCCTATTCGCCCTTGGATGCGTCCGGTCGTACACCGCCGCCACCTGCCCCACCGTGAGCTGCGTGTACCGCTGCGTCGTCGAGAGGCGCGCGTGACCCAGCAGTTCCTGGATCGCCCGCAGGTCCGCGCCCTCCTCCAGCATGTGCGTGCCAAAGGCGTGCCTCAGTGTGTGCGGATGCACATCCGCCGGCAGCCCGTGCGCCAGCGCGATCTGCTTCACAATCCGCCCTACGCTGCGCGTCGTCAGCCGCCCATTCCCGCGCAGCCGCGCATTCAGTAACAGTGCCGGTGACGGTTTTCCCGCCCCGCCGTTGGCTGCGGCCAGCTTCGCCTCGCGCTCCGGCAGATACGCCCGGATCGCCTGCGCCGCCGCATCGCCCAGCGGCACCAAACGCTGCTTCTTCCCTTTGCCGCGCACCAGAATCGCCTCATTTGCCCACTGAATGTCGCCCAGGTCGATTCCCACCAGCTCCGCGTTGCGGATCCCGCATCCGTACAGCAGCTCGAAGATCGCGCGATCCCGCTCCGGCCACGCCGCGCCTTCATCATCTGCGGTCTCCACCACACGGTTCATCTCTTCAATGCTCGGCACCCGGGGCAGATGCTTCGGCAGTTTCGGCGTGGAGACCAGCGCCGCCGGGCTCTGCTCCACCACCCCCTGCCGCGCCAGCCATTTGAACCACGACCGGATGGCCGCCAGCGCCCGCGCCACCGACGCCTTGCCCAGCCCGCGCCCGTACAGCTCGCCCAGATACGCGCGAATCTGCGGATGCTCAATCTTCGCTATGGCCAGCCGCGCCCCGTATTGCTTTGCCAGAAAATCCGCAAACCCGCGCAATTCGCGCGCGTAGGCCCTCACCGTATGCGGGCTGGCGTTCCGCTCCGTGGCCAGCATGGAAAGGAACTCCTCCACCCGCCGCGCCGCCTCGGATTTGTGCTTTTCTGGCATTCCCGACCAGCTGACCCGCTGACTACCGGCTACGGACTACCGATCACTCGCTTCGCCCTGGGATGATGCTCCCGATGCACCGCTTTTAGTCGTCCCAGCGCCAGGTGTGTATACACCTGAGTCGTCGCAATGTCCGCGTGCCCCAGCAGCGTCTGCACCGTGCGCAGATCCGCGCCACGCTCCACCATGTGCGTCGCACAGCTATGCCGCAGCTTGTGCGGACTGGCGTTGTGGTCGCTCTGCTTCACCAGATGCCACACCCATCCCCGGCTCAGCGGCTGCCCGCGCATCGACAAAAACAGACGGCTCGAAGCCTTGCGTGCCAGCGCCGGACGCCCATGCTGCAAATACTGCTGCAGCGCCGCCACGGCCGGCTCTCCCAGCGGCACAATCCGCTCCTTGTCGCCCTTGCCGCGCACCAGCGCGCGCCCCGCCTCCAGCGAGAGATCGGCCGCATTCAGTCCGGTCAGCTCGGAAACGCGCAGCCCCGCCGCGTACAGCAGCTCCAGAATCGCGCGATCCCGCAGCGCCACGGCATCCGCCTGCAGATGGTCCGCCGCCAGGCCCGCCCGCTCCAGCATGCCACCCACTTCGCTCACGGCCAGCGATTTCGGCAGCACCTTCCAGGTTGCCGGAGACTCAAGATTCAGCGTCGGATCGCGCCGGATGCGCTTATCCAGCAGCAGCCACTTATAGAAGCCTCGCAGGCACGACAGCTTCCTCGCCGCGGACCGCGACTCCACTCCATGCCTCTTCAGATGCTCCAGAAATCCCGACACCAGCGCCTGCGTCCCATCCAGGAGCGACGCCGGTTCCAGATACTCCGCAAACTGCAGCAGATCGCGCTCATACGCCTCGCAGGAGAGCGGCCGTAGCCCCTTTTCCACGCGCAGGTACGCCAGATACTCCCGAAGCAGATCCGAATTGCCGCCCGCGGATGAATCGAGGCCCATTCCTCGATTATCGAAGAATCGGCGGGCCCCGCTCAGTACCCAATCAGGTTCATGCCGCCCGCTACTGTTTTGACGCCCATTTCTCCAGTTTCGGCCCCTGTGCCGTGCGCAGTTGCACGCACTGGTCAATGGAGTCCTCCGCTCGCTGCAGGGCATCGCTCGAAGCCGCCACCGGGTGCGCAGCGAAGAAGCTGATCACTTCCTGCTTCTTCTGTTCGCTGCAGAACGCCCCGGTGGCGCCCACCAGGGCGCCACCCATCGACGTCGTGAACTGCTTCTGCACCTCATCCCAGTTCTGCTGGATGAAGCTCCAGGCCAGGTCGCGCGTCTGGCGCTGCCCGAGCGGCGCCATAAACTCGAAGATCGCGTCCTGATTACGCACCTTGCCGGACAGGGCGTACTCCATCGCCCGCCGCTCCAGCGCCTGATCGCGGAACGCCGACATCAGCCCCAGCGCAACTTCCTTGATCTGCGGGTTATCCGACGTTTCGTAGATATGCTGCAACTGATCGAAATACGCCGCGTCGCCGTGAATCGCCGCGATCGATGCCGCCGTCTGGGCCAGATTAGGATCCACCGCGCCCGGATTGCTGAAGTACTCCGACCCCAGCTTCTTTGCCTGCGCGATGACCGCGGGATCCTCACCCTCAACGCCCAATACCCCAAACAACGTTGCGCGCAGGTCCTTCCGGTTCGGCGAATCCGTCGGTGACGGCGGTCCCAGCTTCTCCCATGCCGGCTGAAACGTCTTCCTCACCCACGCTGCCAGGGTCCGGCGCTCCTGCTGGTTGCTGGCGATGCTGTTGGCAATGGTGTACAGCGGACCCACGGCCATGCCAACCACCGTTTCATTCGGATCGTCCTTCACCGCCGCAACCAGATCGAGGTAGTCGCCCACCGAGGCCTTATCCGCATGTACCTCGGCCCACTCGTTGCCCAGCAGGCTGATGCGCTCCGCCGGCGTCAGCTGCGTCTCCACGTTCGCCAGCAGCGTGCGATAGACGCTCTCCGGCAGCGAATACCGGTAGTAGCCCTTGCCGCCCGCGTCCGGAAAGAACGGAGACCCCTGCGGAACCGCAAGGGACTGCTCCGCGGAACTCATCACGTCGCATTTCTGCTGGTGGTTCGGCTCACCGAAACACACAGGAATCGTCCAGGTCTGCCGCGCCGGCGGCTGGATCGTCGGGTTCAAATAGAAGCGCTTCTGGCTCACCCGCACGGCGCCGTCGGCCGGCTTCTCGAACGTCAGTATCGGCTCGCCAGGCTCGGCAATGAAGCTTTCCAGGATCTTGTCCACCGGCAGCTGGCTCACGGCCGCCTGCGCATTCCAGAAGTCCTGAGCCGTCGCATTGCTCCACTCGTGCGCTTTGAGGTACTTGTGCACGCCTTGGCGGAACACCTCCGGCCTCTCGTAATTCTCCGTCATCGAAAGCACCGCCGCGGCCTTGCCGTAGCTGATGGCGTCGAACATCTGGTTGATCTGGTCCGGCGTGTTAGCCTCGGCGCGGATGGGCCGCGTGATCTTCTGTGCGTCGTAATTCAGCGAGCCGTTGAGCCCGAAGAATCCCCCGCCGACGGCTCCCTGCTCAAGATGCCACTCCGGCTTCCATGCGCCGGCGGCCTTGGTCTCCATCCAGGTCGCAAAGCCCTCGTTCAGCCAGATATTGTTCCACCACTCCATGGTGACCATATCGCCGAACCACTGGTGCGCCATCTCGTGCGCAACGTCGGTGGCGACCTCCTGCTCCTCGCCAACGGTCGCGGTCTTCGGATTCACCAGCAGGGCAGTCTCGCGGAAGGTGATCGCGCCGAAATTCTCCATCGCTCCGGCTTCGAAATCCGGAATCCCGATCAGGTCCAGCTTCGGCATCGGATACTTGATCCCGAAATACTGGTCGTAGTAGTGGAGGAAGAACTCCGCTCCGGACAGCGCGAAGTGCGCATACTGCGTCTTGCCCGGCGTGGCGCACACGCGAATCGGCACGCCGTCGCGCTCGCCGGAAATACACTCGAAGTCGCCCACGAGAAACGCCACCAGATACGTCGACATCTTCGGTGTCGTCGCGAACCGAACCGTGTGCTGATCCGGCCCGGGCCCGGGCGTATCGGAGATGGCGTTCGTGTTCGAGATCGCCATGTCTCCCTTCGGCGCCACCAGCGTAACGCTGAACGTCGCCTTGAACGCCGGTTCATCGAAGCTGGGGAATGCGCGCCGCGCATCCGTCGACTCGAACTGTGTCACCGCGAGCCGCTGCGTCGCTGTCTTCGACAGATAAAAACCGCGCAATTTGCTGTTGAGAATGCCGCTGTAATCGATCGCGAGCGTCAGGGGCCCCGGCGGCAGCGCCTGATCGAAATGAAACGTGGCCTGCTGCTTCGCCGGGTCTTCGGTGATCCTGGGGTGCAGCTCCTGGCCGTTCACCGTGGCCGTGACTTCGGCGAACTTGATCTGGAGCGCGTTCAGCGTGATGCCGTTCACCGGCTGCTTCACCACGGCGTCGATCGCCTCCACCCCGGTGAACGTCGCGTTGTTCAGGTCGGGAGTGAGCTTGAGCGTGTAATGGCTGGGAATCACGGTTTGCGGAAGGCGCTGGGCCCCTGCGGAAACCGCCAGAACGAGAAAAAGACACGCACAAATACAGCGCAGGGCCGAACGCATCATGCCGAACCTCGAGGAGAAAATGTCAACTGATTACGATAGCGCACCGCAATAGACTCAGTCGCGCCATGCGAGGGCGCCTCACTTTTACCGCCGCGGCTGCGAGGGTGCGATCTGATCGCTGATATCCGAGCGGGGGTTGGCGTCTTACCGCGACGCCGCTCTCACCGACTTGCCGCTGATCTCCGCCGCGCGCGCTTCGGCGTAGGCAGCCGCGCCCATCAGCGCGCAGCGGCTCTCCAGAATGATGTGCACTGGCGTCTGCACCAGCAGGTCGGTCAGGCGGCCCTTGTCGGTAAAGGCCCGCATGAACGCACCGCCCCGCATGGTCTTCACGATCTTCGGAGCGATGCCACCGCCCAGATACATCCCTCCGGTCGCCAGCACCTTCAGCACCATGTTGCCCGATTCGGCTCCGTATGCCGCAACGAACATCTGCAGCGTCTTCACGCACAGCTCGCTGCCGCACTGCTCGCCCACTTCGCCGATCACCGCATTCGGGTCCTCCGCCGCCATCCGTCTTTGCAGCCACGCAGGTTCTTCCATTCTCTTCACGTCGCGCAGAAACCGGTAGATGTTCGTGATGCCCTGCCCCGAGATGACGCGTTCCCAGCTTACCCGTCCCTCGAGCCTCTTCATCAGATACGACAATAGTTCCACTTCCAGCTCATTGCGCGCGGCAAAATCGCTGTGTCCGCCCTCCGATGCCATTGGCATGTGAGTTTTTCCGTTCCACACCAGCACGCCTTCGCCCAGGCCCGTGCCCGCGCTCACCAAAGCTCGATTTCCCACTGCGGCGGGATCGCCCTCGTTCAGCGTGAAGATCTGGTCCGCTTTCAGTTCGGGAATACCGTAGCCGTTCGCCTCAAGATCGTTGATGAGGAACAGATGCTGAATGCCAAGCGAGGTGGATAGCTCGCGGCTGTCGAGCACCCATGGCAGATTCGTCAGCCGCAGTCGCCCGCCCCGCACCGGACCCGGCACTCCAAAGCACGCTGCGCTGATTTCCGGCGCTTCGCTCTCCTGCAGAAACCGGCGAACGATTTCCTCGAGACCCGAAAATTCCTGCGCCGGGAAGCGCTGTTCGCGGATATGCACCAGCTGGCCACGCTCGAATCCGTACAACGCCAACTCAACCTTGGTGCCGCCCACGTCCCCGGCCAGAATCATCGCTCCATCTCCACAAATCCGCTTCCCTGCTGGTCCACCGCGGGCAAATTCGCCGCCGCGGCCCTGTCCAGCAAGAATAGCAGCCGCCCGCTCCGCGGCTGGATCAGCTGCGATGGCAGCGTCTCCGGCTCATACGGCCCGCGCAGTACGCGCCCCAGCGGATCGGCCTTGTCGGATCCATCGATCATGAAGAAAACATCGCGCGCGGCATTGATCACCGGCCAGGTCAGCGTAACCCGCTGGCTCTGTTTCTGCTGCGGCACCTCGTTGGCCACCGCGATCCGGCCCATCTCATGCAGCGCTTCCGTGTGGGGAAACAGCGAAGCAGTGTGCCCATCCGGTCCCATCCCTAGATGCAGCACGTCGAAGATGGGAACCTCCGCGCCCTCCAGCCGGTAATGCCCGCGAATCGCCGACTCATACACGTCGGCTGCTTCGTCGGGCTTGAGCTCGCCCTCGATCCGGATCGCGCGCTCCGGCGGCAACGGCACCTTGCTCAGAAGCAGCTCGCGCACCGCCCCGTAATTGCTGTCGGGACTATCGGCCGGCACGCAGCGTTCATCCACCCAGAACACCCACAGGCGATACCACGGAATCGCATCGCGATAGGGCTCGTTCGGGTTCGCCAGCAGCGAGAAGACCGGCTTCGGGCTGTTTCCGCCGGAGAGCGCGATGCGGGCCACCCCGCGCGCCGCCACCGCCGCCTGAATGCCCTGAACGAAATGGGCCGCCACCGCGCGATTCAGCGCGTCTCTCGTGTCGAAGACGCGGTACTCAGCACGAATTGTTCTTACCATAATCCTCGCCTCGCCGGGTTCTCCGCTCCGGTGCCCCACCCTTATCCGCAGTCCCATCGCCGGCAGGGTGGACCAAAGCTTACGATTTCGGGGCGACCGAGTGCCAGCGATAGCCGTCGCGCCC
This sequence comes from Acidobacterium sp., assembly GCA_027315385.1. Taxonomy (GTDB): domain Bacteria; phylum Acidobacteriota; class Terriglobia; order Terriglobales; family Acidobacteriaceae; genus Palsa-343. The sequence continues at coordinate 59,721 of DAHUYD010000034.1, forward strand.
GATCAGCTCTTCTCCGCACTCCGGTCCCCACGTGCCCGCCTCGTAATTCGGAAAGGTTTGCGGAAACTTCTTCGCCCACGCATCGATGACCGGCGTGAACAGCGCCCAGGTCGTCTCCACTCCGTCGCGATGCGCAAACAGCGTGGCATCGCCCAGCATCGCGTCCAGCAGCAGCCGCTCGTATCCGTTGGCCGACGACGCGCCGAACGCCTGCGCGTATCCGAAATCCATGACCACCGGACACACCGCCATCTGCGGCCCCGGAACCTTCGCGCCAAAGCGCAGCGAGATACCCTCGTCCGGCTGAATCCGCATGGTCAGCAGGTTCGGCTGAATCTCCGAACATCCGCCATGCGTGTGCCCCCCAAAAAGTAACATCGGCGGTTGCTTAAACTGGATCGTAATCTCCGTCACGCGGCTTGCCAGCCGTTTTCCGGCGCGCAGATAAAACGGCACTCCCGCCCAGCGCCAGTTTTCAATCCCCAGCCGAAGCGCCGCGTAGGTTTCTGTCTGCGACTGCGGATCCACGCGCTCTTCCTCGCGGTAGCCCTTCACCTTCTGCCCATTCACGATGCCCGGCCCGTACTGCCCGCGCACGCAGTCGAAGATATTGAGCGGCTTGATCGAGCTCCACACCTTGATCTTTTCCAGCCGTACTGCCTCGGCCGCAAAGCTGGCGGGGGGCTCCATCGCGATGAACGACAGCAGCTCCATCATGTGGTTCTGCACCACGTCCCGCAGTGCGCCCGCCTTCTCGTAAAACGGACCGCGCCCTTCGATGCCGATGCTTTCCGCCGCCGTGATCTGCACATGTTCGATGAAATTCCGGTTCCAGATCGGCTCGAAAATCCCGTTGGCGAAACGGAACACCAGCACGTTCTGCACGGTTTCCTTGCCCAGATAGTGGTCGATGCGAAAAACCTGGCTCTCGTTGAAGACTGTATTCACGTCGTCGTTCAGCTCGCGCGCACTCTCCAGATCGTGCCCGAACGGCTTCTCGATTACCACCCGCGCCTGTCCCACCTCCGGCTTCGCCATGCCGTGAGCGCCCAGCCGATGCACGATATCCGCGAAGTACTCCGGCGCCGTCGCCAGATAAAACAGCCGGTTGCCTCGCGTGCCGGCTTCCCGGTCGTACAGCTCCAGCAGCTCTTTCAGTCCCGCGTATCCGTTGTCGTCGTCGAAATTCATCGCGTGGTAGTCGATCTTCTCGACGAACTCCTCCAGCTTCTCCTCGCCCTCTTTCACGCCGCCGAATTCGAGGATGCCCTGCTTCATATCCTCGGCGAAGCTTTTGCCCAGATCGCGCCGCGCCACCCCGACAATACGGAACTGCGGCGGTAACAATCCCGCCTGCTCCAGATGAAAGAGCGCCGGCAGCAGCTTGCGTTTGGTCAGGTCGCCGGATGCCCCGAAGATCACCACCGTCGTCGGCTCCGGAATCCGCTCTTCCACCTGCGCCGCCGCCTGCTTCACATCCTCCAGCGAAATTCTTACCTCTGTTGTCGCCATCGCTTCCTCTCTGCTGCTGCTGTCTGCTGGCCGCTGCTAGGCAGCGGCCTCCTTCTCCGCCTTCACCGCGTGACCGCCAAACTGGTTGCGCATAATCGCGATCATGCGATCGGTAAAGTTGTTGTCCTCGCGGCTGCGAATGCGCCGCAGCAGCGACTCCGTGATGACGGGCGCGGAGACATTCAGGTTGATCGCCTCAAACACCGTCCAGCGGCCTTCGCCCGAGTCCTCGACCCAGGCCTCGAGGCCGTCCAGTTCCGGATTCTTCTCAAGCGCGGCCGCCGTCAGATCCAGCAGCCACGAGCGGACCACGCTGCCGTAACGCCACACCTCGGCGATCTGCGCCAGATCCAGGTCCATCTCTTCCTTGCGCTGCATGATCGTGAAGCCCTCGGCATAGGCCTGCATCATGCCGTACTCAATGCCGTTGTGCACCATCGTGACAAAGTGCCCTGCGCCCGCCGGTCCCACGTGTCCCCAGCCTTTGTCTTTGCCCGGCGCCAGTGTCTCGAAAATCGGATACAGCCGCTCCACGGGTTCCGCATCGCCGCCGACCATCAGGCTGTAACCCTCCTTCAGCCCCCACACCCCGCCCGACGTGCCCACGTCGATGAAGTTGAAGCCCTCCGCCTTCAGCTCCCGATGCCGCCGCTGGCTGTCCTGGTAATTCGAGTTCCCGCCGTCGACGATCGTGTCGCCTTTTGCGAGCACCGGCTTCAGCCTCGCAATCGTGTCGTCCACCGGCTTGCCGGCGGGAACCATGAGCCAAATGGCTCGCGGCGTCGGGAGCTGCGAAGCCAGTTCTTCCAGGCTGCGCGCGCCCGCTGAACCCGACTCCGCCAGCCGCTGTACCGCTTCCGCGCTGAAGTCGAATCCGACCACCTTATGCCCGCCGCGGCGCAGACGCTCCGCCATGTTGCCGCCCATGCGGCCCAGTCCAACAATACCCAACTCCATACGTGCGAATTCCTCCTGGGGATCAAGACAAAATCTAAGCGGTCAGGGAAACGCCCATCCCGGCCAGCGTCGCGGCCAGTTTCGCCGAGCCCTCATAGCGGATCGCGCGAATGCCCACGGCCGCCGCGGCCGCTGCGTTCTCCGCGCGATCGTCGATGAACACCGTCTCTTCCGGATCGCTTCGCAGCACATCCACTGCCATCTGATAAATCCTGCGGTCCGGCTTGCGCAGGCCCACATAGCAGGAGCTGAAAAACGCGCTGAACCACTCGCGCAGATCGAAGCTTGCCAGCCGGTAGTCGTTCATCGCGCGCGACTCGTTGTTCACCATCGCCAGCACTAACTTATCCGATGCCGCAAGGCCGCGAAGGATTCCCAATGCACTGTCGGAAAGCAGTTGTGATTCCGCGCGCATCGCCCCGAGAAACTCGGCCTGGGTGAAATTTCGCGGCTCGAAAAACACCGTGTGCGCCAGATACTCGTCGAGGGAAATCTCATCCTTCTCCCACGCGTCCGATACCTCGGCGTGCCGATGCTCGAAGACCGCCGTATCCAGTCCAAAGCGAGGCGCCACGGCATCGCGTTGCTGGCGATCCCAACTGTTCGTGAGCAGCACTCCGCCCACGTCCCACAGAATGGTGCTGATGCCGCTCAAGGACATCTCCTGAAAGGTTCTGTCGACGATAAAAGCCTGGGGCCCGGTGAAGAGAAAACCGCGGTTTGCGCCGCGATTTACGATTTTGCTGTTTCGGGCATGTTGCGGGCCTCGATGGCCATCACTTTGTTCAGCCGCCGCACATACCGCTCCACCTGCGACTGGAACTTCGCCCCCAAAAATGCGCCGACCAGATCGAAAGCCGTCTCCGAGCCGATAATCCGCGCGCCCATTACCAGCACGTTCATGTTGTCGTGCTCCACGCCCTGGTGCGCGGAGTAGTGATCGTGGCACATGCAGGCGCGAATGCCCGGCATTTTGTTCGCGGCCACGCACACGCCCACCCCACTGCCGCAGATCAGGATGCCGCGCTCGGCGCGCCCCGCCTGCACCGCGCGGCCCACCGCCTCCGCGAAATCCGGATAGTCCGATGGCTCCGCGTTAAAAGCGCCGAGGTCGATAACCTCGTGCCCCAGTTTCTCCAGATAGCCGCGCACTTCTTCCTTCAGCGCGTATCCCGCGTGATCGGCTCCCATCGCCAGTCTCATGCTCACTTCCCCGCCATTGCCGGTTCTGATTTCCGTGCGCGCTCGACCAGCGCTCTGGCCCGGGCCGCTACATCGTCCGCGCTGAAGCCCAGCTTCTCCAGCACCGTTGTGCCTGGCGCCGACGCACCAAAGCGATCCAGCCCCACCACATCGCCGTGGCGGCCCACGTACTTCCACCATCCCAGCGAAGCGCCCGCTTCCACGGCCAGCTTCGGCATGCCGTCGGGCAGAACTTCGGCCTTGTAGCTCTCCGGCTGCTCGTCGAAAATTTTCACGCTCGGCATGGAGACGACGCGGGCCGCAATCCCCTCCTTCTTCAGTTGCTCCGCCGCGCGTACCGCCGGCCATAACTCCGCCCCCGTGCCGATCAGCAGCACATCCGGCGCATCCCCGCCGCGTTCCACCACGTAACCGCCGCGCCGTACGCCCTCGAATACCTTTTGCTTCACCGGATCCAGCAGCGGCAGATCCTGCCGCGACAGCGCGAAGAACGAGGGGCCCTTGCGCTCCAGCGCCAGCCCCCACGCCGCCGAAGTCTCATTCGCATCGGCCGGCCGGAAATCCGTCAGCCGCGGCACCGCGCGCAGCATGGTCAGTTGCTCCACCGGCTGATGCGTCGGCCCGTCCTCCCCCAGCCCGATCGAATCGTGCGTGAAGACGAAGATCGAGTGCACGTTCATGATGGCCGCCATGCGAATCGCCGGCTTCGCGTAATCGCTGAAGACGAAGAACGTCGACCCATACGGAATCACGCCGCCATGCGCCGCCATTCCGTTCACCATCGCGCACATGCCGAACTCGCGCACCCCGAAGTAGACGTTCTCTCCCGCCGCGTCCAGATGGAAATTCTTGCTGTCCTTGATCACCGTCTTCGTCGAGGTCGACAGGTCCGCCGCGCCGCCCAGCAGCTCCGGCACCTGCTTCACAAACGCGTTCATCACCGTGTTGCCCGCGGTGCGCGTCGCTACCGGCTTCCCGTCCGCCGGAAACTGCGGCAGGCTCTGCGCCCATCCATCCTTCAGGCGGCCCGCCTGCACCCGCTCGTACTCCCCCGCCAGTTCTGGAAACTGCTGCCTGTATTTTGCGAACAGCGCGTTCCAGTCGGACTCCTCTTTCCCGCCCTTCTCCACGGCCTGCAGCCAGTTCTTCGCGGCGTCGTCCGGTACCCAGAACGTCCTGTCTTCCGGCCAGCCCAGATTCCGCTTCGTCTCCTTCACCGCCTCGTCGCCCAGCGCCTCGCCGTGCGCCTTGCTGGTGCCGGCTTTCGGACTGCCGTAGCCGATCACCGTCCGCACCGCGATGAACGAAGGCTTGTCCTTCACCGCCTTCGCGGCCTCAATCGCCTTCGAGATGCCTTCCAGATCGTTGCCGTCTTCCACGATCTGCACATGCCAGTGGTACGCCTCGAAGCGCTTCAGCCGGTCCTCGGTAAACGAAAGCTCCGTCGGACCGTCCAGCGAGATCAGGTTGTCGTCATACAGGCAGATCAGCTTGCCCAGAGCCAGCGTTCCGGCCAGCGACGCCGCCTCGTGCGAGACGCCCTCCATCAGGTCGCCGTCGCCGCACATCATGTAGGTGGTGTGATCCACAATGTCGAAGCCCGGCCGGTTGTACACCGCCGCCAGGTGCTTCTCCGCCATCGCCATTCCCACCGCCATGGCGAATCCCTGACCCAGCGGTCCCGTCGTCACTTCCACCCCATCCGTGTCGCCGTATTCCGGATGCCCGGGCGTGTTCGATCCCCACTGCCGGAACTGCTTCAGGTCGTCGAGCGAGACTTTGTAGCCCGTAAGATGCAGCGCGCCGTACAGCATCGCCGAGGCGTGACCGTTCGACAGCACAAAGCGGTCGCGGTTCGTCCACTTGGAATGCTTCGGGTTGTGCCGCATGTACTTGTGGAAGAGTAGGTACGCCATGGGAGCGCAGCCCAGCGGCGCTCCCGGATGTCCGCTGTTCGCCTTCTGCACGGCATCCACAGCCAAAAATCGCAGGGCATTGATCGACAACTGATCCAGTTCGTTCATAAAGACTTAAATCTCCTCTTTTGCCGGAAAATGGGACTGTTCAGGATGGCCGGACGCGCAACTTCGATTGTCTCTCTACCCAATTGGATGACGCAAACCGCCGACGGCTCACCCTTGTCGCCGCAGTTGCGACACGGTGGGCGGAACCGGCGCCTCCATCACCACATCAAAATTCTTCCCTTCCCAGCGATCCTCATCCGGCCAGTAAAGCGTGAAGAGCAGCGAACCTGCCTGTTCCTCCGCCGTCGGCAAATCGGCATACGAACCCAGGTACCCCAGTTGCGTGCTCTCCACGTCCTGCTGTGTCGCCCATTCGTCCGCGGTCCACCGAACCATGAACCGGCTCGCGGAAATGATCCGCAGGGTTTTCCCCGCCGGGATACTCCGAATCTGCCGCCGCAGCACCTTGAATACTTCGAAGGGGCTCCGCGGATGATTCCCCTTCGCGTAGCGCTCTTCCACAATAGGGATGAGATCGAACACCCGCCCATCCGTAGCGGAACGCAGCAGCTTGAGATATTCCGAGTGCGCCCATACCAGCGGCATCGCAGATCCCGCCGGCCCCCCCAGCACCAGCCCGTTGGTATCCGGCTCATCCCAGATCTGCTCCGGCAGCATACCTCCCGCGGAGGCGAATTTCTCAATCGTCGCGATCATTCCGCGCACGTCGCGCCCCGCCGCAAGCTCATAATGCGCGCGCTCGCCGGTCAGCAGCGGCCACGCCCGGCCCTGGCCCGCGCCCAGAAACGGCCCTCCATCGCTGCGCTGGCCGTACCCATCGTGGTTATAGCGCCGCCAGCATGCTCCCTTCGGCGTATCGACCTTCAGCGTCGCGTCCACCACCCTGAGCGAATCCTGGATCAGCGGATCGTCCGCCGCCCGCACGCCGTACCGCACCAGCTCCAGAAATCCCGCATCCACAATCTCCCGCGCCTCGAACTCCGATTGTTCGCCCGCCGGAATGTTGTTGATGTGCAACGTCTCCTTCCCGCACTCCTCGTGCGCGTACGGATTGCCGCACTCCGGCGGCCGAATCCGCATGTAATGGCGCTTCACCCCCGGCAGCAGAACGCCATTGTTCGTCACGGTCCAGTCTTCCAGGTGGCTCTCAATCCAGTCCGCGTGCTGTTCCAGAAACTGCGCCTGCTCCGGCGACCCGTGCGCGCGCGCAATGTCGGCTGCGCAGATCAGTCCCGCAATCACTGCAGCCAGCGTCGACGGCGAGTATCCCGGCGTCTCCTCCCATCGTTCCTGCTGCGTAATCGGGGCATAGCGCACCAGAAAGCCCGCCGCGCGCTCCACAAACGGGACCACGTCGAAGTTCCTGAGTGCGTCGAGCTTCCACAGCCGCCACGCCAGCATAATCGGAAACGCGACTTCGTCCAGCTGAATGCCCGTCCAGTAGGGCTCGCCGTTCACCCAGAAATTCTGCGAGAACCCGCCATCCGGTTTTTGGGTACAGGCCAGATACACCAGCGCCCTCAGCGCGGTATCGACGTGGCCGCAGGCCATCAGCGAGGTCGCGGTCTGCACCATATCGCGCGTCCACACCAGGTGGTAGCCGCCCAGGTCGTCGTCGCCTTTCGCATAACCCCATGGAATCGACGCCGACGCTATGAACGCCCCCGCGTACGTCTTGTCCTCGTGTGCCAGTACGACCTTATGGCTGATGCCCAGCAGACGGCCGCCATCGCCTGATTTCCTGGCCATGTGCCACGGCGTCGTCACGCGATGCCACTGCTCCACAAACCGCCCCAGATGCTGATCGAACGGCACCGCCAGCGCGCCCATGGTGGAGGCCAGCGCCGCGTGATGTCCCTCGCCAAAGCCGATCCCCAGCGTGAACTCCCGCGTGTGCTGCGCCGGGATCTCGCCCATCAGCGCGATGTTTCCGTCTTCGGCCAATCCGAATTCCCAGTCCATGCGGAAGTTGTCTTTCAGGTCCTGCCACCCGTCGCTGGCGCCCACAAATCCGCAACTGGCCCGGCTGAACCCGCAATCGGCCGCGAAGGCCAGGGACATGGCATCCCTCCACGCGACTACTACCCGCTTGCCCGCCACATCGACAACTCGCGCGGAGTTCCCCATTCCCCCTCCCTGCAGATGGGGCGCCAGCAGCGCATACACTTTCAAACGGGAGACGAACTCCTCATCCCCCTCCACGCGCACGTGTACCAGCACAATCGGGTAGTGCGGATCGGCGATCATCCGCCGCACTATCCCGTACCGCCCCTCCGGATCGCGATTGCGCACGATCACCGCCTGCGCCCCGGAGTCGATGTAGTCGAATTCGTGGATCAGGTCCCGCCGTTCCTCATGGAAGAATGTCTCTCCATCGGTGATGAGGAACTGCATGTCGCGAATCTGCGGCCGATCGATGGTGGGGCAGTAGACCTCGTTCAGAATGCCGTGTGAAACGGTGAACCACACCTTGCTGGAAGCGGCGTACGCTGTGCTTACCGTGTCCTTCGCGCTCGAGGTCCAGCGCGGCTCCAGCCCGGGCGCGCCAAACGCCTCGCCCTGTCCGTCCACCCACCGATAACGCGGCTCGAGATCGCCCATGAAACCAACCCTTTCTTCGGCACGGATGAAGGAAACGACGGGGCCGTCAATACAGATTCCAGCGAACGCAGTGCGGGTTCCTTTTTATCAGACTCGGGCCACAGACATCGGTTTCAGGAAGAGACCCGGCCAGGACCCCTTCGTGCGCCTCACCCTTGCCCCCTGATTCCGGACCACGAGGCCGGTCCGATCGCCGATCGCCGCTCTCTCACATCACCTGATCGTTCGCGTCAGGGTCCGGATGAAACTGCACCAGGTCCATGGCGTGTTTCACCTCGGTGTTTTTCATGAACTGCTCCCACACAAAGCCCGTCCGCTGATTCTCCGCCATGAGCATCATGATGCCCTGATCGATTCCCAGCACGTCGGGTCCGAACCACTTCGCGTGCGGCTGGAACGCATCCACAAACCCATACCTCGTGTAGACCTTTTCCCTGTACTCCGCCCTCATGCTCAGCAGCACGTGCGAGCACTCCGCCGGCAGGAAGACCATTGAACCGCCCGCCGCGTTGGGCACCAGCGTGCCGTCGGGGTCGCCCATCGTCGGCGGTCCTCCCCACACTCGATATCCCTCGCGCGAATCCGACGCCGAAAGCCCCCAAAGATCCTGATCCCACCATGGAAACTTCCTGCCCATGGTCAGGCACCACAACTGGTGGGCGCGCGTGGCCGCAATGGAGTTGGTGAAGTAGTTCGCGTGCAGGTCCGCCATATTGCGCAGATCGCACCACGCATGCGCGTACTGGTGAATGAAGATCGGCGCCACCCCGCTGATATACGTCACTCCGCCGAACTGGATCACCGGCCGCTGCAGCGCGTTCCATGTATCCGCCGGAATCGGATGCGACGGCGATCCGATGGCGAGCAGATACATCACCAGCAGCTCGGAATAGATATCCCAGCGGTGATCCAGAAATCCCTGGTCCGGCAGCCAGCCCATGGAGAGCGTGGTGCCGCCGTTCATCATCCATTGCCAGTCAACCCGCCGGTAGAAGGTGGTAGCCAGCGCCTGGATGCGCTGATTCCCGGCAAAATACTGGCGGCAGGTCAGGATCCCGCAGAGCAGCCAGCAGGTATCGATCGAGGACAATTCGCAGCCGAACATCCGCTGCCCGCTCTCGATATCGATAAAGTGATACAGGAATCCGTGCTCGTGGGGGCAATCCTCCAGCAGGAACGCCAGCGTCTTCTCCACGCGCTCTTCGCACTCAAAGCGCGTTAGATAATTCCGCTTGTGCGCGATGCACAGCGCCGTCAGGCCGAACCCCGTCGCGGCAATGCTCGAAACGCGGCTCTGGGAGAGGCCCTGCACCGGCGCGCGATCGCGCACCATTCCCGTCTTCGGGCTCGCCTCGTTGTAGAAGAAGTCGGAGATACGCCCTTCCATGTCGTCGAGCAGCGCCTCGCCCTCTTTGGTTACCTGCACCAGCGGCCGGTTGATGAACAGCCCCGGCGGGTGCGCAAACTGCTTGGCTGCCTGCGATTCCGGCTTCGGCTGCTGCCCGGCTTTCACCGCCGGCGCCTGGCGCTGGTTTTGATTCTGGTTCTGGCCGTGGTTTTGCGCCAGCAGCGAAGGACCCAGGGCCAGCGCGCTCGCCGCTCCTGCTCGCTTCAGCAGATCCCGGCGTGTGATGCGGGCTTGGGTCAATACAGATCGAGTCTCGTCGTCCAGGTCAGGCAATCCAGCAGATCCGTCAGGAGATTTGATTCTTCAGCACCCGATGCGGCTCCGCCCCGGCGCACGCGGTTCGCAGCCATGCGAGCAACCCTGCTCACCTGCCACAGACGCACCCCCTGAACCGCGGGATGCGCGAACTGGCGGCGTGCTGTTGTCTCTACTGTAAATGCCGATGGCCTTCCCGCGCATCTCGCCGGCGCTAACGCCACAGGGTGCCGCCCATCACCGGCTCGCTGAATTCCGGCTCCTGATCCTGCACCCCGCGCGGCCCCTCGCGCATCCGTTAGAATCGTAGGGCACACCCGTCGCGGGCTTCTCCGCACCTTGCCCGCGCGACCCTTCCGGACAATTGATCAACCTCAGCCTGCAAGGAGGATTGCTTTGGCACACGAAGTTCCACCTCTTCCCTACGACTACAAGGCGCTCGAGCCTCACATCGACGAGCAGACGATGCACCTGCATCACGACAAGCACCACCAGGCATACGTCAACAATCTCAACGGAGCCCTTGAGAAGCACCCCGACCTGGGCTCCAAATCAGTCGAAGACCTGCTGCGCAACATCAACGCCGTGCCTGAAGACGTGCGCACGGTTGTCCGCAACAACGGCGGCGGCCACTCCAATCACAGCATGTTCTGGGCCATCATGAAGCCCAGCGGCGGCGGCGAGCCCAACGGCCCCATCGCCGACCAGATCAAAAAAGATTTCGGCTCCTTCGAGGACTTCAAAAAGCAGTTCAATGACGCCGCGGCCAAACAGTTTGGCTCCGGCTGGGGCTGGCTCATATGGGACGGCAAGCTGAAGATCATGACCACCGCCAACCAGGACAGCCCGTTCATGCAGGGCCACTTCCCCATCCTCGGCAACGACGTCTGGGAGCACGCGTACTACCTCAAGTACCAGAATCGCCGCCCGGAATATCTGGCCGCGTGGTGGAACACCGTCAACTGGGACGAAGTGAACAAGCGCTTCGAGCAGGCAAAAAAGTAATCTCATCACTTCCGAAACCCACCCTGATCCGCAGCCACATCGCGGAAAGGGTGGGCTTGGTCAGCGACGACGGCTCGCGGGCGCTGCGTGAGTGCGGCTTTTCGTCTCAACCGATAATTGCATTCGTGATTTTGACCCACCATGCCGGGGGATGGAATGCAAGTTGCACAGCGTACACCTGGGCGGCGATGAGCATGGGCAGCACGTAACGGTAAACGGCGTGGATGCGCCGATTGACCATCAGGTCGCGCGCCACTCCCAGCAAAATCAGCGCATCGCCCCCCCATACGCCCATTTGTGCGGCGTCGGGATCATAGGGAAGCGCACGAAAGCCGCACCCGTAAGCGCGCAGGTCGCGATCAGCACCAGGCGCCGGTGGAACTCCGGCTTCCTGCGCCAGGCGATTGCCAGCCAGAAGGGAATTGTGAACGAAATCATGTCCAGCGCCGAGAGGGCGAAGAACGGTCTGATCCCGGCATCATGGAAGGCCGCGATCCTGAAACGGGACATGACGATGGCCGTCGCAATCCCCAGCACTGGAATCAGGATGCCCAGCCCCGCCCCGAACCAGCCCATCGTCCGATGCAGATTCACGCGGTGCATACGCACCAGCGACGACTGAAAGATAAAAAAAATCACCCACGCCGAGAAGACGGCTCCGTGAAGCCAAAGAATCCATGGTCGCGGCGGTGTTGCGTGAATAAGGTTCCCGTTGACGGTATGGCTGAAGCCGTACACCACCACCGCGGCGATCAGCAGCGACATGCAAAAATAAAAGTACTGGCTGAGAAAGCGCGAAATTCCCGGCGCTTTCGCGGTGTGAGATTTCCTGGCTCCGGCCGCGAAGCCGGCTTGCCCCGTCGCCATTGCATACTCTCCAGAAGGCGTGGATTCAACGGTAGTTTTCCGAGCTTGCGCAATCCTACTCGTCAGAAATGGACACCGCCAGCGCAATTTGAAACGGAGAACCCCACAATCCTCCGTCAGCACCCAGGGATGCGGGCTCACGCGATGACGAATTCTCGGCCCATCCGTTATAGTGCCGCGCAGATCGCTTCCCCGATTATCATGAGTCTTCCGTCTGATTCCCATCGCTGGAAGGTTCCTTTCGCATGTCCACGAAAATCCGCTGCTCCTCGGCTCGTCCAGCCGGCTGCTTCCTCGCTTGCTGCGTTCTTCTTGCTCTGCCCCTCGCTGTTCCCGCCTGCGCTGCCGCGCCCGCGCAGACAGCTGCCGCTCCAGCCCGCTGGGTCGGCGCATGGGCCACGTCGCCTTACGATTACGATCCCTGGCACACCACGCCGACGCTGGTTGACTCCACGCTGCGCGAGATCGTTCACACCTCGCTCGCCGGCAAGGCTCTTCGTGTCCGCTTTACGAATGAGTTCGGCAAGGAGCCGCTGCGCATCGACGCGGCCACCGTGGCGACGAGCACCGGCGACCCCAGCGGTCCCGAACCCGGCGAAGACGCTGCGGAGACCGCCATCGACCCGACCTCGCTGCACGCCCTCACCTTCGGCGGCCAGCCCTCCATCGTCATCCCGCCCGGGGCCAACGCCCTCAGCGATCCTGTCGATATGGCCGCGCCCGCCTTCGCCAACCTGGCCATCAGCCTGTACCTGCCGCTGCAGCAGGTCAGTGTCGCAACCTTCCATGGCAGCGCGCAGCAGGACAACTTCATCCAGCAGGGTAATCACGTCGATGCGCCGCGCCTCGATACGCCCGTAAAGATCGCCTCCTGGTATTTCCTCAGCGGCGTCGATGTCGAGCCGGTCCAGCCGCATGCTGCCGCGGTCGTTGCCTTCGGCGATTCCATCACCGACGGCGCCTGGGTGACCGAGAACTCCAACAAGCGCTGGCCCGACGATCTCGCCGTCCGTCTCCATGGCAATCCCGCGACCGCCGATCTCTCGGTCATCAATGAAGGCATTGGCGGCAACTGCGTGCTCATCCACTGCGTGGGCCCGAACGCGCTCGCCCGCTTTGACCGTGATGTCCTCTCCCTGCCCGGAGTCAAATACATCATCGTTCTCGAAAGCATCAACGACATCGGGGCCATGCACAACCCCAACCAGCCTGCCTACAACCTCACCGCCCAGGATCTGGAGCAGGGGCTCAGCCAGATCGTCGCCCGCGCCCATGAGCACGGCATCAAGGTCTTCGGGGCCACCCTCACTCCCTTCAAAGGAGCCGGCTACTATACCGGGCGGGGCGAGCAGGTTCGCGAAACCCTCAACTCATGGATCCGCACCAGCCGCGTCTTCGATGGCTTCGTCGACTTCGACAAGGCGACACGCAATCCAGCCGACCCCCTCGTCTATGCGCCCGCCTACGACAGCGGCGACCACCTCCATCCCGGCGATGCCGGCTACGCCGCCATGGCTAACTCCATTCCCCTCAGCCTGTTTTACTGATCCTTGGGGGCTCGCCCTTGTCGCAGTTTTTGGCGACAGGGGCGGCCCCCGCCTCCTGAATCCTGATCCCTCAGGCGTGCGACAATAACCTCGAAACTTCCACCCATTCCTGCGCGTTTAATACAGGTGAGTGGGGTCTGGAGGTATCGTCATGGAGCGGCCCATTCTGTCCCGTCATTTTCCCCGGTATCCTCATTCCCACCACATCCTGCGCCGTATCGTGCTTCTGGCAGCCCTTTTGGCGCTGGTCGTAGCAGCCGCTGCCTTCGCCCAGGACACGCTCCCGCCTCCCCCTCCGGCCGACTCGACAGCCGCCCAGGGTCAAAATTCCGTCCGCGCGGTGCGCGTCAGCGATGTCGCGGGCCAGGTCCAGGTTTGGCAGAACGGCCAAATCGCCTTCAATCAGGCCGAGCCCAACATGCCCGCGGTGGAGGGCATGCGCTTTGTTACCGGCGAAGACGGCCGCCTGGAGATCGAATTCGAGGACGGCAGCGTCGCCCGGCTGGCTCCCAACAGCTCTCTCCGGCTCACCCTGCTGCGCCGCGACAACTACGGCAATCCCATCACGCGCATCGACGCGCTCACCGGGCTCAGCTATTACGAACTGAACGGCCGTAACGGCCAGGTCGCCGTGGGAATCGATCAGGAATCCGCCACGCCGCGGGGCAGCGCTATTTTCCGCATCGATCTCGACAACGACCCCAATGAACTGGCCATGATGCAGGGCTCTGTCCATGTCGACGACGGCCAGGGCGTCTCCGTCGATGTCCACCCTGACCAGACGTTCCAGACCGACCCCGGCCAGGCCGGCGAATTCACAGTGGCCGACAGCATTACTGCCAATTCCTGGGACCAGTGGAACTCCGACCGCGATGAAGCGCTCTCCCGGATCGATTCGAGCGCAACCACGGCCCGCGCTTCCACCAGCAACCCCAACGACTCCTCCTGGAACGATCTCGACTACTACGGCAGCTGGTACAACGTGCCGGATTATGGCAACGTGTGGTCGCCAAACGGCGTCGGCGCGGACTGGGATCCTTTCGGCGATGGCTACTGGGGTTACTACCCCACCTTCGGGTACACCTGGATATCCTCGTATCCTTGGGGCTGGTGGCCCTATCACTGCGGCGCGTGGGATTATCTGGATTCCTGGGGATGGGTTTGGGCTCCAGGCGGCTGCGGCTGGGGATGGAATGGCGGCGGATACGGCGGCGGCGGGTATGGCGTCGGCTGGTATCCGTATCCCACCGTCTGGCATCACCCGCCCGGCTATAAGCCGCCCATGCGGCCCAGAAAGCCCGTCGGCGTGCCGGTGCGGCAGATGATCGCCGTGAACCGGAACCCGCAGTACATGACCCCATTCCGCTTCGATCATGTGAAAGCGGTGCAGCCGCGCACCCTGAGCTTCAACGGCGTGAGGATCGCTCCGCTGCAGCCCGGCATTCATCCGATTCAGCGCGGCCCGCTCGGCGAGAGCTTCACCAGCACGCTCGTGCGCGCGCATCCTGGGCGTCTTCCTCTCGGCGCGCAGCCCGGAACCATGCCCCCCGGAACCATGCCGATCGTGCGGGTACCGCCGGTCCGGATGCCCAGAGCGGAGCCCGCAAATCGCAACCTGCCCATCTACCATCCATCGCGTCCGGCGCCGGCCCCGCGCGCTCCTGCCGCTGCGCCTCATCCCGCCGGCATCGCCCCGCATGTCTCCTCGGGCGGTGGCAAGCCGCAGCGCTGATCGAGCCGGCGCAGAAGGTGCCGCGTTACCCCGCGGCGTCGTTTGCGCTCAGCCGAAGCGGCCGGTGATGTAGTCTTCGGTGCGGCGGTCCGAAGGCCTCGTGAAGATCTGCGACGTCTCGGCATACTCGATCAGCCTCCCGTCCAGCATGAAGGCCGTGTATTCGCTGGCGCGCGCCGCCTGCTGCATATTGTGGGTCACCATGATCAGGGTGCAGGTTTCCTTCGCCTGGAAAATCAACTCCTCGATGTTCGCCGTCGAAATCGGGTCCAGCGCCGAGCAGGGTTCGTCCAGCAACAGCACTTCGGGATGAATGGCCAGCGCGCGGGCGATGCACAGCCGCTGTTGCTGCCCCCCGGAGAGCGTCAACGCCGACTGGTGCAGCTTTTCCTTCACCTCGTGCCATAGGCCGGCGCTCACCAGAGCCTGCTGAACGCGATCCCCCATTTCCGAGCGGCTCGGCCTTTCATAAAGCCGTATGCCAAACGCAATGTTTTCGTAGATCGACATGGGAAACGGCGTTGGCTTCTGGAATACCATGCCGACCTTCGCCCGCAGGCCAGGGTAGTTCTTGGGTGCGACGATGTCTTCCCCGTCGAGAATCACCTCCCCTTCAGCGCGGTGCCCCGGATACAGATCGTAAATGCGATTGAACACCCTCAGAAGCGTCGATTTCCCGCAGCCCGACGGCCCGATAAAAGCCGTCACCGTGTTTTCCAGGATCTCGACGTTCACGTCCTTAATGGCATGGAAACCGCCGTAATAAAAATTCAGGTTCCGGACGGCGATCTTGGTCGCCTTGCGGGCAGCGCCGCCTTGCGGTGCAGCAGGCAGTTTCGCGGAGACTGGTTGGTTCACCATGGCAGATTCCTCTGGGGTTCTGACTTCATTTCTGCACCTGCACCCTTCCGAGAAAGAAGCGCGCCAGCACGCTCAGCATCAGCACAAACACCACCGTGATGAACGCCGCCGCCCAGGCCATTTGCTGCCAGTTCGTATAGGGGCTCAGGGCAAACTGGAAAATCACATACGGGATATTCGCCATCGGACGCATGATGTCCGTCGAAAAGTACTGGTTGTTCAGCACCGTGAACAGCAGCGGAGCTGTTTCGCCCGAAATACGAGCCAGGCCAATCAATATCCCCGTGAGGATGCCCGCCCGCGCCGCCACCCACGTCACCCTCGTAATCACCACCGATTTCGGCGCTCCCAGGGCAATCGCAGCTTCGCGCATGTCGCCGGTCACCAGACTCAGCATTTCGTCGGTCGTGCGCACGATGATGGGAACCATCAGCACCGCCAGTGCCAGACTTCCCGACAATGCCGAAAAATGCCCCATCGGCGCGACCATGATGGCGTAGGCAAACAAGCCGATCTCAATGGACGGCGCGCTCAGCATGATGTCGTTGATAAAGCGCACAGCATTCGCGATTCGGCTGTTAAACCCGTATTCGGCCAGCCAGGTGCCCGCCATCAATCCAACCGGCACTCCCATCAGCAGCGACAGCCCCAGCAGAATCAGGCTGCCGACAAAGGCGTTGCGCAGCCCAAAGCTGTTGGTTCCGGGCGGCGGCGTGTCTTTCGTAAACAGATCCCAGTGCAGGCCCGCAACGCCGAATCTGAGTGTCGTCCACAGGATCCATAACAGAAAAAAAATACCGACGAGCGTCGCCGCGCCCATCAACAATTTGGTGGCCACGTCGATCGCGCGGCGCCTTGCTACTACGCCGATCACGTTGACGCTCCTTCCCCGCGGCTCAGCCGCCGTATCAGCAATACGGCCAGAAACCGCACCACCAGCGTGATCGCGATCAGGATCAGCCCCAGATAGATCAGCGACGAAACATAGAGCTTCGTCGTCGCCTCCGTGAATTCATTGGCAAGAACCGATGGGATGGTCGCCCCTGGCATCAGCAGACTCGTCGAAAACATGTTGCTGTTGCCGATCACGAATGTCACTGCCATCGTCTCGCCCAGCGCGCGCCCCAGTCCCAGAAAAATACCGCCAATCACCGCCGACCGCGTATACGGCAGCGTAATGTGCCAGGCCACTTCCCAGGTTGTGCACCCCATCGCATACGCCGATTCACGCAGGGACGACGGAACGATCAGGAAAACGTCCCGCATGATCGACGAGATGTACGGCAGAATCATGATCGCCAGAATGATCCCGGCGGCCAGCATGCCGATCCCCATCGGCGGTCCCTGAAACAGCGCCCCTATCCCCGGAATCTCCCCAAACGTGTTGCTGATCCACGGCTCCATGTTTGCAAAAACAGGCGCGAAGACCAGCAGTCCCCACATGCCGTAAACAATGCTGGGAATGCCGGCCAGCAGCTCCACCGCTCCGGCGATTGGTTTCTTGATCCAGGACGGTGCAATCTCGGCGATGAATACAGCGATCCCAAAGCTGACCGGCACGGCAAAAAACAGCGCAATGGCCGAACTGACAAGCGTCCCGATAATGAAGGGGAGAGCCCCGAAAGTCTGGGTTACCGGATTCCACTCGCTCGATTTGAGAAACCCCCAGACGCCAAAAACCTGGATCGACGTCCAGCTGTCGATGGTGATCGCGATTACGGTGGCGAACAACGCCGCCGCAGCCAGGGACGCCGCCAGAACCGCCGCCTGGTGAAACAAAAAGTCACCCGACAGACGCCACGATCTGCCCGGTGCCTCCGGCACTGTGGACGCAGGTCGAAGTCCGGCCTGCGCCACAGCATCCGAGTCGTTCATAGGTGTCCCTTATCGCGAAAGTTCGCAGAATTGGCCTGGCGCCTACAGCCCGTAGCCGAGTTCGCTCTTCCAGTACGCCTTGATAGCATTTACCGTGCTCGGCGGCAAGGGGCCGAAAGCAATCGACGTGGCCATCTGCTGCCCGTGCTCAAAACCCCAGTCGAAGAACTTCATCACGGTCAGGTTCGACGCCTTGGGAGCATTTTTTCTCAGGATCTGCCACGTGCACCCGGCAATCGGCCAGGTATCGGGACCCGGCTGGTAAGGGAGAATCACGTAAAAGTCCTGCGCCTTCGTCCAGTCTACGTGCGCCGATGCATCCTGGAACCCCTTAAGGCTGGGCGCCACGATCTTGCCGTCGCGGTTCATCATACGGGCATCGGCCAGATGATTCTCGACGATGTAGGCGTACTCCACGTAGCCGATCGAGCCGCGGATGCGCTCCACATACGAAGCCACTCCCTCATTTCCCTTGCCGCCAACCCCGGTCGGCCACGCCACTGAGGTGCTTTCGCCGACCTTTTCCTTCCATTCCGGGCTCACCTTCGAGAGATAATCGCAGAACGTGAACGTCGTCCCGGAGCCATCTGACCGGTGCACCACCGTGATATACATGCTCGGCAGCTTCACGCCCGGATTCAGTTTTGCGATCTCCGGGTCATTCCATTTTTTTACCTTGCCCAGGTAAATGTCCGCGACCACCGGACCGCTGAGAACCAGCTGCAGTGCATTGATTCCGGGAATGTTATATACCAGATCCTCCCCCGCGACCGCGGTCGGAAACTGGATCAGACCCGCGGCCCGCAGCTCTTCCGGCTTCAGCGGCATATCGCTCGCGCCGAAAGCCACCGTGCCCGCCTTGATTTGTGCGATTCCACCGCCCGATCCGATCGACTGATAGTTCACCTGAATCCCGGTCTTCGCCTGGTACGCCGCAGACCACTTCGCTACCAGCGGATAAACCCATGTGCTGCCCGCGCCGGTGATGCTTGAGGCCGCGTACGCAGCCACTGTACAGCCGAACGCGCAGGCCAGTGTCATCCCTGCCCCCACCAGCATGCGCCTGCCCACGTTCTTGCTGAACCTGCCTAAATCCTTTTTCAAGAGTTCCCTCATCGTCTCTTCCTTTCCTCAGGCGTCCTGCCCGCCAGTCGCCATCCTAAGGTGCCAATGTTGCGGCATCGTTAAACTTCATCGCCAGGCTGAGCACAATTCGGGAAGGCTACATTGAAACGTAGGCAAAAAGTTTCCGCTGCGAAGGGAGAATACCGCGTCCGGACCCGTGGTTGTTCCTGAGCGGGGGCTGCCGACTCAAAATTAACCAAGCTTTCACAATCCAGGCAGTGTCTGGCGGCGGGATAGTGGGTGCGCGGACTCCAGAGCGCCTTCCGATCGCTGATTGCCGGTCGCCGATTGCTCAACTATCAGATCGCTGGCTCTTCAATTGCTCCGCTGCCGGTCTTCGCACCGGCTCAGCAGCTCCAGCGCGCGCTTGCGCACTCGGTTCATCACATCCTGGTCCGACGCAATGTACTGGAGTTCCGGCGCGATATTTGGCAGATCGTAGGCCTGCTGATCGTTCAGCGCGTTCTGCAGGGATTCAAGCTCGGCGTCCAGCCCCAGCGGATAGTGCCGCATCTCCACGTCGAGGCGCCGGCCGATCTCCAGGGTGAACGCAACCGCATTCAGACGGTCTGACAACTGCTGCAGGGCCGGATCGGAGGCCCAGATGAACCCGCAGGAGCCATGGCCGTCAGGGCCGGCATAGGAAATCGTCTTGTTCCCCGTAAACGCCAGCCGCGTGCGGCGGCTGCAGTCCTCATTGAAATACTGGTGGCCGCGCGCATACCGGAACAGGTCCGCGAGCAGCGCCGGATCCACCCGTATCTCCCGGCTCATGGGCGCTGGATACACGTCGTCGGCGTCGTCGGCGGGCACAACGCCGGCCTGGGAGGCGAAATGGCCCATGCCGTTCTCGTCAATGCTGATGGTGAAGTGGGGAGGCTGCAGTTCCGGCCGGTCGAAGGTGTAAACGATGCGCGCCGATGCCCGCGCAATGGCGGAAAGCTGCACCTGCGCCGGCGCGTTTCCACGCGACTGCGCAGCCAGAGTCCACCCGGCCAGCAAGACAGCGACCAACGCGAAAATCTGATGACGACGCATGTCCAGCTGTCTTAAGCCTCCTGCAACGAGAGCGTTTGAGCATGATGGATATGACAGATCGCGATCGCCAGGGCATCGGAGGCATCCGTCGGTTCCGGAGGCTCGCTCAACCCAAGCAGCCGGGTCACCATGAACTGCACCTGCTCCTTCGCCGCCAGGCCGTACCCGGTCACCGAGGACTTGATCGTCAGCGGCGCGTATTCGGCCACCGGGATCCCGGCGCATGCCGCCACCAGCAGCGCCACGCCGCGCACATGCCCCAATTTCAGCGCCGATTTGGCATTGACGGAGTAGAAGACTTCCTCAATCGAGACAATATCCGGCTGGAATCGAGCCAGCAGCGCGCTCAGCTCCGCGTGTACAAAGGCAAGCCGCTGCGGAAGAGCAGCTTTTTGGGGAGGGCAAATACCCCCAAAAGCGAGAGAAACCAGGCGTGGATCACGGATGCGATCGTCCCATTCGACGATGCCGTAGCCGGTGGTTTCGGTTCCGCAATCGATACCGCAAACACGCATGAAGAAACCTCAGCGGAGGGCAGCCGAACCGTAGGAAATTCATCGGTATTCTACCGCAAGTGCAATATCGCAAGCGACGAAAAACTGACTCTCTGGCGCATCGGTTACCCGCCCTTGTCGCCGTAGTCGCGACAAGGTGCGCCTGATCGCTGACTACTGATCACCGACTACCGCGATACCCCTTCCAGCGGCGAGCTCGCCGCGGCGTATAGCTTCCGCGCCATCCGGCCCGCCAGATACGCCATGCGCCCGGCCAGCACCGCATGCTGCATTGCCTCGGCCATCACGATCGGATTCGCCGCGCCGGCGATGGCCGTGTTCATCAGCACCGCATCCGCGCCCATCTCCATCGCCAGCGACGCGTCCGACGCCGTCCCCACGCCGGCATCCACGATCAGCGGCACCTCCGTGATCTGCTCCCGCAGAATCTGCAGCGTGGCGCGGTTCTGGATGCCCAGCCCGCTCCCGATCGGCGCGGCCAGCGGCATCACCGCCGCGGCTCCCGCATCGATCAGCCGGTGCGCAAACACAATGTCGTCCGACGTGTACGGCAGCACCGTGAATCCTTCCTTCACCAGCGTCTTCGTCGCTTCCAGCGTCGCCTGCACATCGGGATACAGCGTGGACTGATCGCCGATCACCTCCACCTTCACCCAGTCGGAGATCCCCACCTCGCGCGCCAGACGCGCCGCCCGCACCGCCTCATCCGCCGTATAGCAGCCCGCCGTGTTCGGCAGCAGAAAATACCGCCGCGGGTCGATGAAGTCCAGCAGCGACTCGCGCGAGCGGTCGAGGTTTACGCGGCGCACCGCAACCGTCACCATCTCCGCGCCCGAGGCTTCGATGGCCGCCTGCGTCTCGGGTCCGTCCTTATACTTGCCCGTGCCTACGATCAGCCGCGACTGAAACGCTTTTCCTGCAATAACGAGGGGTTCCATGAGGACATTCTACGTCCGTAGGCGGCGCGCGGCGAGAGCACTACCAGATCGCCCGCGGAACACGGGATTTGCGAATCTGCTCATCCGCTGTATCGAAACTGAGGTCTCGATTCGTCCAGAAGGCCCCCTCCCACAACGTGAAAGGCCCGCTGCCTGGTTCGGCATGCGGGCCTCGATCACCGGTGAGCTGTGGAGTTTGACCTGAGGCGCCATTCGCTTGCGTTTGGCGGGCCTCGGCGTCTGGTTTACGCCAGGACTTAGGTTTCCGGCGAAAAGCGGCTCTAAGCCTCAGTCACCTCACGTTGAGTCGTACAACTACTACCATCGGAATTCTTCATAGGCTGGATCATCCTCCTTTCCCGTGTACTGGTACATTAACGCCGGGCGCGACGCCAACGCAACACCTACCACGAATGCCACGAGCCTTCGCGCTCTACCAGCGACACCTCCACCCCGAACAGCGCCCGCAGCGCCTCCGCCGTAATCAGCTCTCGCTTCGGCCCATCGGCGAAAATCCGCCCCTCCCGCATCAGGATCACGCGGTCGATCTCCGGGATAATGTCCGCCAGGTGGTGCGTCACCATCACGATGCCCACGCCCTGCCGCGCCACCCGCCGCAGCGCCTCGCGCAGCTCCCGCTGCGCCGCCAGATCCAGCGCGTTGGATGGCTCATCCAGCAGCAGCATTTCCGGCTGGTGCACCAGCGCCCGCGCGATCATGATCCGCCGCTGCTCGCCCGCCGACATCTCGCCCACCAGCTTCCCCGCCAGGTGCTCGGCCATCATCAGGTGCAGCGCCTCCTGCGCGTGCTCCCGCATCTCCGGCGTCACCTGCAGATTCGGCCACAGCGTCGACGCCGAGAAGAATCCCGCCACCACCGCATCCAGCCCCGGCGTGACAGGCGTGCGCTCGCCGGGCAGCTCGGCGGACACCACGCCCAGATGCGAGCGCAGTTGCGAAACATCCCACCGCTTCCGCCCCAGCAGCAACAGTTCTGTCTCCGGCGTGACGATGGGATAGCACTGGCAGGTGATGGTTTTGATCAGCGTCGATTTCCCGCAGCCGTTCGGCCCCAGAATCGCGACGTGCTCGCCTGTGGCAATGCGCAGCGAGACCTCGTGCAGCACGACATTCTCGCCCCGCGCCACGTTCACGTTGCTCATCACCAGAAACTCAGCTTCGCTCACCCGAAAATTATGTCAGACCACGAAGTTGTTACATTGATATATCGCCCATGTCCGACGAACCCCTGATCCCTTCTGACGCCCAGCCTCGCGGATTCCGCTTTGCCGCCGTGAAAGCCGGCATCAAGCCCAGCGGCAAGCTGGATTTTGCTGTCGCCGTGGCTGATCAGCCCGCGGCCGCTGCAGCGATGTTTACCTCAAACAAGGTCCAGGCCGCCCCCATCGCCATCGGCCGCCGCCATCTCCAGCGCAGCGCTGGACGCGTTCGTGTTGTCGCCGTCAACGCGGGCAATGCGAATTGCGCCACCGGCGAAGCAGGTCTCGCCGCCTGCGAGCAGGTCTGCCGCGCCGCCGCCGGCACCTTTGGCTGCCCAGGCCACGAAGTCTTCCCTTCCTCCACCGGCATCATCGGTGTCCCGCTCCCCGCGGAAAAGCTCGTGGCCGCGCTTCCGGAAGCCCGGAGATCGCTTTCGCGCGATTCGGACTCCTTCGCCCGCGCCATTCTCACCACGGACACGCGCCCCAAAGTCGCCCACACCGCCGTCAGCATCGGCGGCGAAACCGTCCGCCTCGCTGGCGTCTGCAAGGGTGCGGGCATGATCCATCCGCAGCTCGTGCCCCACGCCACTATGCTCGTCTACCTTTTTACCGACGCGGAGATCGAACCCGCGGCGCTCGACGAATTCCTGCGCGCTGCCGTGGAGCGGTCTTTCAACCGCATCTCCATTGACGGCGATACCTCGACCAATGACACGGTCCTGCTGCTGGCCTCCGGCGCGTCGGAGGTAAACGTCGCCGCCTCGGACGCCGCCTTCGCCGAAGCCCTCACCACCCTCTGCATCTCGCTCGCAAAGCAGATCGTCTCCGACGGCGAAGGCGTTACGCATGTCGTCGAGCTGCAAATCGAAGGCGCGGACAGCGATGCCGATGCCCTCAAAATTGCCAGGGCCATCGCGCATTCGCCCCTGGTCAAGACCGCATGGGCCGGCTGCGATCCCAACTGGGGACGCCTCATGGCGGCTGCCGGCTACTCCGGCGCGGCGATCGATTCCGGCCACATCGCCATCTGGTTCGGCAATCTGCCCATCTGCACGGACGGCGGACGCGCGTTGGATTTCGACGAGCATGCCGCGCACGACTATCTAAAGCGGCGCGAGTACTCGATCCGCATTAGCGTCGGCAGCGGCAGCGGCCGCTGCCGCTTCTGGACAAGCGACCTCACAGCGGAATACGTGAGGATCAACGCCGATTACTCTACCTGATTCCGCTCCATCATCGGCTGACCCATCCTCGCCGGCCAGGTTCTGAGCGACAGGGCGGTCCTGTCGCTGCCTCCTCATTACCGATCCGCGATTCATTTTGCATCGCTCCATGTGCAGATCGCTCAACCGCGCATCATTCCTGGCCCGCCGCCTGCAACACCCGAGTAATCCACCGGGTTATGCACAATTCTGTTGAAATCTGAGCTGGCCCATTCGTAACAGAACGTCCGGAACGCCTCCACCGTCGCGGAGCGCCTCAGCACCCGGAGCCTCCTGTCTCCGGCGCGCACCCACCTCTGCTGCGCTACAATTTTTATCAGGGCGGGAACGGCGCAGCGCGCTCGCTGGCCTACTTGAGCGTGCCGCACAGCAAGGGCCGCATCCGCATCCCTGCGAGGAACATCTCAGATAGCATGGCCACCCAGGCAAGCAGCAGGGTTCCGTCTGCCGCCGCAAACGGCAAGCACGGCCACTCCCTGATCAGCGACGCGAAGTTCCGCCAGCTGTACGAGCTCACGTTGCGTCTGCGCCTCGGCGTGCAGCGGGCCAATGGCCGGAGGCACGCGCTGGCCGGCCGCGAGGCCGCTCTCGCCGCCGTCACTTCCGAACTGCGCCCCGGCGACACGCTCGTCGCGGACCGGTCCATTCCCACAGCCTCGGAAGCCGCCAATACCTCCGCGCCCTTCAACGATCGCGTCATCGCCGCCATCGCCCGCGCCACAGCCGATCGGCTGAAAAATAACGGCCAGGTGACCATTCTCTTTTCGGGCATCGCCGCGCAACCTCTGCTGAACGAAGTCCGCGGGATCGCAGGAGCCGCAAAATTGCCGGTCCTGTTCGTGGAGGACGCACCTGCCCCCGATAACAAACCCGGCTCTCGCACCCGGCGCGCTGCCGCTCCCGGCGCAAATCTCATCTCCATTCCCGTCGACGCCAACGACGTCATCGCGCTCTACCGCGTCGCGCATGAGTCGATCGTCCGCGCGCGCGAAGGCTCGGGTCCCACCCGCATTGTCTGCGCTCGGTGGCCCTCCCGCAACGGAGCAACGGAAGATGCCGTCGAGCATCTCGAGCGCTGGCTGGAAGCGCGTGGCCTGTCCGCGCAGCATTGGCGCCGCGAATTTCTGGCCTGTGCCGAAGCGGTGCCTTCCGGCTTCGCGGAAACCATTTTCACTGAGGTTCTATGACAACAAAGGTAAATGTTCCCGCACAGACTGATTTTTTCCAGGAGCTTCGCGAGTGGATCGAAGCGTTTGACGATGTCGTAGTCGCCGAGGGTTCCGAACAGGGCGCGGAGATCCTCGCCGCGCTCAGGCAGCGCGCGCGCGAGGCCGGCATTTCGCAGCCCAGCGAGCTCATCACGCCCTACGTCAATACGATCCCGAAGCACGAAGAGGCTCCCTATCCCGGCGACCGCAAGCTCGAGCGCCGCATCGAAAGCCTCATCCGCTGGAACGCCCTGGCCATGGTGCACGGCCAGAACAAGAAGGACCACGGCATCGGCGGACATATCGCCACGTATTCCTCCCTCGCCACGCTGCTCGAAGTTGGCTTCAATCATTTCTTCCATGCCGCGTACGGCGACCAGCCGGGGGACTTCGTCTATTTCCAGGGCCACGCCAGTCCCGGCATTTACTCGCGCGCCTTTCTCCTCGGCCGCCTCGACGAGCAGCGCATCCTGAACTTCCGCCACGAGCTGCGCGACACGCCCGGCCTCTCGTCCTATCCGCACCCGTGGCTCATGCCCGACTTCTGGCGTTTCCCCACCGTCTCCATGGGCATTGGCCCGCTCAACGCCGTGTACCAGGCGCGCTTCATGCGCTACCTCGAGCACCGCGGGCTCATCCAGACCACCCCGCGTAAGGTCTGGGCCTTTGTCGGCGATGGCGAAACGGACGAAGTCGATACCCTCGGCGCGCTTTCTATCGCCCGCCGCGAAAAGCTCGACAACCTCATCTTCGTGGTGAACTGCAACCTGCAGCGCCTGGACGGACCCGTGCGCGGCAACGGCCGCATCATCGACGAACTGGAGGCCGTCTTCCGCGGCGCCGGCTGGAACGTCATCAAGGTTATCTGGGGCTCCGACTGGGATGCGCTCTTCGAGCGCGACCATACCGGCCTGCTCCTCAAGCGCATGGAAGAGTGCGTCGACGGCGAATACCAGGCCTTCAAAGCCAAAGGCGGCGCGTACATCCGCAGCGAGTTCTTCGGCAAATATCCTGAACTGCTTAACCTCGTCGAGCACATGTCCGACGACGAAATCTTCCACCTCCACCGCGGCGGACACGACGCCCGCAAGATCTACAACGCCTACAAGCGCGCCACCGAGCACAAAGGCGGTCCCACCGTCATCCTGGCCAAGACCGTCAAAGGTTACGGCCTCGGCAGCACTCAGGCTCGCAACGCCTCCCACCAGGAAAAGAAAGTCGCCGACGACGCGCTCGTCGACTTCATTCAGCGCTTCGATCTGCCCATTCCCGAAGCCGATGCGCGTGCCGGCAAGCTCTATCGTCCGTCGAAAGACGCGCCGGAGATGGTCTACATGCACGAGCGGCGGCAGAGCCTGGGCGGCTTCACGCCGAGGCGCGATGTGCCGAAGATCGACTACCAGGCCCCGCCCTTCGAAGACTTCGGCGAGTGGACCAGCGGCTCCCGCGGCCGCGCCGTCTCCACCACCATGGGATTCGTCAGCATCCTGCGCCATCTGATGAAGGACGAGAAGACGGGCAAGCTCATCGTCCCCATCGTGCCCGACGAAGGCCGCACCTTCGGCCTCGAGTCGGCGATTCGCCAGGTCGGCATCTACGCCAGCGAAGGCCAGAAGTACAAGCCCCACGACGTCGACATGCTGCTCTTCTACCGCGAAGAGAAGAACGGCCAAATCCTCGAAGAAGGCATCACCGAAGCGGGCTCCATGGCCTCGTTTACCGCCGCAGGAACCGGCTACGCGAATTACCTTGTGCCCACCATTCCCTTCTACATGTACTACTCCATGTTCGGATTCCAGCGCGTCGGCGACATGATGTGGGCCTTCGCGGACGCCCGCGGCAAGGGCTTCCTGATGGCTGGCACCGCGGGCCGCACCACCATGCTGGGCGAAGGCCTCCAGCACCAGGACGGCCACAGCCATCTGCTCATGAGCGTCATCCCCACCTGCGTCAGCTACGATCCCGCCTACGTCTACGAAATGGCCGTGATCCTTCAGGATGGCCTGCGCCGCATGTACCAGGAGGGCGAGGACCTCTTCTACTACATCACGATGTACAACGAGGACTACGCCATGCCGGAGATGCCGGAAGGCATGCGCGAAGGCATCCTGCGCGGCATATACCGCCTGAAAGCCGCACCCGGCGGCAAGCCCGTCGCACAGCTCTTCGGCAGTGGTCCCATTCTCAACGAAGTCCTCCGCGCCCAGGAAATCCTCGCTGAGAAGTATGGCCTGCAGACGGATGTCTGGAGCGTGACCAGCTACAACGAGCTGCGCCGCGAAGCACTCGGCGTGGAACGCTGGAACCGCCTGCATCCCGACAAGCCGGAGAAGACGCCCTACATCGTCTCCACGCTCGCAAAAACGAAGGGCCCCATTATCGCCGCCACCGACTACATGAAAGCCGTGCCCGACCAGCTGGCGCCGTGGCTCCCCACACGCCTCGTCTCGCTCGGCACCGACGGCTTCGGCCGCAGCGACAATCGCGAGCATCTGCGGAAGCACTTCGAGGTCAATGCGGAGTCGATCGTGACCGCGGCGCTCTCGAAGCTGGCGCGCGAAGGCAAGTTCGACCCGAAGAAAGCGCAGGCCGCCTTCGCGGAGCTGAAAGTGGATACAGAGCGCGGCGATCCCGCGCATGCCTGATACCCTGGGTGCCCCGCCCTTATCCCCGCCTGTTGGGGATAGGGCGGGCTCCGATCGCCGGTTACCGATGGCTGATAACTGATCGCCGTCTCCCGCTCGCAGCTTGACATCGCAGTATCAATCGTCCAGGCTGAACTCACCAGGCACTCCGCGGCCAGCGAAAACGGATCGACCAGACTCCGCCGATCCGCGCCGCGTACAATGGAACCCCCCGAGGTGCGCTTGAGACTCTCTTTTTTCCTTTTCGCGGCGCCGGTTTTGGGCGCGCTCGTTTCGCAAACGCAGGCCCAGACAGTCCAGTCGAAAAGCCCTTTCGCAAATCAGCCCGCTTCTCAGGTCATCCTCACCAGCGAGGAAGGCTCGACCTATGTCCCCATGGATAACTGGATGTATCCGGCGCTGGACCGTCTCCACTCCCTCGGCTATCTCGATACCGCCTTCCTGGGCCTGCGTCCCTGGACGCGCCTCAGCATCGCGCACATGCTGGAGGAGAGCGCGGACGCCATCGACAACAGCAACGATGAGCAGGCGAAGGAGATTTATCTCGCGGTCCTGCGCGAAGTGCAGCCCGACATCGACAATTCCACCACACTGTTCCATCCCGGCGCGCAGCTGAACAGCGTCTACCAGTATTTCCGCGGCATCAATGGCACGGTGCTGCGCGACAGCTTCCATCTCGGCCAGTCTATTGTTGACGATTACGGACGGCCCTACCAGGGCGGCTACAACAACTACACCGGCTTCAGCGTTCGCGCCGAAGCCGGCCGCTTTTCGTTCTTTTACCGCGGCGAGTACCAGCATGCTCCCGGCGCCGCTGGATATTCGCCCGCACTGTCCGATTACCTCTCGATTCACCTCGATTCCATTCCGGTGGCCAGCAACCCCCACCAGGCCACCATCCCCGAAGGTCCCATTCCCGTCGCCAACGATCCCCATGTGATGGAGGCGACGCTTTCGTATCATCTCCTCGGCCACGAAGTTTCATTCGGCAAGAGCGATCACTGGATGGGCCCGGACAAGGGCGCCAGCATGCTGTGGAGCAACAATGCAGACGATATCTGGCAGTTTCAGATCGACCGCGTCGAGCCGGTCCGCGTCCCCCTGCTCTCTCGCCTCACCGGCCCCTTCCGCTACGACTTCGCCATTGGAAGCCTGTCCGGACACACCTACCCGGTAGGCGATTGGGTTCACGTCGAGAAGCTCAGCTTTAAGCCCACCCGCAACCTCGAATTCGGATTCAGCCGCATGGTCGTCTGGGGCGGCAAGGGGCATGAGCCGATCACCCTGCATACCTTCCTCAAAAGCTTCTTCAGCTTTGCCTCTCCGCCCGGGAACACCAAATACACTCGCGACGATCCCGGCGCCCGCTTCGGCAACTTCGATTTCGATTACCGGCTGCCCTTC
>DAHUYD010000038.1 GCA_027315385.1 Acidobacterium sp.
ATCATCGCCAGCGCCGTCATCAGCACCGGCCGGAACCTCACGTATCCCGCATTCAGCGCCGACTGCGCCGCATCCCCCACCGTCTCCTCCAGCTGCTCGCGCGCGAAGCTCACCACCAGGATCGAGTTCGACGTCGCCACGCCCATGCACATGATGGCGCCGGTCAGCGCCGGCACGCTCAGCGTCGTATGCGTCAGAAACAGAATCCACACAATCCCCGAAAGCGCCGCCGGCAGCGCTGTGATGATGATGAATGGATCGAGCCACGACTGGAAATTCACCACGATCAGCAGATACACCAGCACAATCGAGAACACCAACCCCGCCAGCAAATCCCTGTACGCCGACCGCATCGTCACAACCTGTCCGCGCACCACGATGCGCGATCCCCGCGGCAGGTGTGGCCGCTCCTGGGCTACGATTTTCTCGATCCCCTTATCCACGCTGCCCAGATCCGTACCCACCACGTTGCCGTAAATGTCCAGCGACGGCGCGATGTTGTAGTGCGTCGCCGTCCCCATCGCCTCGCCCGGAACCAGCGTCGCCAGATTCCCAACCATCTGGGTCGGCGGTCCTCCCATAATGCCGTTGCCCGGCGGCATCCCCGCTCCGTACGACCCGCTGTTCGGCGGCAGCCTCCCGCTCCCGCTGCCTCCCACAATCGGAATATTGTTCAGTTCCTGGATCGTATCCAGCCAGAACTGCGGCGACTGCGCCGCAATATCGTATTCAACGTCGTTGCGCGGATCCAGCCAGAATTCCGGCGCCGTCTGAAAGCTCCCGCTGGTGGCCGCCAGCAGGCTCTGCATCACGTCTCGGTCGGTCACGCCCACCATCTGCGCCATCGACCTGTCCACGTTTACCGTCAGTTCGGGTTGATCGAATGGCTGCTGTATCCGTGCCCCGGAAACCCCTGGCACGTACTTGATCCGGTTCAGCATCCGGTAAGCGGCCATCCGGTTGCCCTCCAGATTCGGCCCCAGAATCTGCACGTCGATCGGCGACGGCAGCCCGAAATTCAGAATCTGGGTCACCATGTCCACCGGCAGCGTGTAGAACTCCGTGCCCGGAAACCGCTCCGGCAGGATTTGCCGCAGACGCGCGACATATTCCGCCGTCGGCCGGTGATGCGCCGTCAGCGATACCTGGATGTCCGCATCTCCCGGCCCGATCGGCGCCGAGTTCGAATACGTCAGGTTGATCCCGGAATACGGCAGCCCGATGTTGTCGATCACCGACGCCACCTCGTCCTTCGGTATCACCTCCCGGATCGTGTTGTCGATGCGGTCGCACAGAGCCGCCATGTCCTCGATGCGCGTGCCCGTCCGCGCCCGCACGTGCAGCTTGAACTGCCCCGCATCCACGCTCGGGAAAAAATTCTCCCCCAGATATCGGTACAGCAGCGCCGCGGATCCAACCGTAAACACAAAGAAGATTGTCAAAAAGACAGCCGCGTGCCGCACGCACAGGTCCAGCACTCCGCGATATCCGCCGCGAATCCTCTCGAACCGGCGCTCAAACCCCAGCTGAAACCTCGTCCACGGATTGCGGCTCCTGTGCTTCTGCTCCGCTTCCGTCTCATCGTGCTCGTGCAATAGATACTTCGCCATCATCGGCACCACCGTGCGCGACAACAGATACGAAGCCAGCATCGCAAAAACTACCGCCTCCGCCAGCGGCACAAACAGGTAACGCGGCACTCCGCTCAGAAAAAACATCGGCACAAACACAATGCAGATCGAGAGCGTCGCCACCAGCGCCGGTATCGCAATTTGCGCGGAACCGTCCAGAATCGCCGGCTCCAGCGCCTTCCCCATTTCCAGATTGCGGTTGATGTTCTCAATCGCCACCGTTGCGTCGTCCACCAGAATGCCCACCGCCAGCGCCAGCCCGCCCAGTGTCATGATGTTGATCGTTCCGCCGATCAGCCGCAGCACCAGCAGCGATGTCAGAATCGACAGCGGAATCGAGACAGCGACGATCAGCGTGCTCCGAAAGCTTCCCAGAAACACCAGGATCATCAGCGCCGTCAGCACCGCCGCTATGATCGCCTCATGCACTACCCCGTCGATCGACGCCTTGACAAAAATCGACTGGTCGGCCAGCGGCGTGATCCGCAACTGCGGCGGCAACTGCGCTTTCACCTGCGGCAGTTTCGCCAGCACCCCCTTCACGATGTTCAGCGTCGATGCATTCCCGGTCTTTTCCACTGAGAGCAGCGCCGCCCGCTGCCCATCCACCCGCACAATGTTGGTCTGCGGCGGCGAACCGATGTGTACATGCGCCACGTCGCCCACATACACCACCGAACCGTTCACTTCACGGATCGGCAGCCGATTCAGATCTCCTGTGCTCAGCGGCGCGCTGTTGCTCTCAAGCTGGTATTCAAATGGCCCGATCTTGATCGTCCCCGTCGGCAGAATCAGGTTCTGCGCCGCGATCGTGTTCACCACATCCGCGGGAGCCAGCCCTTTCGCCTGGAGTGCGGGGATGTTCAGGTCCACCTGCACCTGCCTCTGCTTGCCTCCATACGGATACGGCACGCCCGCTCCGGGTACCGTGATGAGCTGCGTCCGCACGAAATTCAGCGCCAGATCGTTCAGCTGCGACTCCGTCAGCCCCTGTCCCGAAAGCGCCAGCTGGATAATCGGTACGCTCGACGCGTTGTACTGGATGATCAGCGGCGGCGTCGTACCCTGCGGCATTTGCCGGATCTGCGTCTGCGCGATCGCCGTAACCTGCGCCACCGCGTTCCCGATGTTCACGCCCGGCTGAAAATAGATCTTGATGATCCCGATCCCATTCAGCGAACTCGACTCGATGTGGTCGATGTCGTTCACCGTCGTCGTCAGCGACCGCTCGCTCAGCGTGATCACCCGGTTCGCCATCTGGAATGGCGAAAATCCCGTGTAGTTCCAGATCATCGCGATCACCGGAATGTTCACGTCCGGGAATATATCCACC
Organism: Acidobacterium sp.; assembly: GCA_027315385.1. Taxonomy (GTDB): domain Bacteria; phylum Acidobacteriota; class Terriglobia; order Terriglobales; family Acidobacteriaceae; genus Palsa-343. The sequence continues at coordinate 2,965 of DAHUYD010000038.1, forward strand.
GGCATGCTCTCTATCGCCAGCGGTCCCAGAATCATCAGCAGCAGCGCGACCACCGCGAAAGTATAGGGGCGTCGCAGCGCCAGACGAACGATCCACATATCTCTTCAGCTTCTCCCGCTATGCGCAGCTCTTCCGGCAGGCGGGAGATTCCGCTCCAAAAGATTCCCGGCTAACATTCTGGGCTCCAAAGCCCTCACAAAGATTTCTCCCGGGCCGGCGCTCGCCCGGCAGCCACAGAACCCGCCTGCATGCGGCTTTATGTTGATTGGAGACGCTCGGATGCGCCAAAAAGACGCCAGCGGCACCCTCCGACGCTCGCTCTTCTGATGCTCCCCGCCCCGGCATCGATTCACGCCTGGCTGCTTTGCCCTTTCGCCGGCCCCGCGCCGCTGATCCTCTCGCAGGCGCCCGCCCACTGCTGCATGTCCGATGCCGTCCGCCGCAGGTATTCCCCGGCGTGCTCCTTCCACGCCGGACCCTGCCACCTCCCCGCCAGTTCTTCCAGCCCCGCCGCCAGCGAGCGATACGCCTCCACCCATCCCGATCCGCTCAGCTTCTGCTCCCGCAGCCACGGCAGCAGCTCTTCCAGCACCAGGATCGCGCCCCATTCCATGATCGCGTCCTTCATGTAATGGTGCGTGTTCCGCCGATGTTCCGCCACCGGCGATCCTGCGCGCACCAGCCCTCCCAGATGCTTGGCGCACGCCTGAACAAAGTATCCCGAGAAAATATCGCCGTACCGGTCGATGCCCGTGCCCCCGATCGGATACCCCATGCGCAGAAAATAATACGCGGCCACCGCTTCCCGCCGCAGCGAGGTGTTCTGCGTGTTCACCGGCGTCCACGTCTCCCGCCCCAGCACCCTCGCTTCCCCGCCCCACGCCCTCGCATGCGGATTCAGCACCAGCCACGTCACCGCCTCCACATCCGGATCCAGCAGCCACAGTCCCGCATTCACGTGAATCGCACCCCATACCGTCTTCATCGATACCGGGTTCTCCACGTGCCTCGCGGAAAACGGATATCCCCGCGGAAACACATCGCGCTTGTCCTGATCGAACTGCAGCAGCTCGCAGATGTTGTAATACCCCGACGCCGCTTCCACCACCTCATGCTGCGCGGCGGGCGCCGTCACCACCGCATGCTCCTGAAATACGTCTTCGCCCTCGCGCGCATAATTGTCATCGTCCAGAGATATGACAAAGTCGCATTCGCGCTCCAGCGCCATCAGATACCCGATATTCCTCCGGTTGTCGGAGTTGTACGGAATGAATTCTCCGGGCAGCCCGAGTCTCGCAAGAAACTGCTCCTGCTCCTCCAGCCCCGGGCATTCCGCGCGCAGCCCCCGCCGCGTCAGTTCCCTGCAGCGCTCCCACGCTGCCCCCGGCGTCTTCCTGTCGGGGATCACGATCGCTTCCACCTCATCCAGCCGGCCGAACTTCTCGAAGTTCCGGTAATACGCTTCCAGAACCGCCGGATCGAATATCGTGGTCAGCACAATACACGCTTTGCTCATCGAATCTCCCTTAAACGCGGGCCTCCTCCAGCCGCAGCAGAGGCGCATCCGGCAGCAGAAGCGAGTCCGGATTCGTGAAGCGCGTCCTGAATCCGGTCCGGAAATATACGAAGTTCCTGAAAAACGGGTTTTGCGATTCGCCCTCGATCCGCGCCCGCCACGTCGTCGTCACTTCCACCACCGGAACCCCCAGCCGCAGCGGCTTCACCAGGCATTCGAAGAGAAACGGATGACGCAGTTCTTCCCACCGGATACTCTGGATCACCGGCGTTGGATACACACGGTAGCCGAACGTCAGGTCCGTCAGCCGCACTCCGTACAGAACGGAAAAGAGCGCCTGGAATATCCAGTTCGCCACCAGCTTGATCGGCAGATAGCCCGCAAACGTTCCGCCCTTCAGCCATCGCGATCCCGCCACAATCGCCCACGGCGTTTTCCTCGCCTGTTCAATCAGCCGTCCCAGATCCTTCGGCTCCGTCTCCAGGTCGCTGGCCATCAGCACCGTATGGCTTCCCCGCGCCAGCGCGTAACACTCGCGCAGCGCCCCGCCAAGAAACGGCAGCTTCTGCTGGTGAACCACCACCAGTTCGCCCTGCTCGCTCTCCAGCCGATGCACCACCGCCATGGCTTCCGGCGTCGTTCGCTCGCAGACCACAATCAGGATTTCCCGTATCGAGGCCCGGGCATCCCGCAGGATGATCTCCACAGTCTGCTCCAGCGACACCGTTTCGTTCATCACCGGTATCACGATCGTCGCCGACTCAAAGGGCCCTGGATACTCGGGGCTCCCTTTGTACCGATATTCCCGCGCCATCCGTTACCTCGGCCCCATGCCCCTTTGCGCCGCTCTCCACACGCTTCCCGCCGCAAGGGCGGGCCCCTCCGGCGCCGGAGACACAACTCCGCTCTCCGGAAAGCTCCTCGTGCCCGGAACCGCATGAATGGAAGCTTGGATTGATCCTAACGAAACTGTGCCGGACTGCCAAACGTAAGTGCTCGCGCTGCTGCCAAAGCCCGTAGGTACGCGGAACCCGCCGTTTCCCCGCGCTCCGGACGCCTCCGGCCCGCTTACCTGGCCAGCGTGTTTTCCAGATCGGCTTCCGCCGGCTGCGACGCCTTTTCCACGCTCCGCTCCGGAAAATACGCATTGATCACGTATTGCTCCAGCATGCGCTGCGTGTTGAAGAACGATCCGTTCAGCGCGATCGTCGATCGCATAATGCGCCGCCACTGCCCCTGATCTTTGTAAAACAGCGGCAGGATCGTCTGCTCCAGATGCTCGTACATCGAGTTCGCTTCCCCCGCCTCGTCGTCGTGATCGTCGATCGCCCAGCCCGTCACGCCTTCGATCCACCCCTCGATCCACCACCCATCCAGAATGCTCAGGCTCGGCACCCCATTCAGCGCCGCCTTCATCCCGCTCGTCCCCGACGCCTCGTAAGGCCGCCGCGGCGTGTTCAGCCACACGTCCACGCCTCCGGTCAGCAGCGCACCCAGCTGCCAGTCGTAGTTTTCCAGGTAAACAATCTGCAGCGCCGATTTCCGCAGTTCGTTCGAGAGCTCGATCACCCGCCGGATTTTCGCCTTGCCCGGCTCATCCGCTGGATGCGCCTTGCCCGCGTACAGCACCTGCATCCCCCCCATCGATTCGGCGCAACGCACCAGCCGCTCCGGATCGGTAAACAGCAGATCCGCCCGCTTGTACGTCGCCGCCCGCCGGCCAAACCCCAGCGTGAAGACCTCCTCCCTCATCTCCACACCCGAACGCTCCTTCACAACCTTCAGCAGCTCGCGCTTCGATGCCGTGTGCGCCTCCACGATCTCGTTCTCCGGTATATCGATCGCATAGCGCAGCGTCACATTGTCCTGCCGCCACCGCGGCAGGTGACGATCGAACACCGCCCGCACCGGCGGCGCGGTCCACGTCCCCGCATGTACCCCGTTCGTGATCGCGTCGATCCGGTACTCCGGAAACATCTGCCGCGATACCTTTCCGTGCTGCATCGCCACTCCGTTCACAAACCGCGAGAACCGCAGTGCCACATACGTCATGTTCAGCAGCCCGTCGTGGAAGCACCCGAACCGCTCCAGCATCCCGGCGCGCTCCTGTCCCAGAATGCGGTAGGCCTGTTCGCCCGAGAAGCGGTCGTGCCCCGCCGGCACCGGCGTATGCGTCGTGAACACGCACTTGCGCCGCACACCTTCAACGTCTTTCTCCGTCGCCGTCTGCAGTCCCGCCCCGCGCAGCTCCTGCTCCAGCACCGGAACCGTCAGCAGCGCCGCGTGCCCCTCGTTCATGTGGTACACCACCGGCTCGTATTCCAGCGCCCACAGCATCCGCGCTCCGCCTATGCCCAGCACCGCTTCCTGGCGCAGCCGGTAGTCCGCATCCCCGCCGTACAGATGATCGCTCAGCGCCCGGTCCCGCGCGTCGTTCTGCTCCAGATCCGTATCCAGCAGATACACCGGGATCCGGTGCCCCGCCACGCCTTCGATCTCATACCGCCACGCGCGGATCCCCACCGGCCGCCCCTCGATGGTCACCGTCACCACCGGTTCCTCGGCCGTCAAAATCTGTTCCGGCGACCACGGCTGCGGCTCCTCCACCTGCGTTCCGCTCGGGTCAAGATGTTGCCGGAAATACCCTTTCCGGTCCGCCAGCGTGACCGCCGCCAGCGGCAGCCCCATGTCCGCCGCCGCCCGCAGCGTGTCCCCGGCCAGCACTCCCAGCCCCCCGCTGTACGTCGGCATCTCCGGCGCCGCCGCGATTTCCATCGAAAAGTATGCGACGATCCCGCCTTCTGTTGGGCCGCCCGTGGTGAAGTATTGCGAACGATTGATAAAACGCATTTCTCGAAGTGTCTTTCCGGCCCGTTCCAGCGCCTGTCTCCAGATTAAGACAACCTTTTCTCTGCGGATGTTGGCCGGACGGCCCCATGTGATTCTTACATCGGCCACCCCGTAGCTGGGAATCACCCGTCTGTGGAAACTCCAGCCCCCGCTTCCTGCCCGTTCAGAATGAGTCGCTTCCCCCCCGCTCCCCCAGGTTGCCGCCTCCCAGCCGCACAACTCCCCGCATTCGCCTCAGCCTCCGTTTTCCACTGAATGCGCTCCCGCCGATGCGTGGCAGCGGTAAATCTCCGCTTCGATTCCCGTTGCCGCTCGATACTCTTCCCCGAGTTGCTTCACAAATCGCTCCGCCGCCTCTTCTTCCACCAGATTCACCGTACAGCCTCCGAACCCGCCCCCCGTCAGCCGCGCCCCAATCAGGCCGGGCAGGCACCGCGCCGCATCCACCATGATGTCGGCCTCTTCGCAGCTCGCTTCAAAATCGTCCCGATAACTCACGTGCGCCGCCGCCATCAAATCCCCCAGCTTCTTCAGATCGCCCGCCGCGAGCGCATCCGCCGCCGCCACCGTCCGCAGATTTTCCGTGATGATGTGCCGGCACCGCCGCATGACATTCTCCGCCATCTCCCCGCCCCAGCGCTCCAGATCCTCCAGCGTGGCGTCGCGCAGCTGCGCAATCCCTCCCCGGTGTCCCCGCAGAATCGCTGTGCCTTCTTCCACCTCCGCCCGCCGGATTCCATACTCGCCGCCCGCGATCGAGTGCTTCACCATCGTGTTCGCAATCACCACGCTCACATGCCGCGGAATCGGCGCCAGCCGGTACTGTAGAGACCGGCAATCCAGCAGCAATGCGTGATCTTCCGCTCCATGACATGCGATGAACTGATCCATAATCCCGCACGACGCCCCGACGTACTCGTTTTCCGCCTTCTGGCACAGCTTCGCAATCGCCGTCCGCTCCATCTCCGCCCCCGCCAGGCTCAGCAGCGCCACCGCCACCGCCACTTCCACCGACGCCGACGAGCTCAGCCCCGCGCCCAGCGGCACATCGCCCTCCAGCACCATGCTGAAGCCCGGTACTTCAATCCCCGCCTCCCGCAATGCCCACACCACCCCCAGCGGATAATCCGGCCAGCGCTTCCGCCGCGTCCCCGGCAGCTCGTCTGCGCCAAACGCCACGCCTTCCTTAAAATTCTGCGACCAGATCTCCACCCGCCCGTCGCTCCGCGCCGATGCGGACGCAAAGGTGCCGAAATCGATTGCCGCCGGCATCACAAACCCGCCTGCGTAATCGGTGTGTTCCCCGATCAGGTTCACCCGGCCCGGTGCCAGAAATACCCGCGGATCGCCGCCGAAATGCTTTTCGTGAATCTCCCTGACCAGGCTCGCCCCCGGCATCTTCTCATTGCCCTTTGCCACCGTCTCGCTCCCTACTTCCTGTCCCTTGCCTGACCCAGCCGCTCCCAGATCTCGTCCACCCACGCCAGATGCTCCGGCTTCATCAGCACCGACCGCAAACACGTCACCGTTCCACCGCTGTCCGCCCAGTCCGCTCCCCCAAAAAACCGCGCCGGAAGGTGCGCCAGCGCCAGGTGCAGGCCGCCCTCTGCCGCGCGATCGAAAATCTCCTGCGCTCGCCGCGACGATTCTCCCGGCGTGCCGGCACGAGCAGCCCACACCACGATGTCCAGCTCCGGCTCCGGCCCCGCCACAAACTCCCGCTCGCCTGCGATCCGCCCGTGCAGCCGCAGCGCCGCCGCCCGTCCCTGTTCCAGCCCCCGCGCAAACTCGCCGCCCGGCGCCAGCGGCAGCATCCGCTGCGTCGTCCACAGCGCCACCGCCGACGCGCCCGCCCTCGAGCACTCCAGGCTGATCTCTCCCAGATGCAGCTCCTTCGACGTGAAATACGTGTACGGCGAATCGTGCTTGTACCACCGCCCCATCCCCGGATCGCGAAACAGCACGCACCCGCACCCATACGGCTGCAACCCATGCTTGTGCGGATCCACCACAATCGAATCCACCTCGCTGATCCGTTCAAATGCCCGCCGCGCCTCGTCCCCCAGCGTGGAAACCAGCCGGAAATACCCTCCGTACGCCGCATCCACATGCAGCCGAAACCCATATCGCTTCCGCATCTCCAAAATCTCGTCCAGCGGATCCACCGCGCCCGCCGCCGTCGTTCCCAGCGTGGCGACAACGGTCCCCACATCCCCGGCCTTGAGCGCCGCCTCCAGCGCCCCCGCGTCCATCCGCCCGCGCGCGTCCGTCGCCACGCTCGCAAATTCCAGCTTCAGCACCCCGCTGATCCGGCTGTGCGTGTAGTGCGCCTGCTCCGACGCAACCACCTTCTTCCCCGGCGCCATCTGCCCCGCCACCCACAGCGCTTCCAGATTGGCGAACGTCCCCCCGCTGGTCAGGTGCCCCAGATACCCGGATCCGCTCTCGCTCCACCCGAACATCCCCGCAATCTCCCGCACCGCCTCCACTTCCATGCGCGAGCTCGCCCGCCCGCCATCCAGCGCGTGATTGTTCGGATTCAGCCACATCGCCAGCGCGTACGCCGCCCGCGCCGCCGGATGCGGCGGCTTCAGCATCTGCCCCGCATACAGCGGATGGTAGTAAGGAAAGTTCTCGCCCAGCCGCTGCGCCGCTTCGTCCAGCACGGCCGCGGCCCGGTCCATCGCCGCCGGAGCCAGTCGAGCCTCCGGCAGTCCGGCAAACTCGCCCTCCAGCCGCTCCAGAGCGGCTCCCAGCAGTCCCAGCGTCGGATCGTTCATAGGTGAACTACGTTCCAGAATACGCCGCGTTCCCGCCCGCCCATTCATGCCGCGCTTCCCGCTGACGCTGAATTTTCCCTTCTCAATTCGCATCGCCCCAGGATATGCTCTCGGCAATTCCCCCCACCGCCTTCAGGAGTCAAATCCCATGGAATGGTATCGGATGGTCTGGCAGAAATACGCCCGGTTCGACGGCCGCTCCCGCCGCAAAGAGTACTGGATGTTCCAGCTCGTCAACCTGATCATCGGTGTCGCGCTTGGCGCCTGTATCCTCATCTCTTTTTTTGCCGCCCGAAGTCTCTCCGTCAGCGTGGCTCTCGGGATTGTCTACGGCCTGTACGGCCTCGCGGCCCTGATCCCCTCGCTGGCCGTCTCCGTGCGCCGTCTCCACGATATCGGCCGCTCCGGCTTGTGGCTCCTCATCTGCCTCATTCCCGGCGGCAGCCTGGTGATATTCGTCTTTTCCGTCCTCGACGGCACCCCCGGCCCCAACGAATACGGCCCCGATCCCAAAGCCCTCGCGCCCTGGCACGGCCAGCCCCTCCCCATCGGATAGGCCCCCAATTCCCCGCAAATCCCGCCCTGCGAGATATTTCCCGGCTGCGCGTTTCTGCACCGGGTATCCGCCTCTGATACACTGGAGTTGCGTTAGAACCGAACCGGGCAAGCGCGCTCGTTCGCCTCGCCCAAACAGCAGGCCCTGCCAGTTTCGCTCCGATTCACTCCAGCGCAATTCAATTCAGGATATAAGCAACACAATGGAACAAGGAACTGTGAAGTGGTTTAACGACGCGAAGGGCTACGGCTTCATCTCGCGCCAGAACGGCGAGGATGTCTTCGTGCACTACTCTGCCATTTCCGCAAATGGCTTTAAGAGTCTGCAGGAAGGTCAGGCCGTGCAATTCAACGTCGTGAAGGGGCCAAAGGGCTGGCAGGCAGCTGACGTACAGCCTCTGTAAGACGCAGAAACATCAGTTTGATAACCGCAAAAGGCGAGCCTCAGGGTTCGCCTTTTGTCATTTCGGAGATGCCATGCCCAACGACCTCGACGATCCCCGCACCTCCTTCGCCGCCGAGCGCACCTTCCTCGCCTGGATTCGCACCGGCCTCGGCCTCATGGGCGTCGGCTTCGCCCTTGCCCGCTTCGGCCTCTTCCTCCGCGAATTCCACGGCAACACCGGCGCCGCTCCCCAGCATACCGGGATGACCGTCGATGCCGGCGTCGCAATGGTCGCCCTCGGCGTCGCCGTCAATGTCGCCGCCATCGCTCACCACGTCCGCACGGTCCGCAAGCTCCGCACCGGCACATGGGAGCCAGGCAAAATCGCCACCGGCGCCGTCACCCTCGCCGCCGTCCTCGCCCTCATCGGCATCGCCTCAGGAATCTATCTGGTCTTCCTCCACTAACTCCGGCCACGCTTCCCCCGCTCCCTTTACCCTGCCCTGTGACCTTCGTGCCTTGCCCGCCGCCCTTCCGCGCCGCACAATGGCCTCGTGTTCCTGTCTCTCCGGCTCCGTCTGCTCGAATCCGCGCTCGACGCTCTCGATCGCGCCGCCGTCCGCCGCCGCCCATCGTCCCGCGCGGCGCACTTCGTCACCGGCAGCCGCGGCGAGCGCGCCGCTCTCTTCTGGCTCCGCCGTCGCGGATACACCGTTGTCGCCCACGCCTGGCGTTCCGCCCGCGCACCCGGCGATCTCGACCTCATCGCGTGGACTCCGAAATCCTCAAACGATACGGCCCGGCCAACTCTTTGCTTCGTCGAAGTGAAAACCCGCACCACCCGCGCCGTCGCCCCGGCCCACCTCGCCGTCGACGAGGACAAGCGCCGCGTCCTGCGCCGCCTCGCCCGCCACTACACCCGCCAGCTTCCTCGCCGCGATGTCCCGACCCGTTTTGACATCCTCTCCATTTACTTCGAGAAGAACAAGTCCGCCGTCTTCGAGCACTTTCCCGGCGCCTTCGGCTGGGAGGAAGCGCGATCCTGAGCTGGAGTCATACTGTCTTCTTCTCGCCCGGCGTTACCGGAGCCGCTTCACCGCCGGAGCCTGATCCGCCCCTGCTCGCCCCGCCTCAATTTTTGCCGCCGCAAAGCTTTCGCTCACTGCGGGACTGCCCGCCAGCCGCCGCATCATCGCCAGTTGCCCCACATGCGTCAGCCCATCCGCCACCGGCGCCTGCAGCAGCACTTCTTCCTTCGCGTGCATCGGCCCCGGCGCACCCAGCGCCTGATCGAACGCCTCAAGAGCCGCGAAGAACCGCGCCTTCTCTTCCTTCCACGCCAAAGGCGTGGAATTCCGCCATCGCTGCTCCCCTTTCACCATGCTCAGCGCCCAGTCGAACAGATCTCCCATATGCGCCAGAATCTGCCCCGGCGTCCGGCCGCATCCCGCATACTCCCCAAATTCCTCCGGCGCATCCTCCAGCGCTCGCGCCGCGCGATACGCCACCGTCGCCACAGCATGACGCAGCAATTCCCGTTTCCCGTCCATGGCCGCCATTCTA
>DAHUYD010000041.1 GCA_027315385.1 Acidobacterium sp.
GAACAATCCTGACATCGTGCTGGCGGGGACGGTGAATGCGGGAATGTTCCGGAGCACGAATGCGGGCGCCACATGGCAGCAGGTGACGCCAGGCTTTGGTCCCACCACGGCGTTCCTGCAGATGGGCGTATCCATGTATGCGGGCACCTCGCAGGGTATTGCCTTGTCCCAGGACGACGGCAACAGCTGGAGTCTCGTCCAGGCGACTCCGGCATGGGTGCAAAGCCTGACGGCCTCCGGCGGGACGATCTACGCCGGACGCGGCGACGGAGTGGTGATGGCGCAGAGCACGCCGGGCGGAGCCTGGACGGTGAGCCAGCCGCTTGCGTTCCACGGCAACAGCGCGATGAGCGCGGACCCGGCCAATCCGCTCCACGGCATCGTGGTGGAGCAGGGTTACTACCAGACTCCGGATGTGTGGGAAACCGAGGATGGCAACAAGAGTTGGCAATCGTTCTACCCCATGCAGTGGGCGATCCAGTCGGTGGCCTTCGATCCCTCCGATGCGACCGGGAATACGGTGTACGCGGGCGCCGACTATCAGTTCACCGGGTCGAGTGACGGCGGAGCCACATGGTCGGAGCTGACGTCGGCGGGAGACCTGAGAATCCTCAAGCCCATGTTCGGCGGGGTTGCGGGCAATAGGGTGGCCGGATCGGACCAGGGTCTGTTCATGAGCAAGGATGGCGGCCATAGCTGGAACAGCATGAACGGCAACCTGACGACGTCTATTGCCTATTCGCTGTATATATCCGGAAACACTATGGTGTCGGCGATGCAGGACTACTCAATGGTGTCGAGCTTCGATGGCGGGAAAACGTGGACGAACTCGCAAAGCGCAAATACCGCCCGCGGGGAAGGCGGGATGGTGCTGATTCCGGTGCTGTATGCGCAACCCTGGCCCGACCCGCTGTTTGCCGAAGCGTATGACCCCGGCGGATCGGGGATGGCGGCAGCCGCCCGCTGGGACGGGATCTACCTCTCCAGCGACAATGGCGCGCACTGGACCAGCGCGCAGGGGAATGCGGTTCCCTTCGCATTTACCAGCGTGAAGTGGGTGAGTGGCACCCTGTATGCGACGACCTTCGGTGAGGGCATCGTGAAGATGGCCGTCACGGGTCCGTGACGGCACGATTCACCGCCCCGGCGTGCAACCACGCCGGGGTCCCGGTTGAAGTGGTTGCGCCGATACAAAGCAATTGCAGATTCTTCGCTCACCATCCCCGAACTGAGAGACGTTCAGGGCCCCTTTCGCTCAGAATGACGAGGCCGAGGGGTGGCGCTTTCTGAGACCGCAAAATTGAGATTGTGGAGTGCGCACCAGCTATAGCTCAAGAGGGGGCGAGAGCAAGGAAGAAAAGAGGGTATCAAGGGGACTCTTGTGCTGATTTGGCGCGGGTTTTGAGGCGCTCCGAGAGGTCATTTCGCGTGGTAAAATGAAGGAGTAGCGGCGGCCCGTAAATCCTTCGATTTTCAAATGGTTTTGGGCAAGCAGGAGGGGTTTGTCCAAGGTATGTTTTGGGGCCCCCCGGGAGACCGGATTTCTGGATCATGCAGGTTCTTCGACTCGCGGCCTGAACTTATCCGCCGCGCTACTAAAGCGCGGCGAGTTCGGCCCGCTCGCTCAGGATGACAGAGGTTTAGCAGACGAGTTTTTCGTAAGCAGATTTGGAGTTTCATGGCGACCAAAGAAGTAGCACCCACGGAAGGCGCGATACCCGGGAACGGCAACGGAAACGGGGCCGGTAACGGCTCGGCTGGCGACGGCTCGTACACCGGCGAGAACATCAAGGTTCTCGAAGGGCTGGAGGCGGTGCGGCTGCGGCCGGCGATGTATATCGGGTCGACGGGCGAGATGGGGCTGCACCATCTGGTTTACGAGGTGGTGGATAACTCCGTGGACGAGGCGCTGGCGGGGTATGCGGCGAAGGTCGAGGTGACGATTCACGTCGATAACTCGATTACGGTGACGGACGACGGACGTGGGATTCCCGTGGACGACATGACGCTGGACAACGGGGAGAAGATGCCGGCGGTGCAGGTGGTGCTGACGAAGCTGCACGCGGGCGGCAAGTTCGACACGTCGAACTACAAGGTGAGCGGCGGGCTGCACGGGGTGGGCGTGAGCTGCGTGAACGCGCTGGCGGAGCAGTTCGAAGTAGAGATATGGCGGCCGGAAAAGCCGGGCGAGGCGAGCCATACGTACGAGCAGAGCTACGAGCGCGGGATTCCGGTAACGAAGCTGAAGAAGACGGGGACGAGTAAGCGGCGCGGAACGAAGGTCCACTTTCTGCCGGACCGGACGATCTTTACCGTCACGGAGTACAACTACGACACGCTGGCGCAGCGGCTGCGGGAGCTGGCGTTCCTGAACAAGGGGCTGACGATTACGCTGACCGACGAGCGGACGACGGACGCGAAGACGGGCGAGGCGAAACGGGCGGAGTTTAAGTACGCGGGCGGGATCGCGGAGTTCATTAAGCACCTGAACCGCGGGAAGAGCGTGCTCCACGAGAAGCCGATTGTGATGGAAGGGCTGCGCGACGGCGTGGACATGGAAATCGCGCTGCAATACAACGACGGTTACTCGGAGACGGTGTTCTGTTTTGCGAACAACATCAACACGGTGGACGGGGGGACGCACCTTTCGGGCTTCAGGACGGCGCTGACGCGGACGATCAATGCGATCGGGCAGCAGCTGGGGCTGTTTAAGGATGTGAAGGAAAACCTGACGGGCGACGATGTGCGCGAGGGGCTGGTGGCGGTGATCAGCGTGAAGCTGCCGCAGCCGCAGTTCGAAGGACAAACGAAGGGGAAGCTGAACTCGGATATCGCGGGGACGGTGCAGGCGCTGGTGAACGAGCGGCTGGGCGGGTTCCTGGAGACGAATCCGCCGGTGGCAAAGAAGATCATCAACAAGGCCATTGAGGCGGCGCGGGCACGCGAGGCGGCGCGGAAGGCGCGGGATCTGACGCGGCGCAAGGGCGCGCTGGACGGCGGGGGGCTGCCGGGCAAGCTGGCGGACTGCTCGGAGCGGAATCCGGAGAACTGCGAGCTGTATCTGGTGGAGGGCGAGAGCGCGGGCGGGACGGCGAAGCAGGGGCGGGACCGGAAGTTTCAGGCGATTCTGCCGCTGAAGGGCAAGATTCTGAACGTGGAGAAGGCGCGCTACGACAAGATGCTGGGGCACGAGGAAATCCGCGCCATGATTACCGCGCTGGGCACGGGGATCGGCAAGGAGGACTTCGACGCGGCGAAGCTGCGGTACGGGAAGATCATTCTGATGACGGATGCGGACGTGGATGGATCGCACATCCGGACGCTGCTGCTGACGTTTTTCTTCCGGCACATGAACGAGCTGATCCGGCGGGGGAACGTGTACATAGCGCAGCCGCCGCTGTTCAAGATCAAGAAGGGCAAGCGCGAGGAATACATCAAGGACGAGCGGGACTTTGTGCGGGTGATGGTGAAGCACGCGGCGGAAGGGATCGTGGTCCGGTACGGGGAAGGCGCAGCGAAGCTGGAAGGGGCGGCGCTGACGAAGTTCATGGGGCAGCTGAACGAGTATCTGGGCTTCTTCGACAAGGTGAACAAGCGGCTGCGCAACGAGGAAGTAGCCAATCTGCTGGCGCACGCGGAGCTGACGAAGAGGGCGGATTTCGAGAACGAGAGCAAGCTGCAGGGCTTGTATAAGGATCTGGAGAAGATTGCAAAGAAGTACCAGTTCAAGGGGCTGCAGAAGCCGGTGCGGGACGAGGAGCACCAGACGTGGTCGCTGAGCTTAACGGACGCGCAGGGGGCGGAGCGGCGGATCGACTGGGTGCTGGCGTCGTCGCCGGAATACCGGCAGATGATGGCGAAGCACGGGCAGATCAGGGAAATGCTGGAACCGCCGTTTGTGGTGGAGTACGCGGGCAAGAGCGCGGCCGCGGCGGAAGAGGAAGCCGAGGCGGAGAGCGCTCCGGCGGGCGATCCGCAGGTGGGCAAGGCGGTGGCGCCAGGCGGGAAGCGTGGGAAGGGTCCGCAGGAGCCGGTGGAGAAACAGACGCCACGGGAGCTGTTCGAGTACGTCATCGAGCAGGGGCGGCGCGACTACCAGGTGCAGCGGTACAAGGGCCTGGGCGAGATGACCGCGACGCAACTGTGGGAGACGACGATGGATCCGGAGCGGCGGACGCTGCTGAGCGTGAAGCTGGAAGATATTGCGGAAACCGAGACGATCTTCACGACGCTGATGGGCGAGGACGTGGACGCGCGGCGGAAGTTTATCGAAGACAACGCGCTGGACGTGAAGAACCTGGATATCTGAGGCGCCGGCGCAGGATGGCCGTAACGCGCCTCCGAATCCTCACGCACGAATAACTGAAGGTTCCAGGGCAGGTTGAGCGGCGAGGCGATCTTGCCGGCACCTACGCTGTGCGTATCCCGTAGAGTCGATCCGATCCATCTCCTCAAAAATGGGGAAGCCCACGGAAAGCGGTCTCGCCGGCGATTCTTATCCGCAGCATCATGCCTGATCCGAAGTGTCGTGAATCAGCTGCTCGATCCACGACGCCGCCGCTTGTTTCGGCTCACCCATCGCCGCATTTGACACGTCCTCCCACGCTTCCCATTCGGCCAGACGCTCTGCATACGCGGCGCGTGCTCTCGGCAGAATCGAGTTGCCCAGTCCGAGCCGCAATGGTGGATCGTCCGCGTCCACAAGCTTCAGGACAGCTTCTGCAGTCGCCTCTGGCTCGCCCCGTTCCAGATTGGCAAGGCGAGTCAAAAACTGCTTCCGGAACTCCGCATAAGGTTCCAAAGCATCCGCTATGTCCGCGGACTTGCCGAATTCGGTTGCATAAGCTCCAGGCTCAACCAGCGTCACCCTGATGCCGAAGGGTCTCACCTCCTGCGCCAGGCTTTCGTGCAGAGCTTCCACTGCCCATTTCGTGGCACAGTAGAAGCCGATCAGCGGCAGCGCCGTGATCCCAAGACCGCTCGAAACGCCGAGGATGTGTCCGTTTCCTTGCTTCCGCAGCAGAGGCAGGGCTGCCCGCAGGACTCGAACCATGCCGAGGTAGTTCGCGTCGAACAAGTCGCGGATCTGCTCGTCGCTTGCTTCCTCTGTCGCCGCGAACAGGCTCGTGCCGGCATTGTTTACCAGAACGTCCATCCTGCCAAAATGCTTGTAGGCCTGCTGAACGACCTGCTGCACCTGCACTGCATTGGTCACGTCGAGGGCCATTGGCAGGACCGCGTCGCCGAAGCGCTCTTTAAGATCCGCGATGTCTTCCAGCTTTCGCGCGGTAGCTGTGACCTTATCTCCGCGCTTGAGAGCGGCCTCGGCCCAGATGCGGCCGAAGCCGCGAGAAGCGCCTGTGATGAACCATGTCTTCTTCATTTTCATTCCTCTCAGATTGGATGAGTTGGGTTTGCTTGCGCGCAGCGTCTTCGTGTCCCCGTTTCAGTCCTGCGCGTAACGCATATTTCCGAGATCCGTGAGGAGGTCAGGGCCGGTGGGATTCCATCCGAGCTTTGTGCGGGTTTGCGTGCTCGAAGTCTGAGCGTCCCGCCGCGCGAAGAATCCGAGGAAGCCAAAATGCTCCTGGGCCTGCTCCGGCGAGACAGAAATGGCCGGCACGTTCAGGCCACGGCCGATGGCGGTGGCGATGTCTCTCAACGGCACTCCTTCTTCTGCGACCGCGTGATACCGGGCTCCCGCTGTGCCTTTTTCCAGGGCCAACCGGTAAAGCCGGGCGACATCCGTTACGTGCGCGGCGGGCCAGCGATTGCGTCCGTCGCCAACATACGCTGAGACGCCCTTCGCACGCGCTATCGCGACCAGTGGCGTGATGAGACCCTGTTTGACCGTGTCGTGGACCTGCGGCAGACGCATGACAGAGGCATGCACTCCGCGCTCCATGAGCGCAACGGCTGTCGCCTCCGACGCGCGGGGATATGTGGCGGAAGGCGTCAAAGGGGGATCGTCCTCGGTGGCGGCGCGGCCCTCAGCCACTCCAACGCCAGAGGTGACGATGAATGGACGGTCAGACCCCTGCAGCACTGCGCCGATGGTTTCGATGGCGCGTTTGTCGAGTTCGCAGTTTTCCGCAAATCTTGTCCAGTCGTGCCGGAAAGCGACGTGAAGGACGGCATCGGAAGCGGAAGCTCCGCTGCGCAGGCTCCCCACGTCTTCCAGATCCCCTCGCTGCACCTGGGCGCCGGCGGCGATAAGGGCTTTGGCTCCCTCATCGTTGCGCGCCAGCCCAAGCACCTGGTGGCCCGCGCCGATGAGTTCCGGGACGATCCTTGAACCGATGAAACCTGTTGCACCTGTTAAAAAGACTCGCATGGGAATTTTCTGAGCTCCTTCACAGCAGAATTGACGGACGGCTATGGTCCCAAGTAAAACGGAGACAGTCTCCGAGTGAATAGATAATCGGAGATGGTCTCCGGTTGCAGGAAATTTGGGAAATGAAAAAGAAACGTTCCCAACCGGCCACGCGAAAGCCGCGCACGGATGCTCTGCGCAACCGCGAGCGAATTCTCAAAGTGGCGAAGGGGGCTTTTACACGCCACGGCGCAGCTGCGAGTCTGGACGACGTCGCCAGGCAGGCGGGTGTCGGAGCCGGTACCCTGTATCGCCATTTCCCTACGCGGGATGCGCTGATCGAAGCGGTCTACCGCAGCGAGGTGGAGAAACTGGCCGAAGCAGCGCGTGGGTTCGCCGCCGCGATGGCTCCGGTTGAGGCCCTGCGCGCCTGGTTGTTGCTGTTCGTCGATTACATCGCAGCAAAGCACATCATTGCCCCCGCGCTCAACAGTGTCGCCGGCGGCCCTTCCAGGCTCTATGAGGGGTCTCGCGGTTTGATCCAGGGAGCAATCGATGAACTGGTGAAAAGCGCGAAAAAGTGCCGCGAAGTGCGCAAAGACGTTGATGCCTCCGATCTGCTTCGGGCGGTAATTGGCGTCTCCTATGTTGGCTCCGGCGGTGACTGGCAGCAAAGCGCCAGGAGACTGGTAGACATCCTCGTTGCCGGCTCTCGCCCAGCCAATTAGCACCACGCTGAAAGCTCCGGGCCTGCATCATCCGCTTCCTCAGGACTGAGCGACTGCCTTGCGAGCGTTTCTGCTGTTACCGCGGCGGAAGGGGCGAGCGGCGGGCAATCCGGTGGATTGCCGCACGATTAGTTTGGTTTGCACTTTATAGCGCGGCACGTAGCTGGACGGTTGCGGTTCGAGATGATCGCGGAGGGCCAGCACCGCGCAGCGCGCCAGTTCGTGGCGGGACATCTGGACTGAGGTGAGCGGAGGCAGGGTGAACTGGGCGATGGTGACATCGTCGAACCCTATTACGGAAAAATCCTCGGGCACCCGTGCTTCCGCTTTGTAGAGCGCATGGAGGACGCCAATGGCGGTCATGTCGTTGGAGGTCATGATCGCGGTAGGAGGATCGCCGCTGTCGAGCAGTTTCTGCATCACTGAAATTCCACCTTCGAGAGTGTGGTTGCCTTCCTGCAGCCAGTCGGGGCGGAGCTTCAGTCCAATTTCGCCGATGGCGCGCAGAAAAGCGCTCTGCCGCTCTCGCGCGGAATGGAGGTGGAGAGGCCCGCTGATAAAGCCGATGCGGCGGTGACCCAGCACGGCGAGGTGCTGAACAGCCTCGCGAATGCCGTGGCGATAGTCGACCTCAATGGTGCTGAACAGCGGACCGTTGGGCGCGACGTCAACGAAGACAAGAGGAATTTGACGCTGCGCCAGCCGGTCGAGGAGGGGCCCCTCGATGCCAAAGGTCATGACCGCGACCCCGTCCACTTTGCGTTCCAGCATTCGCTGGATGCACTGCTCCATGCGCTGCGGATCGTAATTCGTGGAACTGATGAGGATCTCATAGCCATTCTGGACGGCCACATCCTCGAATCCCTGGATGAGTTCCGGAAAGAAGGGATTGGTGATTTCGGAAATGATGAGGCCGAGGAGGCGGCTGCGTCCTGAGACCAGGGCTCGCGCCTGAGTATTGGGCGAGTAGCCCAGGGTATCGATGGCTTTCCAGACACGCTGGGCCAGACGCGGATCGACGGTGGCGACGTTGTTGATGGTCCGGGAGACGGTGGCAATGGAAACGCGGGCGAGGCGGGCAACCGCGTGGATGTCCGGACGCGCCGAGGCGCTCGTATTTCGCTTCGCTCTGCCCATGGCGATTTCCCAGGCCCTGAGATGGGTACCTCAACCGATGGCTCAGCGTAAATGTTTTATCAAGCGGCAGGCAAGCAGGGGATATATCGATCGGCCGCGCGTCATTGCAGGCGAGATAACGTTTGCGCAGAGGAGGGAAGGCCCATGATCGGCTTCCCGCGGATGCGTGAAGCCGGAGCCGGGTATAGGGCCTGAGGGGCGAATCCGGCTCCGAGCGCGGCGCGGAAGACAGCAGGTTTACGCTAATGCGCTCCGGGCGCGGAAGGGGTGAGCGCGTCGAGCGCCAGATTGAGTTCCAGGACGTTGACCCGGGGTTCGCCGAGAAAGCCGAGCTGCCGCCCCTGGATATGGGCCCTCACGAGGGTGCGCACCGTGGCCTCCGGCAGATGGCGGGCTGCGGCGACCATCGGCACCTGGTAATAGGCGCCTTCCGGAGAAATGTCCGGGTCCACGCCCGAAGCGGAAGCCGTCACCAGCCCAACAGGCACCGGACCCTTCGCGCCGGGGTCGATCTTGTGCCAGTCCGTGACGGAAGCATCGACGCGGCTGACCAGCGCCTGGCTGGTGGGGCCCAGGTTGGAGCCGCCCGAGTTGGCGGCATCGTATCCGTTGCCGGCAGCGGAGGGGCGCGAGTTGAAATAGCGCGGGCCGGTGAAGCTCTGGCCGATGATGGCGGAGCCGATCACCTGCCCATGGCGCACGATCAGTTGGCCGTCGGCCTTATACGGCATGGCGAGATGCGCGATGCCGGTAATCGCCAGCGGATAGACGATGCCCAGCAGCACGGTCGTGATGAGCGTATAGCGAACGGCGACGAGCAGCACGCTGCTCATCGGGCCATCGCCCGGAACGCGGGTCCCGCTGCGAACTTCTTCGTCTCGATGGTGGGTCATCATGGTCGTCACACGGAATCTCCTTGCGCCTTACACCAGGTGCAGGCCGTTCAAAATCAGATCGATTGCCTTAATTCCGAAAAACGGCACGATGATGCCGCCGATGCCATAAATAAACAGATTGCGCCGCAGCAGCGCCTGCGCCGACCTCGGCTCGTACTTCACGCCTTTCAGAGCCAACGGGATGAGCGCGATGATGATCAGCGCGTTGAAGATGACTGCCGAAAGGATGGCGGAATGCGGCGTGGCCAGGTGCATGATATTCAGTGCGTTCAGCACCGGGAAAACCCCCGCGAACATGGCGGGGATGATCGCGAAGTACTTCGCCACGTCGTTGGCGATGGAGAATGTGGTGAGCGCGCCGCGGGTCATCAGCAATTGCTTGCCGATTTCGACGATCTCGATGAGCTTGGTGGGGTTCGAATCGAGGTCCACCATGTTGCCGGCTTCCTTGGCCGCCTGGGTCCCGGTGTTCATGGCGACGCCCACGTCGGCCTGAGCCAGCGCGGGCGCATCGTTGGTGCCGTCGCCGGTCATGGCAACCAGCTTGCCTTTCGCCTGCTCGCGCTTAATCAGATCCATCTTGTCCTTAGGTTTCGCTTCGGCCAGAAAATCGTCCACGCCGGCTTCGCGGGCGATCACCGCGGCGGTCAGCGGATTGTCGCCGGTAATCATGATGCTGCGGATGCCCATGGCGCGCAGCCGCGCCAGGCGGTCGCGCAGCCCGCCCTTCACGATGTCCTTCAGATACACGACGCCGAGCGCGGTGGCATTTTCCGCAACCACCAGCGGCGTCCCCCCCATGCGGGCAATCTCTTCCACCCGGTCGGTGACCTCGCGTGGCATTCGCGAGCCCTGCGACTCGAGGAAGCGCGCGATCGCATCGGCGGAGCCCTTGCGGATTTTGGAGCCGGGCAGATCGACGCCGGACATGCGGGTTTGCGCGGAGAAGGGGACGAACTCGGCGCGCATCCTGGTCACATCGCGGCCGCGCAGGTTGTATTTGTCTTTGGCGAGCACGACGATGGAGCGCCCTTCCGGGGTCTCGTCGGAGAGCGAAGCCAGTTGTGCCATGTCCGCCAGGCGCTCCGGGCCGACGTCCGGGGCGGGGTAGAACTCGGTCGCCTGCCGATTGCCCAGCGTGATGGTCCCGGTCTTGTCCAGCAGCAGAGTGTTCACGTCGCCCGCAGCCTCCACCGCGCGGCCGGACATGGCGAGCACGTTGTACTGCACCAGGCGATCCATCCCCGCAATTCCGATCGCGGAGAGCAGCGCGCCGATCGTGGTGGGGATGAGGCACACCAGCAGCGAAACCAGCACGAAGATGGTCTGGGGCGCGTGGGAGTAAACGGCGAACGGCTGGAGCGTGGCCACAGCCAGCAGAAAGACGACGGTGAGCCCCGCCAGCAGGATGCTCAATGCGATCTCGTTTGGCGTCTTCTGCCGATGGGCGCCTTCAACCAGCGCAATCATGCGGTCGAGAAAAGTTTCGCCGGGGTTGGAGGTGATGCGGATTCTGATCCAGTCGGAGAGCACGCGCGTGCCTCCGGTCACCGCGGAGCGGTCGCCGCCGGCCTCGCGGATGACGGGAGCGGACTCGCCGGTGATGGCCGATTCATCGAGGGAAGCGACGCCCTCAATCACCTCGCCGTCGCCGGCGATGTACTGGCCGGCTTCGACGCGAATCACGTCGCCGACGCGCAACTGCGAGCTGGAGACGGTCTCCATGGAACCGTCGTCGCGGTAGCGATAGGCGATGGTCTCGCCCTTGGCCTTGCGCAGCGTGTCGGCCTGGGCCTTGCCGCGGCCTTCCGCAATTGCCTCGGCAAAATTCGCGAACAGGACTGTGAACCAGAGCCAGAGCGTGATCTGCAGATTGAAGGCGAGGGGCTGACGATGGACGGCGTTCTGAACGAGCAGCGCGGAGGTGAGCACGCTGCCCACCTCGACCACGAACATGACAGGGTTCTTCATCATCGCGCGGGGATCGAGCTTGCGGAAGGAGTCGATGACCGCCTGACCGAGAAGTTCCGGATTCCAGAGACTGAGCTTTTGAGCCATGGGTAAATTCGCCTCGCGTTAGGAAAAGAGGACGCCATGCTGCAGCAGCAGGTGTTCCAGTATGGGACCCAGGCTGAGCGCGGGGAAGAAGGTGAGCGCGCCGACGATCAGGATCACGCCGGTGAGCAGCACGGTAAACAGGGCCGTGTTCACCGGGAATGTTCCCGGCGAAGGTGGAATGCTCTTCTTGCGGGCCAGATTGCCGGCCAGCGCGAGCATGGGAATCATCATCAGGAAACGGCCGCCGAGCATGTTGAAGCCGAGCGAGGCGTTGTACCAATGCGTGTTCGCATTGAGTCCGGCAAAGGCCGAGCCGTTATTGGCCGCCGTGGAGGCAAAGGCGTACAGGATCTCGCTCAGGCCGTGCGGCCCGTGGTTTGCCAGGCTGCCGAGCCCCATCGGATAGAGCACCGAGATCGCCGTCAACACCAAAATCGCCAGGGGGAAGATGAGCAGGTAGAGCATCGTCATCTTCACGTCGTAGGACTCGATCTTCTTCCCCAGATACTCCGGGGTTCGCCCGACCATGAGGCCGGCGATGAAGACAGAGAGCACGACGTAGATAAGGATGCCGTACAGGCCTGAACCAACGCCGCCGAAGACGATACAGCCCAGCATGATATTCATGAGCGGCACCATCCCTCCCAGCGGCATGAAGGAATCGTGCATGGAGTTGACCGCTCCGCAGCTCGTGTCGGTGGTGACCGTCGCGAACAGCGCGGAGTTCATAACGCCGAAGCGGGTCTCCTTGCCCTCCATGTTGCCGCCGGATTGATGCCAGCTCGCGTGCTGGTTCACGCCGTGGAGTACCGGGCTGGGCTGCGCCTCGGCCCACCAGGCGACCGTGAATCCCGCCGCGAACAGGATGGACATACAGGCAAAGACCGCCCAGCCGTGCCCTGGCGAGCCGGTCATGCGGCCCAGAGTGACCGTCAGAGCCGCTCCGATCAGGACAATGAGGAACATCTCGGTGAAGTTGGTCAGCGGCGTCGGGTTTTCAAAGGGATGGGCGCTGTTGGCGTTGAAGAAGCCGCCGCCGTTCGTGCCCAGTTCCTTAATGATCTCCTGTGAGGCGACAGGCCCCTGCGCAATGGTTTGCGTCTGTCCCTGCACCGTGTGGGCGACAGTGTACGGATGCAGGTTCTGAATGCATCCCTGGCTGACGAGAAACAGAGCACCGGCGATGCAGATGGGCAGCAGCACGTAGAGGCATGCACGCGTCGAGTCCACCCAGAAATTGCCGATGGTCTTCGACTCTCGGCGCGCGATCCCGCGGATCAGAGCGATCGCGCAGGCGATGCCCACGGCCGCGCTGAAAAAGTTGTGATACGCGAGGCCGGCCATTTGCGTGAAATAGCTCATGGTGGTCTCGGGCGTATAGGACTGCCAGTTCGTATTGGTCGTGAAAGAGGCAGCGGTATTCCAGGCGAGAAACTGTTCCACGCCGGGCAGGTGCTGAGGATTCCATGGCAAAAAGTGCTGTCCCCGCTCGATGACGTACGTCAGCAGGAGCGACGCGAAGCTGAACAGCAGCATGGCGGCGGCGTATCCGCGCCACGACATCTCCTGGTCTTCGTGAATGCCGGAAATGCGATAGATCGGCTTCTCCAGCCAGGCGAAGAATCGATACTTCCCGCTGAAGACGCCGGCCATGTAGATGCCCAGGGGCCGCATGCAGAGGAGCAGCAACGCGAAGAAAAACAGGAACTGGAGCCAGCCGTTGGCGGTCATCAGAATTTCTCCGGGTAGAGGAGGGCCACAATCAGGTACGCGAGCAGGCCCGTGGTGATGGCGAGGACAGCGAGAGTGACGATGTGCATGGGGTCTACCTCAGGTTCTCGCAGGCGGCCACGTAGAGCAGCGCGACCGCGAAGAAGAGGATGGTGAAGGCCAGCATCAGGAGGTCTGTCATAGGCGTCTCAACCTTGTTCCTATTTCAAGCGCCGTCCGCCAGGGGCGGCGTAACGGTTGCATAAGGATTTTGTAAGGGCGCGAGGGCTTGCGAAAGCACCGGAGCATCAGCTCTTCGGGCCAAAGAAAGCGATGAGGGCAACGGTGAAGGTGGACTGCGCATTCACGCGTCCTGTATTGCCCTTGTGGAAGAAGGCGACGCTGGACCAGTCGCGGCGGTATTCGGCGCGGGTGAGCAGCCCATGCTGCCATTTGTATTCGTACGTTCCCGTGAACTCCTGAATATCCTGGGGAGTTCCGGTGGTGAAGCCCGAATTATCGGCGTAGTACTCATAGCGGGCGCTGAGGGCCGTTTTGCCGGTGACCTGTTCGTGGGCGGCGAAGGCAATGCCGGACCAGTGCGCGGAGGAAGCCGGCGTGGCTGTGGTTCCCGAATCGGAGGCCGGAGTCTGGTTCTGCCCGTAGTCGTAATTGATATACGCGTTGAATTTCGCATCAGGCGTCAGCAGCAGCGTCGGGTCGATCAGATTCCGATAGCCCTTCTGCGTGTCGACGTTTTGTGGCCCCGTGTAGTAGTTCAGGTCCCAGGTGTACTTCGTCCTGGTGAGCGCGCTGGTGAGGCCCACAGTGACACCGCCATTGTTGGCGACCACATCGTTCCAGCCGTTGACGAGCTGGAGGCCGGCGGTCCAGGTTTTGGTGAAGGGCGTGGAAGTGCGCAGGCCGAAGTGGTAGTACGGCACAGCGAAGGAAAACAGCAGCGAGCGCGAGTAGTTCCAGTCGTTCATCGCGGGGATGACTTCAGCTCCGGCGGAGCTGACAAACTGTCCAAAATCGAACTCGGAGCCGTGCGTCTTTGCTGGTGTGTAGCTGAGGTACGCCTGCTCGATGTAGTTGTCGGTGTCCTTCTCGCTGGCGGCGTGAATCAGGGTGTTGGTGCGGCCGGCGATCAGGTCGGCGTGGAACCCGACGGGATCGGGATTGTGGTTGAGGGTCAGGTCCAGCGCGCTCAGGTTGAACTGGTCGGTCTTGTCATTGAAGTTGTAGAGGTCGTTCGTCTGGCCGTTCGCGGCATTGCCGGGACGATTGGCGTTGTAGCTATAGTAGCCATCGAGAAAGCCGCTGAAATCGACAGGACCCAGGCTCCAAACCGGGGCGGATGGCGGTGGCGCGGGTGCGGGCGCGCTCTGCGTCCGGGCTGTCGCGGCCGCCGCGAAACAGAACAGCGCGGCGCCCGCAATTTTCAAAGGGATCCTGGGCCTCATAGCTCTCCGTTCAGTGCCCTCGGGCCGATGACTCGGCCTTTCTGTCAGGCAATTACGAAGATTACGAAGCGAACTGCAATGAAACGCGAAGGAAACCGTCAGGAATTCGTAAGAAGTCGGCTACTCTGCCGATGGTTCCGGAGCACCTTCAGGCAAAAAGCGATAGCCGATCCAGGGTTCAGTCTGAATGTATTCGCGAGGGCTGTCGCTCTGAAGCTTTTTCCGCAACTGCCCCACAAACACGCGGAGGTACTCCGGCTGCTGGGCCGACTGCGCGCCCCACACGGCGGTCAGCAGGGCCCGATGCGTCAGCACCTTGCCGGCATTTCGCGCGAAGAACAGGAGCAGGTCGAATTCCCTCGGGGTGAGGTGCACGGGCCGGCCGCACAGGGTAACCGAGTGCCCCTCGTGATCGATGACGAAGTCGCCGCTCTCGATCCGCTGCTGAGTGCTGCGCTCCGGGGCGCGGCGCAGCTGAGCGCGCACGCGCGCGAGGAGTTCCTGGATGCCGAAAGGTTTTGTAACGTAGTCGTCGGCCCCGGCGTCCAGCGCCTCGACTTTTGTGCGCTCCTGTTCGCGTACGGAGAGGACCAGAATGGGAGTGCGGCTGCGGCGCCGGACAGCGCGGCACAAGTCCACGCCTGTCATGCCCGGCATCATCAGATCGGTGACCAGCAGGTCAGGCTGCCATTCCTCAAAAAGGCGCAGCCCCTCCTCAGGATCATTGGCGGTGCGCACGTCATAGCGCTGTGCCGCGAGCGACGCGCGAAGCACGCGCGTGATCTGAATCTCGTCGTCGATTACCAGAATGCGTTCGGCCATTGTTCGGCGCCGGCGGTATGATCGCCTGTGATGCAGCCTGTTACGCAGAAGCATACGCCCAATCCGGTGCGAATGCTGGCTCGCTACATATCCCTGACTGGCGCAGCTCTTCTGCTGGTGCTGCTGTTTCGCACCGTGGCGCGGGTGAACGAAACGACGGTGGCCCTCAGCTTCCTGATGCTGGTCATGGTCACGGCGTCGCGATGGAGGCTGCAATACTCCGTTTATCTGTCGGTGCTCTGCACGCTGCTCTACAACTTCTTTTTTCTGCCTCCGGTCGGCCGTTTAACCATCGAAGATCCGCGCAACTGGATCGCGCTCACCGCGTTTCTGGCATGCAGCGTTCTGGTGAGTCATTTGTCGAACCAGGAGCATCTTCACGCGGAAGCAGCAGAAGATCGTCGCCGCGAAGTGGAGCGGCTGTATGAATTCAGCCAGCAACTGCTGCTGCAGGACGATCCTCGAAGGCTGGCGCGCGCCACCCCGTCGGCGGCGGCGGAAGTATTCGGGTTCAGCGCCGTGGCGCTCTACGTGCGCGAAGACGATGCGGTGTATTCCTCCGATCCGAACAGGGAGATTATGTCCGCTGCGGAATTGAAGCTGACGGGCGGGAAGGGGGAGGCGGCTCCGGCGGTGCGCGACGGATGCCGGATCATCCCGCTCTCATTGGGCATGCGATCGCCCGGTGTGCTGGCGGTGAGCGATGGCGGCTATTCTCCCGAGATTTACGAGGCGATTGGCAGCCTGGTGGCTATTGCGCTGGAACGCGCCGGGGCGCTGGAGCGCAGCAGCCGGCTGGAGGCGTCGCGCGAGGGCGAGCGCCTGCGCAGCGCTCTTCTCGATTCTGTTACTCACGATCTGCGTACCCCGCTTACGGCCATTCGCGCCGCGGTGACGACGCTGGCGAGCACTCCGGATTTGCCCGAGCGGGAGCAGGCGGATCTCCTCGCTGTGGTGGATGAAGAGAGCACCCGCCTGGATCGTCTGATCGGTCAAGCCGTGGAGATGGCGGTGCTGGACGCTGAAGCCGTCAAACTTCACAGCCAGCCGCAGGATGTAGAGGAGCTGATGGAAACCTCGGTCGAAGAGTTGCGGCCGCTGCTTCGGGGACGGCGCGTGGAGCTGCAGGCGCCGGACGATCTGCCGCGCGTGCCCATGGACCGCGAGTTAGTCCATCGGGCCCTGCGGCATGTACTCGAGAATGCCGTTCGCTACTCGCCTCCGGAATCGCGCGTAGTGCTGACCGCGGCGCGCGAAAGCGATCGCCTGGTGCTCTCGGTCGCGGATGAGGGGCCGGGCATCGACCCGGCGGAGCAGTTGTTCGTTTTCGACAAGTTTTACCGCGGCCGTCAGCACCGCACGTCGATCGGGGGCAGCGGGATGGGACTCGCCATCGCGAAAGCCATCCTGGAGGCGCATGGGGGCGGCATTGCGCTGTCCAGCAATCCGGGGCACGGCTCGCGATTTACGCTTTGGCTGCCGATGGCGGGGTCACGAACCGAGGAGAGAACAAATACGGATTGACCGGCCTCGAAGCCGAACGATATTTGCGGCCGGGAAGATTGCATCGCATTTGGTGTACAATCGTCGTCTCCAGTTCATCCCCCTCACGGAGCTTCTTCGAATGTCCCTGCAAATCACGGCCCTCCGGAAGTATGCCCTGTGCGTACTGTGTCTTTCCATCGCGTGCGTGCCTTGCTTCGCGCAGCGCCGCGGGTTCGGCAACGGATACCCCAATGCCTTCACGTTTCGCTTTGTGGGTCCCATGCGCGGCAATCGTGTTGCTGCGGTAGCCGGCATTCCTGGCGACCCCAGCACCTGGTATGCGGGAGCGGCATCGGGCGGGGTGTGGAAGTCGATGGATGGAGGCAACAACTGGAGGCCGATCTTCGACCACGAACCCGTGGCTGCGATTGGGTCGATCGCCGTGGCGCCGTCTGACCGCAATATCGTCTGGGTAGGCACGGGTGAGGCCTGGGCAATTCGCGGCAGCGACGTTACGGGCGATGGCATTTACAGGTCGGAGGATGCGGGCAAAACCTGGCAACACATGGGTCTCGATCAGACGGGGCGCATTGGGCGAATCGTCATCGATCCGCGCGATCCAAACCGCGTATTCGCGTGCGCGCTGGGGCGCCTGGGCGGACCGCAAAAAGAGCGCGGCGTCTATCGCACTGAGGATGGCGGCAAGACATGGCAGCAGGTTCTGTTCGTGGACGAACACACGGGCTGTTCCGGGTTGAACATGGACCCGAACAATTCCCGCACGCTCTTTGCCGGGATGTGGCAGGTCTCGATGCACCCATGGGCGGAAATCAGCGGAGGCCCGGGCAGCGGCGTTTTTGTCTCGCACGACAGCGGCACAACGTGGACGCGCATCGTGGGGCATGGGCTGCCGCACTCGCCGGTTGGCAAGATCGATGTCGCCGTGGCGCCTTCGAATTCCAACCGAGTGTATGCGCTGATCGAGACGCACGACCAGGGATCGCTCTGGCGTTCCGACGACGGCGGGGAAAACTGGCATGTCGTGAGCTGGGATCGCACGCTTATCGGCCGCGCCGGCTATTACGTGCGCATTGCCGTCTCGCCCGACGACGAAAACCGGGTCTTCGTCTCCAACAGCAGCTTCCTGGTTTCGATCGACGGAGGCCGCACCTTTCAACCGACCTACTGGGGCGGCGACAATCACGACATCTGGATCGATCCGACCAATGCCAAACGGTTTGCGATTTCCTTTGACGAGGGGCTGGATATCACCACGACCGGTGGCCGCGGACTCCACTACGCGACGCTGCCCATCGGACAGATGTATCACGTTGCCGTCGACGACCAGATTCCGTACTACGTCTACACCAACATGCAGGATGCCACCACGATGCGCGGGCCCAGCATCCCCACCTTCAGCTTCGACGGAGGTACAGGCTGGAAACTGGGCATGGGCGGATGCGAATCCGGATTCACCCTGCCCGATCCGGCCGATCCCAACGTTGTCTGGGCTTCCTGCTACGCCGATGAGGTGACGCGCTGGGATGCGCGCACCGATGAAGCCCGATCCGTCGGTCCCTGGCTGCACACCCTCGATTCTGCGCCCAACCAGGCGAAGTACCGCTGCCACTGGACCCCACCTCTGGCGATCGATCCCTTCGACCACAACACTGTGTACTACGGGTGCCAGGTGATCTTCAAAACCAGCAATGGAGGGCAGAGCTGGTCGGTGATCAGCCCCGATCTCTCGACGAAAGATCCCTCAAAGCTCGTATCCTCAGGCGGCCTGATCGGCGACAACCTCGGCCAGTTTTATGACGAGGTGGTGTTTGCCATTGCCCCTTCAACGGTTCAGAAGGTACTCATCTGGGCCGGAACGGACGATGGAAAAGTCTGGTACACGCGCGATGGCGGCGGGCACTGGAATGACGTCACCGCGAATATTCCGGACCTGCCCCAATGGGGCGTCGTTACCAGTATTCAGCCCTCGTTCTTCGACGCGGGGACGGCGTATGTTTCCGTCGATCTGCATCTGGTGAACGATCGCGATCCGTATATTTACAGGACGACGGACTTCGGCCGTACCTGGACGAAGATCTCGAACGGAATGCCGAAAGGTCCGCTGGCCTACGTTCTGAATGTCTCGGAGGATCCCAACTGCAAAGGGCTGCTCTTCGCCGGTACCGGCAATGCCCTCTACTATTCGCTGAATGACGGCCAGACGTGGACGCACTTTAACAGGGGACTACCACCGTCGCCTGTCTCCTGGACGGTAGTGCAGAAGCGCTTCCACGACCTGGTGGTTTCGACATACGGCCGCGGAATATACATTCTCGATGACCTGACCCCGCTGGAGCAGGAGGCGCGGAAGGCAACAACGGAGAATGTCCGCTTCTTCACTCCCAGGCCGGCCTATCGCCTGCGGCGCGGCGGATTCGTGTTCCTCAATTACGCGCTGAAAGCCGCGCCCAGTAAGCCTGTCGAGGTGCAGATCTTCGACGAAAAGGGGAATCTGGTTCGCAAAATCGCCGCTAAGGGGGCGCCGGGGCTGAACCGCATCGGCTGGGATATGCGCTACGATGCGCCGCACCAGATTCTTCTTCGTACGCTGCCGCCGGAAGATCCGTATATTTTCTACAGCGATCGCTTCTATGAGAAAGACTCCCGCCCCATCACGCATTGGGGGATGTATCGTATGCCGTCGCCAATGGCGGCTCCGGGGAATTACACGGCCAAACTGACCCTCGACGGACAGACTTCCACGCAGCCGGTCACGATCCTTGCCGATCCGGACAGCCCCGGAACGCCGGCCGATATCGAAGCTTCTGTGAAGCTTCAACTGCGGATTGCGTCGGACATCGATAAGACCTCCGACATGGTGAACCACATCGAGTGGATGCGCAAACAGCTCGGAGTAGTGGAGAACATGGTGGACAGCGAAAAGAACGAGGCGTCGCTGGCCCAGGCCGCGCACACAGCCGATCGGCAAATGCAGGATGTCGAGTACGAGCTGCTGGCAAAGCCGCTGGCGGCGAGCGACGACAAAACCTACATCTCCGCCTGGAAGGTTTACTACAATCTGCTCTGGCTTTCCGCGGAAATCGGCAACGGAGCGGGCGATGTGGCGGGCGGCACAGACTATGCTCCGACGGATGTCGAATATCAACTGACGAAGCAGATCGAGCAGAAGCTGGCGAAGGCCGAGGGCGATTACCACACGCTGGTGGCGAAGGATATTCCGGCGTTTAACCGCACGCTGGCCTCCCACAACCTCACGCCCATCAGCGACGCTGGCAGTCCGCAGTAGCCGGCTGAGATGTTTGTGGAGTGCCGGGCCGGCATCGGGCCGGCATCGATCTCCGCGGCTTTAGTTCCGCGGGGTGCGCTAAAAGAGCCGCCGGGATTTTCGGGGCGCGGCGCATCCCGGCAGCCGGTATCCGCCAATGCGAGTCGAGTAATTGGCGGCGCCCTTTTTCAGGTAATCGCCAACGTACCAGAAAGTGCATCCATCGCTCGGATCGATATCGAGCGTGGTGTAGTCCTCCCAGCGCAGCGTATCGGTCTGCGCGGATTGGCCTCGCGCGAGCACGGCTTCGTGCAGTGTCATCCGGCCCTTCGGGTCGTCGGCGAGCCTCGCCGTAAAGCGCTGTCCGGCATAGCTGTCCGCGCTGCCGAACGAGTAGCCAACCCCAATGTCGCCGCGGCGGTCCATGGCGATGCTGCCCATCCAGCGATAGCCGCCGTCCGGCGCATAGGTGCCCTGCTGGAAGAGCTGCGGCGTGCCATGCGCATTCACGCGGAACTGATACCAGCGCACGCCACCGCCGGCGCGCGTGTCGATCGAGTGCGTTGCCACGATGGCCTGGTAGCTTCCGAAATTTCGGTACACGAGCCGCTGCATCAGCTTGTCGCCCTGAGAATCCAGCCGTACATCGGTGCCGGGTTGGGGCACACATCGGCTCAATTGCCCGGTGCAGAGGTAGTGATAGGGTGCGACGGGGATCTTAAGCGGACCCGTGAGAGAGGTTTTTGCCGGGTTCGCCCAATCCACGCGGTATTGCCAGGCGTAGATACTGTCACTCTCCAGCTTCCCATGCAATTGCGTGCCGCCCGCGGCCATCGCGATTTCGGGCATGTTCGCGGGGGGCCGGCGCCGCCCGTCGATGTCGGCGGCATTCAGGAAGTTCACGCCGTCGACGATCTCGCACTGCTCGTCCGCCGGTTCGCCCCGCAGCATCCT
Organism: Acidobacterium sp.; assembly: GCA_027315385.1. Classification (GTDB taxonomy): domain Bacteria; phylum Acidobacteriota; class Terriglobia; order Terriglobales; family Acidobacteriaceae; genus Palsa-343. Next base: position 20,856 of record DAHUYD010000041.1, read on the forward strand.
CCCGCGGTCTGCCGCGCACAATTGTTTCTGGATGACTGTGTCGCCCGTGCTGGTGGGCAGGTAATAGCCGTTCGACCAGATCGCCGGACGCGGATAATCCGGAAAGAGAGGCCGATTGAACTGGTAACGGTAATACGAGCCCATTGAGTCCGGTCCGGTGCTGACGGCGTAGCACATTGCATACGGCGCGTTCGGCTGGCCGTCGGGCTTGCGGAAGATGGGCAGAACGATGAGCCACCGCTTCGCGAGCTGATCGTAGCGCGCCACAGCATCGCCGCTGACAAGCGCCTCGCAGGGGCCGCCGAAGCCCGCAAAGAGCGTATTCGTGATCGCCGGGCCGAAGAGGGTCCGGCCCGTTTCCTTGTACTGCCTGCCTTTCTTCGTGAAAATGGCCAACCGCGAATTCACGATCTGGATGATGTCGTTCGGCCCAACGGCCAGGCTGTTGTCTGACGGGTTGCGGGCCTGCTCCGTGCCCTGGGGACCGTGAAAGCCGTCGCCCAGGCCATCGAAGCTCGCCACCAGCGTCGGGGCCGGGCGCGTTCCCTGCGTCACCTGTTCCACTGCGGCGCCCGTTGCGGCGATCGTGGCGGGCGGCGTCGGCGGAGGCTGAGTCGTTTTGCGTATCGGCGGATGATGCGGCCAGTGAGGCGCGGGAGGGAGCTTGTACATTCCGTACAGCGTCATCAGCGGCGCCGAACGGTCGTGGCGAACCGCGGGATTGACGATCGTCCGTCCGGCTTTCCACGCCGATGCGTCCGTGGACGGATTCTGCGCAGCCACCCCGGCACACCACAACGTGGCGATTGCGGCAGCAGCCAGCATTCTGATAGCCCAACGTGTCATGATCCTCTCCTCCGCAACTTCCCCCGGCAGGCACACATTGCCGGCAGACGCCCGGGGCGTCCTGCCGCGCCAGTCTGTCAGGCCGCATGCTTCGCGGCTGGGGAAATCGAGTCAAACGCCCCGGCTCAATCGGCGCGTCACTTCGGGAACGGCGTGCTCCGCGCGATGGGAGGATGCGCCAGCGCGTGCTTCACGGCGCTGCGCACTTCCTCCAGTTCCGCGCCGATCGCCTCAAGCCGCGGCGGCCGCACGCGCGCATTGCCGGTGCCCGTCTCCTGCTGCACCTGTTTGATCAGCTGGATGAACTTCGGAACTGTGTCCATACGGAGCAGAGGCAGGAACCAGCGGTAGATCTCGAATGCCTCATCGCGCCGGTTTTCCATGGCCGCGTTGAACAGCGCGACGGATTCGGCGGGGAACGCATTCACCAGTCCCGCGACCCATCCCACCGCGCCCGCGGCGATGCCTTCCACAATCGCATCGTCCACGCCTACGAAAATTCTCAGCCTGTCTCCTGTGAGGGCGCGGATCGCCGTCACCCGTCGCACGTCGGTGCTGGACTCCTTCACCGCTTCCATATTCCTGTGCTCCCGCGCCAGCTCCGCAATCTGCTCGGGGAGGAAGTCGGTTCCGTAAGACACGGGATTGTTGTAGAGCATGCAGGAAAGCGGCGTGGCCGCAAAAATCGCGGCGATGTGGGCCTTCATCTCACGCCAGTCGCCACGGTAAACATACGGGGGCAGCACCATCAGCCCGGAGCAGCCGGCCTGTTCCGCCTTCTTTGCCAGCAGAACCGCCTCTTCCGTCGAGAGAGCGGAAATGGCCGCGACTGCCGGCGCCGGTCGTGCCGCGTTCACCACATTGCGCAGCAGCGCCTCCTTTTCAGGCAGGCTGAGCGTGGCCGCCTCGCCCAGCGAGCCCAGCGCGATAATCCCTGAGCATCCATTCGCCAGCAGCCACTGCACATGGCGCGTCATAAAGGCGCCGTCCACGCGCAAATCCCGGTCGAAACAGGTTGTGATTGCAGGCATCACGCCATGCCACTTCATAAAGTCTCCTCAGGAGATGTTGTAACGACGGGCGCCTGTGTTCCACCCAACGTGGAAACGAGCGCGGGAAACAGTGGCGGACGCACCGAGCCGGCGCGCCAGCCGAAGAGAAATTCCGTGGCTCCGCCGCAGATGCGTCCCTGGCAGGGCCCCATTCCGCAGCGGGTGTGCAGTTTGGCATCGCGCCAGCCTGTGTGAACGCGGAGAGCGTGCAGCGGCACATCTTCGCAGCGGCAGACGATGGTTTCCGGCGCAGCCAGGTGGCGGAGCTGCGAATCGAGGCGGCAGGCGCGCCCCAGTGCGCGAACAAAGGAAAGCGCTCCGCGGCGGCGACGGGCAAGTTTTTGCGCAGCCTGGGTTTTGCCAGCGGCAGCAAGGCCAGCGATTTGTCCTTCGAGGAGCGATAACTCGACACCCCCGATCCCGGTGGGCTCGCCGGCGCACCAGATGCCGGGCACGGATGTCTGCATGAGCTCGCCGGCAGACACAAAGCCGTTATCGAGACTGCAGCCGAGCAACGCCGCCAGTTCGGTGTTGGGGACGAGGTGAAATCCGCAAGCCAGGAAGTCGCAATTCACGGTCCATTGCTTTCCATCGCGCTGCAGGATGACCGAGCGCAGGCGTTCATCTCCCCGAGCGGCGACGGGCCAGCAACGCGTCAGGTATCGGCTGTTTCTGGTAGCCCATCGATAGCTCGCGCCCTGCCAGAGCTTGCCGGGCTGCGTGATAAGGTTCAGCATCAGCGGGGCAATCTGCGCCGCGGATGCCTGTTCGCAGATGGCGGCAATCGTGGCTCCGCGCGAAGCCAGATGCGCTGCCACGGCCAGCAGCAGCGGACCGGTTCCAGCGACCACGACGCGCCTGCCCGCGATCGGCAATCCGCCGCGAACCATGGCGTCGAGTCCTCCGGCGCCGATCACGTTGGGCAGCGTCCAGCCTGGGAAGGGAAGGAAGCGCTCGCGCGCGCCCGTCGCCAAAATCAACTGGCGGTAATGCAGGTCGGCGCCATCGCGCGCCGCCGCATCCGGGGCGAACTCGGCGTCATTGCTCTGCGCCCTCACGGTTCCCGGCTGGGGGCGGTCGACAATGCGCCAGCCCTGAAGGCGCACCAGGGGAGCCGCCTCGAATCGCATTTTCCAACGCCGCGCAGAGGCCGGCAGGTGCGCTCCGTTGCGCCAGATCTGGCCGCCGGGCGCGGGATTGTCATCGACGACGCCAACGCTCAGACCACACTCCGCCGCTGTGACGGCCGCAGCTATGCCGGCGGGGCCCGCGCCGACGACCAGAATATCGAAAGCCCGGCTCATCGTATGGCAAGCTCCCGGCCGGTGGTTACCCGCATACCCGGCGCACACAGGATCTGGCAGCTTCGCTGGTGCGGCACGCCGTTGATGGCTACGCGGCACTCGAAGCAGATGCCCATCCCGCACAGCGGCGCCCGTGGTTCACCTGCGATCGAGAGACGCGTATGAGATCCCGCGATCAGTGCGGCGGCGGCTACTGTGGTGCCAGGGGATACCCGCACCACAATCTCGTCCACCGTCAGCGCGATGCTCTCCGGTTCAGCCACGGACGGCCTCCCCATAGAGCGTGGCCGCAGGTGCGAGGCGACTGGCGTCGAGAAAGCGGGCAGGGAAGTAAGGGGCCGCCGGGATTTCCGACGCTTTTCCGGTGATCTCCGCGGCGACCAGCCTGGCCGTTGCCAGGGAGGTGGTAATCCCCAATCCCTCGTGCCCGGTGGCCAGGCAGAATGTCGCATCGCCCGGCCAGGGGCCGATCAGCGGCAGCTTGTCGGGGGTGGCGGCGCGAAACCCGGTCCAGGCGCGAATGGCCTGAAGATTTCCGATCCGCGGCAAGTAGCTCTCCGCCCGCTCGATCATGGCGCGCAGAAGAGCATGGTTGATTGTGGCATCCTCGGCGCCAAACTCGCGCGAGCTGCCGATCAGCAGCTGACCGGTTTGCCGAGGCTGCACATTAAACGCGACCGAGTCGAGGGCGATCGAGTGCGCACTTTTCAGGTACCCAAGCTCCACCAGCTGATGGTGGACAAACCCCGGATAGCGATCCGTGATGACCAGGTGTCCACGGCGTTTGCGAATCGGCAGTTGGGGGAGGAGATCGGTCGCGCCGGCGCCGCAGGCATTCACAATCCGCCCGGCGGACAGTTGGCTGCCATTGTCCAGAGACACACGTCCATGGGCCAGCGCTGTCACCCGCTGGGGAGGGAGCATCTGCGCCCCCATCCGAATCGCCTCACGCATGAGGTACGCCGCAGCGGCGGGCGGGTACAGCACCGCGTCGGATTGCACCAGCAGCGCGCCCGCCAGTCCTCTTCTGAGTTGCGGTTCGGCTTCCGCCAGAGCGCGGCTGTCGAGGATCTCAGAGGGCACTCCGGCGGACGCGTACAGCTGCTGCCTGCGCCGAACTTCCCGCATCTCTTCCTCATCGGCAGCCACCCACAAAGTTCCGCGGGACTCGAATTCCGCTTCCGAAGGAAGTTCGGGGGCAAGCTCGCGCCACAGTTGCTGCGACCATCGCGTGAGGGCAAGTTGCGCGGGCGAATCGTCCATAACCACGATGTGGCCCATGCCCGCGGCGGTAGCGCCGCCGCCCACGCCCGCGGCATCGATCACCGCTGTGCGCAGGCCAACGGCGGCGCATTCCCGAGCGCATGCGGCGCCCACAATTCCAGCGCCGACTACTACAGCGTCCCAGACGCGGGTCATACGCGAATCCCGTCGCGGAACGGATCGTCGGGATGCAGAATGAGCCGGCCCTGAGCGGTGACATGCGCCTTACCGGTGATGCTCGGCACAATACGGTCGGGAGTGCCATTCTCCGGCCGGTAGGATCCTTCGAAAGCCGTGCCGAGAATGCCTTCCTGTCGCCATACCTGTCCGGGCGCGAGCTTGCCGTCCGCAGCCAGGCATGCAAGCTTCGCGCTGGTCCCGGTTCCGCAGGGTGAGCGGTCATACGCCTTGCCGGGGCAGAGAACAAAATTACGGCTGTCAGCGCCCGGAGTCGAGGTGGAAAGCTCCACGTGGTCAATCTCTGCGCCGCCTTCTCCGGTAATGTTGTGCCGGTTGAGCGCGCAACGGAGGGCCCACGCATATTCGGTGAGCTTGTCGCAATTCGCGATGGTCAGCTCAACAGGCGGAGAGTCGACCAGAAAGAACCAGTTGCCGCCCCAGGCCACGTCGCCGCGCACCGGGCCCGCGCCGGGCACGTGCACTTCCACCTGGCGGAGATAGCGATAGCTGACGACGTTTTCGAGGGTGACTTCGCCGTTGGATCGAAGCAACGCGCTCACGGTTCCGACCGGAGTCTCGATCCGATGCTGGCCGGGCTGGATGCGCCCCAGGTGCGCCAGCGTGGCGACCAGACCGATGGTTCCGTGGCCGCACATGCCAAGATATCCGACGTTATTGAAAAAGATGACCCCCGCTGTGCAGGTCCGGTCCTCGGGTTCGACCAGCAGGGCGCCAACCAGCACATCGGCCCCGCGGGGCTCGTTGACAACAGCCGACCGAAAGGCATCATGCTCCGTCATCAGCCGCTGCAGGCGCTCCGGCAGAGCTCCGTCGCCGAGCCGGGGCCCGCCTCCGACGACCACGCGGGTCGGCTCCCCGGCTGTATGCGAATCGACGAATTCAATAACAGACATAGACAAAAACTACTATACAGATTGTCTACAATGATGGATACTACTTCGCGCCGAGGCCCTCCCGGACCAGCGGCTTGCCGGGTACGCCAGGCCCGGTTGCTGGACGACCGATCCAGGCCAGCTCGCGCATCCACCGGGCAAAGCGTCTGGACCACCATCAACAATCTTCACCTGCCGGTGGCCGGGGACGATGAGATTATCGCGGCCCTGGCCGCCGGCGACCCTGACGGGATCAAACGCGCTCGGCTGGCCCGCGTCCTCGAGATTTTCGGGAAACGGGGCAGACGGCCAGGAAGCGCAGGGATTGAACTACCGCCCCTTCATCCCCGTTAACATGCCCATGGCGCGGCGTTGCAGTAAGCCGCCCTTGCCCATGCCTTTGAACATTTTGCGCATCTGGGCGTACTGGCGCAGGAGCTGGTTCACTTCCTGCACCGTGGTTCCGGACCCGGCCGCGATGCGCTTGCGGCGGGAGCCGGAAATGATCTCGTGATGCGTACGCTCCTTCGGGGTCATGGAATTGATGATGGCCTCGACGCGGTTGAACTGCTTCTCGTCGACCTGGCCGGCCATCTGCTGCATGCCCGCGAACGGACCGACGGACGGCAGCATCTTGAGGATGCTCTCCATCGAGCCGAGTTTTTTGATCTGCCGCAGCTGATCCCGGAAGTCCTCGAGGGAGAAGCCGTCGCCGGAGAGGGCCTTGCGCGCAAACTCTTCGGACTTGCGTTTGTCCAGCTTCTCTTCAGCTTTTTCAATCAGCGACATGATGTCGCCCATCCCCAGGATGCGGCTGACGATGCGGTCCGGATGGAAGGGTTCGAAGGCATCCGGCTTTTCGCCCGTGCCGATGAACTTTACAGGCTGGCCGGTCACGTGACGGATGGAAAGCGCCGCACCGCCGCGCGCATCGCCGTCCATTTTGGTCAGCACGGTCCCGGTCAGGCTGAGCTGCTTATGGAATGCCTGTGCAGAGCGCACAGCGTCCTGGCCCGTCATGGCGTCGGCGACAAACAGAATCTCCTGGGGCGAAAGCTGCGCCTTCAGCTTTGCCATTTCATTCATCAGCTCGGTGTCGATGTGGAGGCGGCCGGCGGTATCGACGATGAGGGTATCGCAACTCGTGATCACGGCTTCCCGGCGGGCTTCCCTGGCCAGACGCTCCACCAGCGGCGTGCCAGCAGCCTCGCCTTTCGTGTCGCCCTCATAAATATTGGCCTTGATGGACTGTGCGACGACACGCAGCTGTTCACGCGCGGCGGGACGGTAGACGTCCACCGAAACCAGCATGGGACGGTGGCCGCCCTTCTGCAGCCACGCGGCCAGCTTGCCGGCGGTAGTCGTTTTGCCCGAACCCTGCAGACCCGCCATCAGGATTACCGTCGGCGGCCGCGACGCGAACTGGAATCGCGCGGTGTCCTTGCCCAATAGGGTCACCAGCTCGTCGCGAACGATCTTGACAACCTGCTCGGTGGGAGAAAGAGAGGTCAGCACTTCCTGGCCCAGCGCCCGCTCGCGGATGTGCTCGATCAGCTCTTTGACCACGTTCAGGTTGACGTCGGCTTCCAGCAGCGCCACGCGAATCTCGCGCAGCGCCTCCTGCATGTTCTCTTCGGTAACGGAGCCCTGTCCGCGCAGATTCTTGAATGCGCGCTGGAGCTTATCGGAAAGGTTCTCAAACATAGGGACAGGTTCAGTTTACCAGCGGGCTCACGGCTTGTATCGGCACCGCCGAGCCGGAGGCAGTTGCCAGCATGTGCCGTCACAGCTCAGGGCAGGCTGCGCATTTCCGGGGTGGGGCATCCAACCGGTTATGGTTGAGCCACTTGTCCATCGCGTACCGCGTGATCCTCGCGACCGGGTCGAAGGGCCAAGCTTCCTGACGGTCGTGCTGCTCAGCGGCATCATTCTGGCGCTGTTCTTAGTGGGAGCGTTTTTTGTGCTGCGGGAGGGTGCAAGCGATCTGCTGCCGGGTGTGGCCCCTGTGCGCAATCCGCACGCCGTGCTGCGCCTGACGGAGCCGCCGGTGCGGACGGCCTGAACGGCCTCGACGCGCGGCCCTGCGCGGATCTTCGGCCTCAGTGCTCCGATCCGGAGCCGTCGCCCGCGGCGTCGCCGAAGAGGGTATAGTCCGCCATCCAGCTCACTTCGATGGAGCCTGTCGGGCCGTTACGCTGCTTGGAGATGATGATCTCGGCCTTGTGCTCCAGATCGGGATTGTCCCGGTCGTAATACGCTTCGCGATGGATGAACGCGACCACGTCGGCATCTTGTTCGATAGAGCCGGATTCCCGAAGATCGCTGAGTACCGGCTTCCGGTCGCCGCCGCGCTGCTCCGAGGCACGCGAAAGCTGAGAGAGACCGATCACCGGAACCTCCAGTTCCTTCGCCAGCGCTTTCAGTCCGCGTGAGATCGCGGAAACCTCCTGCGTGCGGTTCTCGTAACGGCGCGCTCCCGGGCCCGCTGAGCTGGCTGTCATCAGCTGCAGATAATCCACCACAATCAGGTCCAGTGCGCCGGTTGTCTGCCGCAGGCGCCGCGCCTTTGCCCGCATCTCGCTCAACGAGATTCCCGGGGTATCGTCGATGTGGATGGGCGCCTCTACCAGACGTTCCAGCGCATTCGTCAGCGCTTCGCGATCGCGGCCAAAGATGAGCCCGGTCTGGATATTTCTCGCGCTCACGTGCGCCTCCGAGGCGAGCATGCGCCGCAGCAGCGATTCTTTCGACATTTCCAGAGAGAAAATCGCAACCGTATTTCCGCCCTTGATCGCGGCGTATTGAGCAATATTGATGGCAAGAGCGGTTTTGCCCATGGAGGGCCGCGCGGCGATAATGGTGAGCTCCGACTTCTGCAGCCCGCTGGTCATCTCGTCGAATTTTGTCAGATAGGTGCGCAGCCCCGTGACCTGGTGCTGGCCCTGGCGGTAGAGATTGTCGATGCTCCCGAACGACCCGGCCACGATGTCATGCACGCTGGAGAAGCTTCGGGAGATGCCCTTTTGGCTCACCTCCAGCAGGGAGGTTTCCGCGGCGTTCAGTACTTCGATGGCCTCCTCGCTCTGGTCAGCGGCGCGGGAAATTGCAGTCGAGCAGACGTTGATGAGCTGGCGCAGCAGCGACTTGTCCTTGACGATGCGGACGTATTCTTCAATGGACAGCCGGCGCGGCAGACCTTCCGTGAGCGAGGCCAGCCAGGCCACGCCGCCGACGGATTCAATCTCCTTTCGGCGCGCCAGTTCCTCGCTCAGGGTGACAATGTCGACGACCCGGCCGCGATCGATCAGCTCGCCCATCCGGGCAAAAACGCGCTGATGCGCCGTGAGGGCGAAATCCTCTGCGCGAATCAGGCTGGAAGCTTCGCTCCACGCTGTGTTGTCGAGCAGGACGGCGCCGAGAATGGTGCGCTCGGCGTCGGGCGAGGCGGGCAGGCCGCGCTCAAATTCAATATCAGGGGTGGTGGCCATAAATGCCTGCCCAAGTGTAGGACGAATGGCGCTCTGAATAATCCGGGCCTGTGTGTGAAAAAGCGGTCGAAATGGAGCCGCCCATGGCCGGGGCCAGTCTAACCGGATATCATGAATTCAAGACTGCCTATGGTAAGAAAATCGCTGACGATCACCCTGCTGCTGTGCGCGCTGAGCGGCTTCGGCACAGCGCTGGCGCAACAGGCCGAGTCCGTTGCGCCGGGCCAGGCGTTGCCGCCGGAGGTCAAGCTGTTTCAGGGACTTGAAGACAAGTGGAGCATGGCTGTGGTGGATAAGGACCAGTACACCATGGAGCTCCTGCTTTCGCCTCTCTATGTGGGCATTTCCGCCGCCGGCGAAGTCGCCACGCGCAATGAGCAGATTGCCGGCCTGTTCGACAAGAGTGAGGAGCCGGTCAGCATGTTGCAGCGGGTCATCAGCGTGCGGATGTTCGGCGACACCGCGGTAGTAAGCGGCACATACGATCTGAAATGGCGAACCGACGGGCCGAATCGCGAGGAGCGCGGCATCTTCACGCATGTTTATACCCGCGCGCAGGATCGCTGGGAATGCGTGAATGCTCAGCGTACGGAGGTCGTCGGCATGAAGGCCGAAGCGGCGGCGAAGAAGAAGCCGAAGGAGAAGAAGAGCGACGCGGCCGAGCCGTTCCACATTCCGTTTTTCCATAAGGGCGCCGCGTCGACACAGCCCGGCGGCTCGCCGGACTCCAGCAGTCCGCAAAATTGAGAGCAGGCTTTTCGCCGGCGCGGCGTCCGGCTTCCAGGTCATGACCAGCACACGGCCCATCTGGGCGGAAATATCCCGGGAAAAACTCGCGCGGAATTATTGCAGGCTGCGTGCTCTGGCCGGCCCGGGGCCGGAACTGCTGAGCGTGATCAAAGCGAACGCCTACGGGCATGGGCTTGAGGCCTGCGCCCGCGTTCTGGCCGCCGAAGGTGCGCAGTGGTTTGGGGTAACATGTGTCGAAGAAGCCGCTGCGCTGCGCACCGTTTGCCCAGGCGCGAGGATCCTCGCCCTCTCCGGGCTTTGGCCGGGCGAAGCCGACCGTGCGATCGAGCAGCGGCTGACTCCATCCGTGTGGACCGTGACGCATCTGGACCTGCTGGAAGAGGCGGCGCGGCGTGCCGGCATCGGGGCCGGAGAAATGCCGGTTCATCTGGAAATCGATACCGGAATGTCGCGCCAGGGGGCGCAGCTCGAAGAGCTGCCGCAACTGCTCGCGCGCCTCGGAACCGCGGGCCCGCTGAGGATCGAAGCTGTCATGACGCATTTTCATTCGCCTCAGGATCCTGCGATGGCCGAGCGCCAGATCCAGGTCTTCACGCAGGCAGTGGAGCAGATCGTGAAGGCTGGGCTGCGGCCAGAATTCCTGAGCGCGGGCAGCTCCGCCGATGTACTGGAGCAAGCAGGAGCCGCGGTGACCAATCTGGCGAGGCGCTATGGAGCGCGGCCTATGCTGCGGACGGGGCTGGCTCTCTACGGTTATGCGCCCGATGGCAGCGCAAACATCTCTCTCCAGCCTGTGCTTGCCTGGAAGACACGCATTACCTCCCTGCGCTGGATCGAGGCGGGAACCACAGCGGGCTATGGTGCGACTTTTAAGGCGAACCGCAGGACCCGGCTCGCGCTTCTGCCGGCGGGTTATGCGGACGGATTCAGCCGGCTGCTCTCCAATCGCGGCTGGGTGCTGGTGCGCGGTCAACGCGCTCCCATTGTGGGCCGGGTCTCGATGGACCAGACGATGGTGGATGTCACGGAGATTGCGGAAGCCGCCGCCGGCGACGAAGTGGCGCTGATCGGCGAGCAGGGAGGCGACCGGATCACCGCACAGCGGATCGCCGAGCTGACGGGTTCCATCGCTTACGAGGTGCTCTGCGCAATTGCTCCGCGGGTGCCGCGCGTGATGGTGGAGTAACGCCGGCCGATGCTGAGCACTCTCTATCGAAATTGGATGGTGGCGTGGGAAACGGCTCTGACCACCCGCGATGAGAACCGCGTAGTGCGGCCTCTGGAGTGGGGCTTCGACTGGCTACAGGACTTTGCCGCCGTTGCTGGCCTCAGCGGTAATGTGGAAGCCGCGGAGCGCGATCCATCCGCCGCGGAGTCCGCCATGATTGCGCTGAATGAGGCGATGATTCGCAACAGCGACGTATTTTTCGGGTATCAGCCGCCCGCGGATTTCCGCCTCGAGGAGCGCGCGCCGCAGTTGTTTCCCACCAACGTGCGGCCGGAGACGCTGGAGCGCGACGCCGAACTGAAGCGGCTTGCCCGGGAAGGCAGGCTGAAGCCCGCACAGTTTCTGCGCTTCACGTCGCCGGTGCGGACACCGTATCCCGAAAACGATTTGGCGAATGCGCGCTGGTATCCGGCCGCTGAAGAGAAAATGAGAGGCAAGCCGCGGCAGGCGATGATCGTCATGCCGCAGTGGAACGCCGACGCCTTCAGCCACAACGCGCTGTGTTCGCTCTTCAACCGCTTCGGGATTTCGGCTCTGCGGCTGAGCAAACCCTTCCACGATATTCGCCGCCCCGCTGAGACCGAGCGCTCCGATTACGCGGTGAGCGCGAACATCGGGCGCACGCTGGCCGCTGTGCGGCAGGCCGTTGTCGACGTCCGCTGCTGCGTGGACTGGCTGGAACAGCAGGGCTACGAGCAGTTCGGAATTTTGGGCACCAGCCTGGGCTCCTGCTATGCCTTTATCGCCAGCGCGCACGATGCGCGACTGCGGGTGAACGCCTTCAACCACGCCTCCATGGCCTTCGGCGACGTGGCGTGGACGGGGCAGAGTACGCGCCATATTCGCGCCGGTTTCGAGCAGGCGGGACTCACGCAGGAGCGGCTCTATCGGCTATGGAGCGGTATCAGTCCGGTGAGCTACATGGAGCGCTTCGCCCGCCACCGCAAAAAAGTTCTTGTGATCCACGCCCGTTACGACCTGACATTCCTGCCCGAGTATTCCGAGCAGGTGCTCCGGAGTTTCGCGGCGGAAGGCATCGACTTCATCTCGAAGGTGCTGCCCTGCGGCCACTACACTACGGGCGAAACCCCCTACAAGTTCCTCGACGGATGGTGGCTGGGGTCGTTTGTCCGTTCCGCATTCGCCGGCCTGGCCCGCGACGCGCCGGCCGGCAAGCAAATGGCGATATAACGTTCAGTCTTCCAGGTGGACGCTGGCCATCGCCAGTTCCGCCGTATGTGTGAGCGAAAGTGAGACACGCTGCACGCCCAGCTGTCCGGCAATGGCACCCGCCCGGCCGTGCAGGTGGAGCGTGGGACGCTCGCCCGGCAGGCGGCGCACTTCAAGCTCCTTCCATGTAACGCCGCGGTCGATGCCGGTACCCAGAGCTTTGGCGCCGGCCTCCTTGGCGGCAAAACGCGCGGCAAAACTCTCCTCGGCCCTCGCTTTCTGGCGGCAAAAGGCG
>DAHUYD010000052.1 GCA_027315385.1 Acidobacterium sp.
CCACGGGCTGGACTTAACGATCTCCTACACGTTTTCCAAGTCCGAGGATGAGGGTTCCGATGCGGAGCGGAGCACGGAGTTCAGCACGAGCTTCGCGCCCAGCGCCATCATCAACACGTGGAAGCCGCAGCTGAACCGCGCTGTTTCCGACTTCGACACGCGCCATCTGATCACCGTGGACGGGTTATGGCAGTTGCCGTTCGGGAGAGGCCGGCAATACCTGGGCGGCGTCAACCGCTTCGCGAACTTCTTTATTGGCGGCTGGCAGCTTTCCGGGCTCAGCCGCGTCAGCAGCGGCTTGCCGTTCACGTTGTTCGAGCCGGGCTTCACCACGGACTGGCAGCAGGAAGGGTATGGAGTTACGGTCGGACCGGTCAGAACCCACAAGCATTTCGATTCCTTCGGCAACCCGCTGTACTTCGATAATGCTGCCAACATCAACAACAGCCTCTCCTGCGGCGGCGGAGTCTGTCCTGGAGAGACTGGAGCTCCGGGGAATATCCGCCTGCCTTATCCCGGGGAGACCGGCCAGCGCAACAACTTCCGCGGCGACGGCCTGATGGATATCGACTCGGGGCTGAACAAATCGTGGAAGGTAGGCGGCACGGGGTTCCTGGAAGACGGTACGCTGAAGTTCGACTGGGAAGTCTACAACGTCACGAACACGGTGCGCTTCGATCCCTTCTCGATCGGATCGGGGCTTACCAACAGCAATCTTGGCATTGCGAGTGCCGAAATGAGCACGCCGAGGCGCATGCAGTTCGCCCTGCGATACGACTTTTAATCGTTCGTATCAAGCGAAAAAGGCTCTGCCCGCGGGCAGAGCCTTTTCTTTTTAGCTTTGGAGCACCGGGCGGGAATTGAACCCGCGAATACTGGTTTTGCAGACCAGCGCGTTAGCCGCTTCGCCACCGGTGCTCGTGGTGCGCCGCGCACCTTATTTCGGCTGCGCGGTGGTGCGCAGGTAAGGCTTCACCGTCCTGAAGCCGGGAAAGAGCTTGTCCGCTTCTTCGTTGGAAACCGCTCCTCCAATGATGACGTCCTCCCCCTGTTTCCAGTTCGCGGGTGTTGCCACCCTGTGCTTATCGGTGAGCTGCATGGAGTCGAGCACGCGGAGGATCTCGTCGAAGTTGCGGCCGGTGCTCATGGGGTAGGCAAGGTGCAGCTTGATGCGCTTGTCGGGTCCGATGACGAAGACTGTGCGGACGGTGGCATTGTTTGCGGGGGTGCGGCCCTCGCAGGTATCGCCGGCGTCGGCGGGCAGCATGTCGTAGAGCTTGGCAACTTTCAGTTCCGGGTCGCCGATCATGGGGTAGTTGACGGTGTGGCCGGTGACGTCGCGGATATCGCCTTCCCACTTTTTGTGGCTGTCGACGGGATCGACGGAGAGGCCGATGACATTCGCGCCGCGTTTTGCGAATTCCTTCTCGAGGCCGGCCACCGCTCCCAGTTCCGTGGTGCAGACGGGCGTGAAATCCTTTGGATGGGAAAACAGCACAGCCCAGTGGCCGTCGATCCAGTCATGGAAATGGATGGTCCCGTGTGTGGTCTCGGCGGTGAAGTCCGGGGCGATATCGTTGATGCGAAGCGACATGATGCTCATTCCTCCTGAAGCGATGCGTTTCGGCTGCGCCCGGGGCGAAAAAACCCACCCGAGCCTGGCAGCGGGTGGGTTCTGAGGGATACTTCGAAGCTTATCGAACCAGCTCTCTCAGCAGCGCACCCGCATGGCGCAGCCGCAACAGCAGCAGCACATACACATGCAGGTTGGAGAGAGGCGATTCATCTGCTTTGAGAGTAGGGTCTGCTGCGGCGCGGTGTCAACTGGTTCCCGCCACGGTCAATCGCCGAAGGACAGTTCCGGCTGGCCTATCCAGAAGCGATTGCCCATGCGAGTGAGCCGGTCTGGGGGCCTGCCGTCCAGACGCGCCCGGGCCTCCGTATATGGCGCGACAAAGCGAATGGATGCGGGAAGCGCCCGGTAAACGCGCGGAAACCACCGGCGAGCGCGTTCCATCGACCTCTGGTCGGCGGGCGTGACACCGAGGCCAAACTCCTCGCGCAAACGCGCCGGAAGCCATGCAGCCGTCAGAGCGCGGTACCAGCGGGGAGGATGAATCCAGGAGCCTGCGCCGGATAGGACGGCATTCGCCATGGACCGCGCCCCGGCGCTCACGCCGAGCTCGGACGAATCGGCGATGCGGTGCGCGTACATCTCAAACTCAGTCCACGAGGACGGCAGGACCGAGCAGGGAAGTCCGAAGAGCGCCGCCAGGGTATGGCTCTCGCGGTAGTAAGCCTCGCGATCCGAAATGCTGAGAGGCCAAACCCATTGGCAGGCAAAGACCGCGCTTTCGACCAGCGTCGCGTAGACCCAGCGGAGCGCGGCAATCTGGTTGGCTTCGTAATGCGCCCCGCGTGGCCACGCCCCGACAGCTTCCGGCAAATCGCCGCGGATCCCGGTGTGCAGCGTATGGAGGTAGCGCGCGGCGGCCATCGCCTGGGGCAGCGAACCGAAAATCATCGTGAAGACGATGCGAAAGGTGTTGTGAAACCGGGCAATGGGATTGCGCAGAAGCGTCGAGTGCTGCTCCAGCGCCGCGGCTACCCACGGATGCGCCAGTTGCAGGAGCGCCGCGCGGCCGGCGCCGAGGAAGACCGCCGACTCGCGGCTCAGTCTCCATGTCATGGAGTCCGGCCCGAAGATGCCGGCCCGCGGGTTGGGGCAGGCCCGCTCGATGGACGCCAGCAGAGCTTCGAGGTCAGAGCGGGAGACCAGGCGTACTTCCGGTTCGGGATGCGGGAAAGCGGTGATCGAGGGCATGCAGTTCAGTAGGATGGCGGCGCGGGCGGGGGGGCGGTTCCGGCGCGCCCCAGGATACTGGGCCAGCTTGATTTTACTTTGAGACAATGAGACTGCATGAGCGGCGGACGCAGCATGGACTCTGGGCGCGCGAGCATCGGCGTGCGCGTTGTGACCGGGCTGCTGGTGGCCGCGCTGGTGGCTGTGGTGGCGCTTTTCGGATGCGGATGGTGGCTGATGCGCGCAATGCGCGTGTCCCTGCCGCAGCTGGACGGTTCGCTCCATGTCAGCGGTCTCACCGCGCCGGTGAAGGTGCGGCGGGATCAGCACGGCATTCCGCATATTCAGGCCGCCAATCTTGACGATCTGCTGTTCGCCCAGGGCTTCGTCACAGCGCAGGACCGGCTGTGGGAGCTCGATATGGCCCGGCGGATGGCCGCCGGCGATGCTGCCGCGGTTCTGGGGCCGAAGTTGCTCGTGCACGACCGCATCCAGCGCGTGCTGGCCCTCCGGGCAACGGCCGAACGGATGACCGCGCAACTGGACGGCCAGGATCGGCGGTACATGGAGGATTATGCGCGCGGCGTGAATGCGTACATCCAGTCGCATCAGGATCGGCTGCCGGCGGAGTTCCGCCTGCTCAGGTACCGGCCTCAGCCGTGGGCCGCAGTCGATTCGATCGACGTCGCGCTGGGCATGGTGCAGATGCTCGACGAGCGCTGGCCGGACAAGGTCGAGCGGGAACGGCTCACTGCGAAACTGGGACCGGCGCTGGCCGCGGATCTCTATCCCACGACAACGTGGCGCGACCATCCCGTGATTGCGAGCCAGCCGCCCGTCTCGGCGCCCAATCAGGCCATTCCCGATGTGCCGCTGGACAAAAGCCAAACGGGACTCGAAGCCCGTGCGCAAAGCTCGGAACGCCGTGCTCGGATCGCGGCCATCGGAGCTGAAAGCGATCCCGGTGCGTTTCCTCTGCTGGCGAGGATTGCGTCGCGATGGCTGAGTCTCCGGGAAGAGGGTGACCCCTCGACGGAAATTGTGAACGGCAGCGCGGCCGGATGCGTGGGGTGCGATCCTGGGTCCAATGAGTGGGTGGTGTCCGGGGCGAAGACAGCCAGCGGGCACGCTATGCTTTCGAATGACATGCACCTGCCGCACCAGATCCCAAACGTCTGGTACGAGATCGACATGGAAGCGCCGGGCTTCCATGCCGCCGGCCTCAGCATACCCGGGCTTCCGTTTGTCGTGGCAGGGCACAACCAGCACATTGCCTGGGGATTCACCGCACTCTACGGCGACACGCAGGACGTTTACGTGGAGAAGACCAACGCACAGGGCGAATATCTGGGCGTCGACGGCGCCTGGCACCCGATGCAACATGACGTGGAAACCATCCGGGTGCGTGGCAAGGGCAATGTGACGATGGACGTGGAGCGCACCGATCACGGCGTGGTGATCACGCCGCTCATCCCCGGAGAAATGAGAACGCTGGCGCTGGACTGGACGATTTACAACCCGGCAGCGCATGGATTCCCGCTGCTGGCCATGGATACGGCGCCGAACTGGGCCGGCTTTCGCCAGGCGCTGAGGCAGTGGTGGGGTCCCACCCAGAACGTGGCGTACGCCGACGACCAGGGAAACATCGGCTACCAGGCTGTGGGATTGATTCCGCTGCGGCCAAACGGGCTCGAGGGCGTGCCGATCGAAGACAACACCCATGAGTGGCAGAGATTCATTCCATTCGACGATCTGCCAACGTCGTACAACCCGCCGAATGGCCTGCTGGCGACGGCCAACTCACGCGTGACTCCGAAGGACGATCCTTATCCGCTGACGCTGGAATGGGGGAGCCGTACCGCAACGAGCGCATCTGGAAATGGCTGGCGCCGAAAACAGGCCTGACCGCGAAGGACATGCTGACGCTGCAGACGGATGTGTACTCCGAGGTGGATCAGGAGATCGCGCAGCGGCTGGCGTATGGTATCGACCACGCCAGCCGCGCGGGAAAGCAGTTGCGGCAGGCGGCGAATCTGCTGCGGGCCTGGAACGGCGTCGTCAGCATCGACTCCGCTCCGGCGGCGATTGTGGCTGCAGCGAAGCAGGCATTCTATCCGATGCTGCTCCAGCCCAAACTTGGCAATGAGTGGAAGCTCTACCATTGGGACGCGAGCATCTATGCCGGCGAACAGATCATGATGACCGAGAATCCGGCCTGGCTGCCCCCGAACTATCCCACCTGGGACGACTTCCTGGCAGACATCGTACGTCAGGGTCTTGCGATGACCGGCGCGCCCCCCGATCTCAACCGGTGGCGCTACGGTTACGGACATCCAGTCGATCTGGAACATCCGATCTTCGGGCTCCTGCCGTGGTTCAAACGCTGGACGGGAACTGGCCCCCAGCCGCAGTCCGGCGACACCACCACGGTCAAGCAGGTAGCCCGCACCTTTGGCCCCTCCCAGCGGTTCACCATCGACTGGGGCAACGTGGACACCGCCACGGAGAACATCGTCATGGGAGAATCCGGCGATCCGCTCAGCCCGTACTATCGGGATCAGTGGTCCTGCTGGTATCGCGGCCGGACGTTTACGCTGCCCTTTACTGATCAGGCAGTTGCCGCAGCCGCAGCGCATACTCTGCGGCTGGAACCGTAATCGCCTGGCAGCCAGGTAACCCGCCCGCGGGGCGATTGCCATTACACTGTCATGGAACCCCAAAGAAAGGGCTGTATGGCAACCGCATCGGGAGATCGAGTCGCCTCGCAGGCGGATGTGAAGGCGATTCTGCGGGAGGGCGTGGAGCGGACCGACGCCGCTCTGCAACGGCTGCTGCCTCCTCCGGCGCAGGTTCCGGCGTCGATTCACGCGGCCATGCGCCACAGCGTCTTCGCTGGCGGCAAGCGGCTGCGGCCGGTGCTGGCGATGCAGGCTGCCCGGATGATCTCGTCGGCCCACGGCAGCCCGGGTTTGCCCGAGGGAGTTGACGACCTTGGCGCCGCCATTGAGATGCTGCACACCTACTCCCTCATCCACGACGATCTGCCGGCGCTGGATAACGACGATCTGCGGCGCGGCAAGCCCACCTGCCACGTGGCCTTCGGTGAGGCAATCGCTATCCTCGCCGGAGACGCGCTGCAAACCCTCGCGTACCAGACTCTCGCCGGCCTGAAATGCCCGCCGGAACGCGCGGTGAAAATCGTGGGCCTGATCGCCGAGGCGACCGGGACCCGGGAAGGAATGATCGGCGGACAGGTGCTCGACCTCGAAGGCGAGCACTCCAAACCCACGGCGGAAAGCGTCGCCGCGATTCATCGGGCCAAGACAGGAGCACTGATCCGCGTGAGCATCGTTTCCGGCGGCGTTTATGCCGGAGCTGAACTCGACGACGCACGGCGGCTGACCGAGTTCGGGAGCAAGGCGGGTCTGGCGTTCCAGATTGTGGACGATGTGCTCGATATGACGCAGGACTCCCAGCATCTGGGCAAGACGGCAGGCAAGGATATGGCCACCGACAAAGCGACCTGGCCCGCGGTTTTCGGGATTGAGCAGTCGCAGCGAGATGCTGCGCGGCTGATCGGAGAAGCGTTCACCGCTCTGGAGCCGTACGCCGCAGATGCGGAAGGGCTAAAGGCTGTGGCGCGGTACCTGGTGGAGCGGACCAATTAGGGGCAGCGGCTGCGGCTTACGGCATGCGCCGGACGGTCGAATGCTGGTGGGTATACCGCAATCGGTAAAGCCTGCTCTTCAGACACCCATGCCGAATTCAGTGTTGAAGTCCTCACCCGCGTGGGAGAAGAAATCCGACGGAGTGCGATGCCGGATTTTGTAGCGGAGGCGGATCTCCCGGCCCACAAAGAGGCCCAGGGCCGCAACCCCGACAGCCACGGAAGTCCAGCCGATGGCGCGCAGAGCGCCGCGTGACCCGCAGGCGTATTCCGCCTGATCCAGCTGATCTTCCGCAGCCTTGCGGCATCTTTTCAGGCAACAGGACATGCGTTCTCTCCAGGGCGCCATGGGACCATCATAGCTCAGCCTCCTGCGCTCCCCACGGCTCCTGACTTTCTATATCGGCCAGGAGGTTGCCCAGTACATACCTCATTCGAGTGATTCGAGCCGCCTCAGGATTTCCACCTTGCGTTCAGCTGGAAGAAAGCTCGCCTCGATAGAATTGGATGCCAACTCGCGCAGGTGCTCCTGGGTGAAGGCGAAACGCTCCTGGGCGATCCGGTATTCGTGTTCCAGGTCGCTGAGAAAGAGGGCAGGGTCGTCGGAATTAAGAGTCACCATCAGGCCGGCGTCGAAGTACCGGCGCAGAGGGTGGTCTTCCGGCCGCAGGCAGCAGCCGGTGCGCAGGTTCGACGAAACGCACAGTTCAAGCGGAATCTGCCGCTCCGCCAGAACTCCCATCAGTTCCGGATCGTGAATGGCGGAGAGCGCATGGCCCAGGCGCTCGGCGCCGATGTTCAGCGCGCCCCAGATGCCCTCCGGACCCACGGTTTCGCCTGCATGTGCGGTCAGGCGCAGTCCGGCCTCGCGCGCTTCCGCATACAGGTCCCGGAACGGTTCCGCCCCGGTGCGGCGCTCGTCGCCGCCAATGCCGATGCCGACGATTGAAGGAAACTGCGGACGCATCTCGGCGGCTTTGCGGAAGACGCGCGCGGCCTCGTCGGGACCGAAGTGGCGCACGGCGTCGAAGATCCAATAGAGGGTGAGCCCCAGCTCGGATTCGGCACGGAGCCGGGCGCGCTCCATGCCGAGGAACAGCGGCTCGAATTCGCAGCGCCGCCAGTAATAGACCACCCCAACCGAGACGTAGACCTCGGCGTGAACCACTCCCTGGCCGGCAAGGCGCTGGGCCATGCGCCACGCCGCCAGCTCGTAGTCGTCCGCGCTGCGCAGGTGTTCGGTCACCGCCTTAAAGGCCAGCAGAAAGCCGGAGAAATCGGCGTAGTGAAAGAGCGCCCTCGCCTCATTGAGCCCGAACTGGACAGAATCGTGGCGGCCGCTGAGCTCCACCAGCGTTTCAGGAGTGACCGTCCCTTCAAGGTGCAGGTGAAGCTCGGCCTTGGGGAGACGGCGAATGAAAGAAAGTGGGTCCACTGAACAGGTTACAGGGTGAACCGTAGCGGCGCTGCCGCCTCCGCAGCCGGAAGGGTTGAACAATTCGGTACGCCGAGTATTGAAGCCAGCCGCCGGCGAGAGAGCGACGGAGACGAACCGGTACAATCCGTGCATGGCAACGGGAGTCTCGGAGTTTCGACGAAAGCTGCTGTTGTGGTTCGACGCGTGCGCCCGCGATTTGCCCTGGCGGCACACCCGGGATCCCTACGCCATCTGGGTTTCCGAAGCGATGCTGCAGCAAACCCGCGCAGCCGTAGTGGTCGAGTACTATCGCCGATTCATCGAGGAGTTTCCTGATCTGCCATCGCTGGCGCGGGCGAGCGAGGACGCCGTGCTGGCAGCGTGGAGCGGCTTGGGATACTACCGCCGAGCGCGCTCGCTGCATGAGTCGGCGCGGGCGGTCATGGCTGAATATCAGGGGCGTGTTCCCTCCACGGCCGCCGAGCTGAGCCGGCTGCCCGGCGTGGGCGTGTACACCGCGGCAGCGGTAGCGAGTATCGCCTTCGGCGAACGCATTGCCGCCGTCGACGGCAACGTCGAGCGGGTACTGACCCGGTATCTGGGGCATGAGCCCGTCCCGGGTGCGGCGCGCAGCGGCCAGTTGCGGCTGGATGCGATGCGGCTCGTGGACCCGAAGCGCCCCGGAGATTTCAACCAGGCCATGATGGAGCTGGGCGCGACCGTCTGCCTGCCCAAAGTTCCGATGTGCCTCAGATGTCCGGTGCACGCGGGCTGCCGGACGCGAGGAGCGCATCCGGCAGCTCCGGCGCGCAGGATGCTCAGCCGGAAGATATCGCTGGCGCTGGTCCAGCGGAAGGATTGGCCGAAATCCGAGCTGCTGCTGGAACTCCGCCCCCCGGACGCGCCGCAGATGCCGGGGATGTGGGAGCTGCCTGAGGTAAAGCAAGGCCGCGAAATTTCGGATTCGCAGTTGCTCACCATTCGCCACTCCATCACGAATACCAATTATTACGTTACGGTTTACGGGCTGCACGCGAGTGACCACAAGGGGCTCGTACCGGCGGCTGGCGAGCGGAAATGGGTTCCCCTGGTCGAGCTGCACAATCGCCCATTGACTGGGCTGGCGCGGAAGATCCTGAAGCGGTTGAAAGTGATGCCAGGCTACAGCGGCGCCGGCCCCTCGATCATGATTGGCGATGTGGTGCGGGACGCGGAGAAGGAGTTCGAGAGCGCGATCTTCGGCAATTAGCGGCCCCGTTCGGACCTGCGCAACGTGCGCAGCCGGCGTTAGTATGGAAGGCTATGCCCGAGACCGAAGTCCAGCCGGCTCTGCCGCTCTCCCATCTGAATGAAGAAGAAACTATGCTGCGCGACACCGTGCGCCAGTTTGCCCAGCAGGAGATCGCGCCCCGGGTGCGCGCCATGGATGAGGCGCAGAAAATCGATCCTGACATTCTGCGCCAGCTTTTTGAGTTGGGATTGATGGCCATTGAGGCTCCGCTTGAACTGGGCGGTGCGGGCGCCTCCTTCTTCAGCGCTGTGCTCGCTGTGGAAGAGATCGCGCGCGTCGATCCGGCCGTCGCGGTGATGGTGGACGTGCAGAATACTCTCGCGGTGAACGCGCTGCTGCGGTGGAGCTCGCCGGATCAGCAACGGCTGTACCTGCCGCGCATGGCGCAACAGACCGTCTGTGCATACGCGCTCAGCGAGGCAGGGTCGGGATCGGATGCGTTCTCGCTGAGCACCCAGGCCCGGCCCGACGGCGCCCAGTACGTGCTGAATGGGCGAAAGTTGTGGATCAGCAATGCCATGGAGGCCGACCTCTTCCTCACCTTTGCCACGGTGAATCCCGAGGCGGGTTACCGGGGCATTACGGCCTTCCTGGTGGAGCGTGGCATGCCCGGCTTCACCGTCGGACACAAGGAAGACAAGATGGGGATTCGCGCCTCGTCGACCTGCGAGCTGCTCTTCGATGACTGCCGTGTTCCGGCGGCGAGCGTTATTGGCGAAGTGGGAAAGGGCTACAAAATCGCCATTGAAGCGCTGAATGAGGGACGCATCGGCATTGCCGCGCAGATGCTGGGTCTGGCCGAAGGCGCCTGGAGATTTGCCCTGAAGTACAGCCAGGAGCGCAAACAGTTCGGCAAGCCCATTGCCGAGTTTCAGGCGGTGCAGTTCGCGCTGGCCGAGATGGCGACGGAGATTGAGGCCGCGCGTATGCTGGTTTACAACGCGGCGCGCCTCAAGGGCGCGGGCATCCCCTTTTTGAAAGAGGCGGCGATGGCGAAGCTATACGCTTCGCGCGTGGCGGAAAATGTGGCCAGCCGCGCGGTCGAGATCTATGGCGGCTACGGGTTCGTGAAGGATTATCCTGTGGAGAAGTTCTATCGCGACGCAAAGATTGGCGCCATCTATGAGGGAACTTCGAACATGCAGCTGGCGACGATCGGGAAGGCGATTCTTGGCTGAAAACCTGTCAGCTTAAGAGGCTCCTGGAAGCGGCTGGCTCAGAGCCGGCCAGCGAGAGGTGGGTGGAAAATGACGGTCGAGGAGTTTCGCACGTCGCTCCAGGCCGATCAACCGCCGCAGGGACTGAGCGCGCCGGTCGAGGCCCTGTGGTGGGATGCTCGCGGCGATTGGAACCGCGCGCACCGGCTGGTAGACGCACTGGATTCAGGCCAGGGTATGGCGGTCCATGCCTATCTGCACCGCAAAGAAGGCGCGGACTGGAATGCCGACTACTGGTACCGCCGCGTGGGCCGAGCCTTTCACCGCGCGAAGCTTGAGGAGGAGTGGGCGGCGCTGGTCGAGGCGCTGCTCGCTCACAGGGGATAGCGTTCGGTTGCGATGACGGCCTCGGCAACGGATCGGCCGAGCGCGACCGTATTGACGGGGTCGTGCTTCGAGAGACGGCGGTAGATGGCCATCTGGGTGCGGAGCATGTCGCCTTCCGCAATGGCGCCAAGAATGCGCTCGGCAAATTGCCGCACGATTTCAAACGACCGCGCGGCGGCAAGCCGGGCGAGAGCGGTCTGCATCCCACCGTGTTGCTGAACCCAACTTGTCCGCGATTCATCCGCGGGCACGGGTGGGGCGCCTGATCTGCGGGCGGCTTTTTCGGCGCGCAGGAGCGCGGACTCCATCACGAGAATCTCAATCAGAATATCGGCCAGCGCTCCCATCACTTCCTGCTGATCCTGCAGGTTGGTCGGGTATTTCTGGCTGGCGGCGCCGGCGCAGAAGAGTCCGATCTTTTTCGCGGAGGCGAGCAGCGCTCTTTCGGAGGCGAGCGGCCCGCTGATCTCGGCGCGCGGCGCGGAAGTCGAAGACGGCCCGGCCATAACCTCATCCATGATTCTGCCGATGGCGGGCAGCAGCGGCAGACGCCCCTGCATGGCGCGCTTCAGCAGAAAGCCGGTGATGATGAGCCGGTTGATTTCGTTCGTGCCTTCGAAGATGCGGTTGATGCGCGCGTCGCGGTAGGCCCGTTCGGCGGGATACTCTTCCACATAACCGTAGCCGCCGTGAATCTGAACGGACCGGTCGACGGCGCGCTCCAGCATCTCAGAGCACCATACCTTCACAATGGAGCACTCGACGGCATACTCCTCGATGCGCTTCTGCACCTCAGCGGCGGGCGCATCGGCTTCCAGGGTTGAGAGAGCGGCGTCGATAGCGCCGACCACACGGTAGACAAGAGCTTCGCCGGCATAGATACCGGCGGCCATATCAGCCAGCTTTTCCTGGACGAGGCCGAAAGAGGAGATCGGCTTACTGAAGGCGATGCGCTGTTTGGCGTAGCGGACCGCAGTGCGGAGAGTGGTGCGCGCGCCGCCCAGCGCCGCCGCTCCCAGCTTGTAGCGGCCGACGTTGAGAATGTTGAAGGCAATGTGATGGCCTTTGCCCGCTTCCCCCAGCAGATTGCCGGCCGGAATGGTGCAGTCGGAGAGCACCAGCGGACACGTCGAGGATCCGCGGATACCGAGCTTGTGCTCTTCCGCCCCGAGGGTCAGGCCGGGCGTGCCGCGCTCGATGAGGAATGCCGAAAACTGAGGAGGCTGGCCGTTGTCGCCGGCGATTTTGGCGAAGACGATGAAGAGATCGGCGAAGCCGGCGTTGGTGATCCACATCTTCTCGCCGTTCAGGATGTATTGCGAGCCGTCAGGCGAAAGGCGCGCCTGCGCGCGAATGTTCATGGCGTCGGAGCCGGAAGAGGCTTCAGAAAGTGCATAGGCCGCGACCCATTCCCCCGTGGCGAGCTTCGGCAGGTATTTTTCCTTTTGCTCCGGCGTACCGTACCAAATGACCGGCAGTGTGCCGATACCCGTGTGCGCGCTGATGCTGACGGAAAAGCTGGCGCAGACGGCGATGCGATCGGCGATAAGCGCCGAGGTGACCTTGTCGAGCGCGAGGCCGCCGTACTGCTCCGGGATATCGACCGCGAGCAGGCCCAGCCTGCCCGCTTCCAGCAGCAGGTCGCGGGTAACCTGGAATTGCTTGGCTTCGATCTCCGGTACGCGGGGCAGGATCGACTTCTCCGCAAATTCAGCTGTGGTGCGGGCAATCTCCCGTTGCTCGTCGGTCAGATCTTCGGGCGTAAAGACATCGTCGGGCGCAGCGTTCGTGAGCAGAAAGCTGCCGCCGGATGCGGCTTGAAGCGTAGCGCTGATGGCCATCGAGGACTCCGAAAGGGAATCGTACGCCCGTTGGACGAACTTTGGGCAAATCAGGTGGTACGGAAGCACGAGTCGGATTGCAGGTGCTACTCCTCTGGGACGCCCCTGACGATTCCGGCTCCCAGGAAAGCGACGCTGAGGACCAAAGGCAGGCCGAACAGGGCCACCGACAGAAGATCGTGACTGCCCGGGAGGGTACCTGCGCTAATCAATCCAAAAAGGAAAGTGGTTAGCAAGGGCGCAATAATCGCCAGGGGTTTGGCAACTCGAAGTCCCTTCCAGACACACTGGGCAGTGATCAATAGAAATGCCGCCAGGGCCACGCCGGTTAAGCCCGGCCCTCCGAGCATTTCCAGAACGAATCCAGCCCATGGCAGGGAGCTGAGTCCCGCAGCAATCAGTAATGCGACGTGGATATTCCTTGACACGGAGATAAGCGATTCTACGCCGGCGTGAGATTCTCGAAGATCCCAGCCGCGCCCATGCCGCCGCCCACGCACATCGTCACCATGCCGTAGCGGGCTTTCCGCCGGAGCATCTCGTGGATGAGCGTTGCCGTGAGCTTGGCTCCAGTGCAGCCCAGCGGATGCCCGAGGGCGATGGCTCCGCCGTGAACATTCACTTTGGCCGAATCGAGCGAGAGCTGGCGGATGACGGCGAGCGTCTGACAGGCGAAGGCTTCGTTCAGTTCGATGAGGTCGATCTGGTCGAGAGTGAGGCCGGCGAGTTTCAGCGCCTTCGGAACGGCGTAGACGGGGCCGAGGCCCATCTCTTCGGGATCGCAGCCGGCATAGGCATAGGCGACGAAGCGGGCCACCGGGTGCAGGCCAAGCACCCTGGCCCGCTCGGCAGACATGACGACAGCGATCGCGGCTCCGTCGGACGTTTGCGAGGTATTGCCCGCCGTCACGATTCCTTTGGCGTGGAAGACGGCCGGGAGCTTCGCCAGCGCATCGGCAGTGGTGTCGGACCGCGGACCTTCGTCGATCCGGAATTCTGTGCTCGTCGTCTGCGGTCTGGCGCCGGAACCTGGCGTAGTCTGGCTGACCGCAACCGGCGCAATTTCCGCCTCGAAAGCGCCGGACTGCTGCGCAGCGAGGGCCTTCAAATGGCTGGCCAGCGCGAATGCGTCCGCGTCCTCACGCGAGATGCCGCACTTTTTCGCCACACGCTCGGCGGTCAGTCCCATGCTCAGATACGAGCCGGGATGGTTCTCCACCAGCCAGGGATTGGGAGAGATTTTGTTACCGCCCATGGGAACCATCGACATCGATTCCGTGCCGCCCGCAACAATGACCTCGGCACTGCCTCCGCGAATGCGCTCGGCGGCCATCGCGATGGATTCCAGCCCCGAGGCGCAATAGCGGTTCACCGTCATCGCCCCGGCGGAGACAGGAAGGCCGGCACGCAGGCTGGCCACGCGAGCGACATTCATCCCCTGCTCGGCCTCAGGCATGGCGCAGCCCAGAACCACATCGTCGATTTCCGCGGAGTCGAGGGCGGGCACTATTTCCAGCGCGCCCTTCATAGCGGCTGCGGCCAGATCGTCGGGGCGGCTATTGCGCAGGG
This sequence comes from Acidobacterium sp., assembly GCA_027315385.1. GTDB lineage: Bacteria > Acidobacteriota > Terriglobia > Terriglobales > Acidobacteriaceae > Palsa-343. Next base: position 14,133 of record DAHUYD010000052.1, read on the forward strand.
CTCCACGGGGAGCCTTGCCGACGGCGGTACGGACGGCGCTGACGAGGACAGCGTCTCTCATGAGTGACTCCTAATTGCGCAGCGGTTTGCCGGATTTGAGGGTGTAAGCGATGCGCTCCTGGGATTTGCGCTCGCCGCACAGCGAAAGAAAATGCTCGCGTTCCAGATCGAGCAGGTACTGCTCGCTGACGAGTGTGCCCGGCGTGATGCTGCCTCCGCAGAGTACCGTCGCCAGATGCGTGGTCACGGTCACGTCGTGATCGGTGGCGCGCTCGCCTTCGCGCAACATGTGGAGACCGAGGCGCAGCGCGGCGAGGACCGGCTCACCCGGCGCGGGAATGTCGGTGCGAGGCTGCGGCGGCACATAGCCGGCCTCCGCGAACGCCAGAGCTTTCTGCTTGGCGTCGTGGAGAACGCGATCGCGATTCATGGTGATGGCGTCGGATGGGCGCAGGAGGCGCAGATCGCGCGCTTCGAAGGCGGAGGTGGAGACCCTGGCGAGGGCGATGTTTTCGAAGATCGCGCGCATGACGTGGTGCAGTTCGACCGAGTCACGGGCAGCGGGCGGAGCCGCGGCGGAGGCGAGCTCGAGCGCGCGGAGGGTCATCTCCTTGCAGCCGCCCCCGGCAGGGATGAGGCCCACTCCAGTCTCAACAAGGCCCATGTAGAGCTCCAGATGCGGCTGGCGCGCCGCGCCATGCAGCGAGACCTCGCAGCCGCCGCCGAGGGTGAGGCCGAAGGGCGCGACGACGACCGGGGCCGGGCAGAACTTGATCGCCTGCGTCATCTGCTGGAATGCGGCGATGTAGGAGTCGATCTCGTCCCATTCCTCATCCTGCGCAGCCAGCAGGAGCTGGACGAGGTTAGCGCCGGCGGAGAAATTCGCAGCGTCGTTGGTGATCACGAAAGCGCGGAAATTGCGGACCGGCTCGGCGCCGGGCGCGAGGTTCTGGCGCACAAAATTCACAATGTCGCCGCCCAGCGCGTTCATCTTGGTGTGGAACTCGATGCAGCCGACGCCATCGCCGACGTCGTAGAGCGATGCACCGGGATTCTCCGCGACAAGGCCGCCCGAGCGCTTCGCGCGCGCGAGCGTCATGACCGCGGAGGGCGGCTCGACAGGAACGTACTCGCCGGTGCGGGGATCGAAGTATTCAGACCCAGCGTTTCGATACCAGGATTTCTCAGGCGTGCTCAGGAGCTTTTCGAGCGCCCCGGGCAGATCGCGGCCCTGCGCGCGCAGCTTCTCCGTGGTCTCGGCCACACCGGCAGCGTCCCACATCTGAAATGGCCCCAGCTCCCAGTTGAATCCCGCGCGCATGGCGCGGTCGATGTCGGCCAGGCTGTCGCCGATTTCGCCGATGCGGTGCGCCGCATAGAGCCAGAGGTCGGGAAGAATTTGCCAGTAGAAGGCCGCCGCCTTGTCCTTCTCCGGATTGCCGGAGAGCAGCGCACGAATGCGCTCGGGCACCGTCTCGATGGGCTTGGCCATATCGAGCGCGGCGAGGCGCGGCTTCTGCGCAGGGCGATAATCCATCGTGGTCAGGTCGAGCACAAGGCGATCGTCGCCGTCCGCGCCCTTTTGCTTTTTGTAGAACCCCTGACCGGTCTTGTCGCCGAACCATTTGCGGTTCAGCATCTCTTCGAGGAACGCCGGTAGCTGCACATCCGAGCGCTCGTCGCGGGTATTGGCGGCGAAGTTGCGGACCACGGAGCCGAGCACGTCGAGTCCGACCATATCGGCCAGGCGGAAGGTTCCGGTCTTGGGCCAGCCCAGCGGCTTACCTGTGAGCGCGTCCACTTCCTCGATGGTGAGCCCCTGAGCCTGCATCGCCCTGATCGTGTTCAGCAGCGAGAATGCCCCGATGCGGTTCGCGATAAAATTCGGCCGGTCTTTGGCGGGAACGACCGTCTTGCCGAGGTGCACCTCGGCGAACTTCGCGACTGCGGCGACCGCGGAAGGGTCGGAGTCCGCGGTCGCGACGATCTCGACCAACTGCATGTAGCGCGGCGGATTAAAGAAGTGCGTTCCGAAAAATCGCCGCCGCAGTCCTGCCGGCAGCGTTTGCGCAATCGCCGATACCGGGAGCCCGCTGGTGTTGGTGGTCAGCAGGGCATTCCCCCGCAAATGCGGCGCGACGCGAGCCAGCAGTTCTCGCTTGATGTCGAGATTCTCCGCAACGGCTTCAATCACCCAGTCGCATTCGGAAAGCTTCGACAGGTCGTCCTGGAAGTTGCCGGTCGCGATGCGCGCCAGGAATTCAGCCGAGGCCATCGCGGCGGGCTTCGATTTCTTCAGCCCTTCAAGCGCTTTGGCCGTCAGGGCGTTGTCCAGATCGAGCAGCAGGACGGGGAATCCAGCGTTCACCAGGTGAGCGGCGATGCGCGAGCCCATGGTGCCCGCGCCGAGCACGGCCACGCGGCGGATCGGCCAGCTTGTGGCGCGCTGCGCGGGTGCGGCTTCGGCAACAGAAGCGGTCATGGAATCCTCCAGAAGGGAAATAAGCCAACCTAACACCCTACCCGATCCGAGGCGGTTCTGGCATTTCAGGCGACAGGCTTCACGAGGAAACGCTAGGCTGGGTGGATGACCATCTCAGCGCGGGCGGCTTCACGGAAAGGAACCTGGCGGGCGCAACCGCGAAGTGCTTTGCTGCTTTTCATCCTGCTGGGGTCGGTAAGCGTGGCAAACGCGCAGCGGCGCGACCCCGGCGGGCACTATGCGGCTCCCAGGCCGGGGCAGCCGTTGTGCGCGCTGACGATTCACGTAACCGGGTTCCGCAATCGAAAAGGCCGCGCGGAAGGAGCCGTCTATGCCTCGCCGGCGGGATGGCCGGAGGACACAAAGAAGTCTGTCGTGCATGGCGGGTTTCCCATCGGCAATGGCGAGGCGACCGAGGTATTTCAGATCCCGCCGGGAAGGTACGCCGTAGTAGTAATCCACGACGAGAACATGAATCATAAGCTGGACCGGAATTTCCTTGGAATTCCGAAGGAAGGCTTCGGATTCGCCAACAACCCCCGCGTCCTCCTCACGGCGCCCTCATTTCGGGCTGCCTCGATCCAGGTGGGTTGCCCGGTCACGCAGATCCAGATTCACCTCATCTACAAGTGAGGGCCAGTACCAGCGGGGACGCTGCCCAGATCGTGTGTCAGGCGGCCGTGGTGCCGGCATCGCCGGATTCCGGCGATGCCGGGGATTTGCCGCCCGGGTTCACCAGATCCCGCAGTTCTTTGCTGGGCTTGAAGTAGGGAACCTTCTTGGCGGGGACTTCGACCTTCGTGCCGGTTTTGGGATTGCGCCCAATGCGCGGCTTGCGCTGGCGGATGCGAAAGCTGCCAAATCCGCGGATCTCGATCTTGTCGCCGGAGCGCAGGGCACCGATGACGGAATCGAATATCGTCTCCACGATGACTTCGCTGTCGCGGCGGGTCAGGTCGCCGAGTTTGGTTACTTCTTCCACGAGGTCCGCTTTGGTCATGGCAAGATCGCTCCCAGTCGGAATGATGTCCCGGTAACCATATTAGATGCAATTGGTTCGGCTTGCATAGTTTGGGGCAAACCGGCTTCGGCTCCTGCCGGCCACGCGCGCCCCTGCTTTAACCGACTGCCACCTCGGCGCCAGCCAGCGTCAATGCCAGGACGGTGATGTCGTCTTCCTGGCCGAAGCTCTGGGCCGCGTCGGCGATTTGGGACGCGTCGAGACGGGTGAGCTCGAGGAGTTTGTCGAAGCCGAGCAACTCGCGTTTGGCGCGCGCCTCAGGCACGCCGTCCGAGAGCAGCACAAGCCGCTCTCCGGGATTGAGGTGGCCCTTGACGGTCGAGTAAGCCGCGTCGGCCTTGAGCCCGAGAGGTAATACACCCGGAGCTTCAATCTCCTGTCCCTCGATGTAGGGATTCAGATGGCCCGCATTGGCGAAGCTGTAATCGCCATCTGCCTCCACGCGCACGCAGCAGGCAGTGGTAAAGCCCATGTCCCCCTGACCGAGCAGAACCTGGTTGAGGCGGGCCAGCACTTCCGCCGGCGTCCGTGAGCTTTCGCGGTTCAGCGCGCCCAGGATCAGAGACACGCGCATCGCCGCCAACAGGCCCTTGCCGCTGACGTCGCCGACGATGGCGACGATGGAGCCGTCCGAGTGGGGCGATACCAGGAAGAAGTCCCCGCCGACTTCGGAGGCGGGACGGTAAACGGTTTCCACGGCATAGCCTGGCGTGGGCTGATGGGAACGGGCCAGCAGCAGGGCTTGCAGCGTCTTCACCGCCTGCATCTCGCTCGCCGCGCGCGCCTTTTCGCGCGCCAGTCGAATCGTGCGAACCACCAGAAACACGAGCAGCGAGATCGAGAAGGCGAAGGAGACCACCTCCTCCCAGGCGATATTGAAGGCCGTAATGGGTGTGTATGTGGCGGTCAGGTAGGTTCCTTCTGTGATCGCGTGGAACAGGCGCAAGACGTAGAGGCCGAAACTGTAGTACACCCAGGATGCGTTGACCAGAAGCGGCGCGGACAGCAGCAGCGTATCGCGATTATGTTTTCTCCACGCCACCCACAAGGCGAGCAAAGGCAAACCAGCGGTTGCAGGGACGGCGATGAGTTGGGTAAACAGGTTGACGGCCACGCCTACCGGACCATTAAGGGCATGGTGCGGCTCCCAGTAGAGATAGGTGCAGATGCCGACTAGCGGCGAAATGACCCCAAGCAGGGCGTAATAGAGGAGAAAGGCGCGGGAGCGGCGCATGCCCAGGATCAGCCGCACAAACTCAATCAGTCCAATGGTCCAGACGGCGCTGAGGGCGTAATAAACCAGCCCGGCCCCGAAGGTGATGTGCGTGCCAACGAGCAGTGTCCACAGGATGAACCCCTGGTAGCAGGCCTGGCCGGCGAGGGCCACCAGAAGAGCCTTGTATTCGGGCTCATTGCTGACCGTCAGCGCCAGCGCCGCGGTGATCAGCAGGACCAGCAGGACCAGGGTGAGATTGGTCCAGTTCGAAGTGAGGTCGCGGAAGCTGAGGAGCGCCGCGGCATTGCTAATGGCGGACGCGGGCCCGAGCAGATCTTCCGATTGCACGCCGAGCGGGCCGGTCGGGATATCGCCGCCGTGAGTGAAGTTGCCGATGTGCGCGCGAATGGCGAGGGTGAGATCGCCGGAGCCGAGGACCGCATCGGGGATCGCTCCCCTCCAGGATTCGATGATGAGTCGAGATCCTCCAGGAGTCTGCGATCCCCAGCCGCCGATGAGTTTGCCGTTGGCATAAATCTCAAGGCTTCCCCCCGCTCGGGTCAGCATCAGGGACAAATGGCGGGCGTTGGGCGGGATGCGGACATGCAGGCGGTACCAGACGGCATCCACGCCCTTCATGCCCTGTTGGGCGAGCGGGACCCCGAGATCGACAACCCGCCAGTGGCTGTCGTCCAGCCCAGGCTCCGCCCAGGCGGGATTGTCGCCCCGATGGGCAAGCCAGCGAGCGCCGAGATTCACCGGCGTGCCCAGCGACGTGCCGTCCACGCCGCGCGGGTTGAGCGCCAGATGTTCAACGGTGTGCTGCGCATGCGCGGTCAGGCCGGCGATTCCAAGCGCCAGCAGAACCGCCAGCGCCCGCCTGTACTGCCTGCGCGCTTGGGTCATGGCATCCTCACACGGCGGCCAGCGCCGTTGCCTCATCCTTGTGCATGGCCGCGTACTTATTGATGCCCACCATGGTGAAGACCTTCTGAAAGTGGGCGCTCAGCCCGAAGATTCCGATGGCCTGCGTGCCCGCCTTTCCCGCTTCCAGCAGCATCTGGATCACGATGGCGATCCCGGATGAGTTGATGTAATCCACGCCTGTGAAATCCAGCAGCACATGCGACGCCGCCTCGTTCAGGCCGTGATACGCGCCCAGCACCGCGTCCTTCGAAGCCGACGATATGTCCCCGCCAAACGCCAGAATGCTGACGGTGTTGCCCGATGCTGCCGTAGCGGTGCGCTGAGTGACCCTGGTCGCGGTCTGCATTATTCATTCTCCTTGTCGAGGCGGATGACGAGCCGGACGAAGCTTTTGCCCGGAGGGCCCTTGTACCACTCCGCTTCGTCCACGAGAGCCTGAATGAGAAACATGCCCATGCCGCGCGGATCCTCGTCGCCATGCATCTTGCGATCGATATCCGGAGCATGCGGAGCGGCCCTCACGCCGGCGCCGTCGTCGATCACTTTGACCTCGAGGCGATCTTCGCTGGTAGAGAGTACCACCCCCACCGTGAGGCCGCTGTTCATCTGATTACCGTGCTCGATGGCGTTGATGCATGCCTCGGCCACGGCCGTTTTCAGGTCTTCAATGCGGTCCTCGGTGAATCCCATCAGCGACGCCATGCTCGCGGCCGTGCTCATGGCGACCTTCTCAAAGCCGAGTTCCGAAGGAAGACGAACCTGAACCGAACTTCCGTTCCTCATGGGTGGGTCTCCTGCTGGCGGGAATCCAGATGGCAGATCGCCAGCGCGGTCATGTCATCGGTTTGCGGTGCATGAAGAGAAAACGCCCCCAGCGTCTCCCAAAGCGAATCCAGTATGGGCTCGGCGTGGGTGGTGTCCGCGGAGCGGAATGTATCGATCAGCCTCTCGGTGCCGAATTCCTCGTCGTCGCGAAACACTTCCGTCAATCCATCGGTGTACAGAAGGAGCCGCGATCCCGATGGGAAATCGAGAGTCTCGGCCGCGTATGTCATATCGGGCAGCATGCCGAGCGGAGGCCCTGAGGCTTCCACCATATGCACATCCCCACCAGGCAGCAGAAGGGCCGCCGGATTGTGTCCGGCGTTGACCATTTGCAGCTTGCCGGTAGCGGGCTGCAGCCGGAGGAACAGCGCTGTCATGTAGCGGCGGCGCGCTTCAGGGCCCTCTTCCCAGTGCTGCTGGCCGATGCGTGCGGCCAGATCCGCCAGGGGCAGTGGCTGGCTGGCCAGCGAGCGAAGCGCGGTGCGGAAACTTGTCGCCACAATGGCGGAGGCGAGACCTTTCCCCGCAACATCGGCAACCACCATCAGGTGCGTACCATCCGGCAGCGGCAGCGCATCCAGATAATCACCACCCACTTCGTAGCACGTTGTCGATCGTCCTGCCAGCGAGTAGCCCGGTATTTCGGGCATGGCTTTAGGGAGCAGCGAGCGCTGCAACAGGCGGGCCGCGTCGAGATCCTGCTGCACCCGGGCCCATTCGAGGTCGCGTTCGTGGAAATGCGCATTCTCGAGCGCCACCGCCGTCTGCAGCACGAGGCCCTCCGCGAAATCCTGCTCATACAGCGTCAGTTCAGCGCCGTCGGCCGTCGCCACCACCAGCTCGGCGAGCTTCTGGTTCTCCCGCGAGAGCAGCGGGAAGCGATGGCATCCGCCGTACGGCGCATCGGGCAGCTCGCCCCGCGAAATCAGCGGCTCCTGGCTCGCTGGATCCACGAAGAGCGCCCCCGGCAGTTCGAGCTCGCGAACCAGGATGTCGGCCGTCTTTAATAGCACGTCATGCACGCGGATCGTCGAGTGCACGTGGCGTGCCGCTTCCAGCAACGCCTGGAGCCGTGCCACCTGCTGCTCAAATCGGTCCTGTCGCAAGAACGATTCGGCTGTGTCCATCAGTCGCTTACCCGCCCCATCCGCAGAGATCCCATCCACATCGCCGTATCGGTCAGGGGACAGGCTTGCGCCAGGAAATTCGCCTGAAAGCGTCTCGATCCGGGGAGAGCGCCAGTGTCGCGCATCCGTCGTTGCAATTGCAAGAGGAAACGACCCGGCGCCTGGAGTTGGCCGCAATCAGGCTCGGGAGTCGGAATCGGGAACCGGATTGGCCGGACGGAGAGCGGGTACCGCCGTCGGCCGCAGCACGGGTTGAGGTATCGGCTGGTGCATGCTCACGATCAGCGCCACTGCGGGCATCTGGGCTGAGCAGCGGTAGGCGTGCGGGGTACCCGCGTCGAAATACACGCTGTCGCCTGTCTCCAGAGAGTACGTTCGATCCCCGTGGCGAATCTCGAGCTCGCCTTCCAGTACATAAAGAAATTCGTATCCAGGATGCATGTGCGGCCGAATCTCTGACGGGTTGCGTACTGGAAGAAACTCGGCGTAATACGGATCCAGCTGGCGCTCGGGAACCGTCCAGGCCAGGCTTTCAAAGAAGTACGTCGGCGCCTCCACACCCGACTGCGGCAGGCGCACGCGATCGGTATGCCGGTGCAGCCGGAACAGCGCATGCGGCTCCGGCTCGAAGAAATACGAAAGATCCCGTCCGAAAACCATGGCAATCCGCGCCAGATTGCGAAGCGTCGGGACCACCCGGCCCGTTTCCAGCTGAGACAAAAAACTCGCTGAAAGGCCTGTCTGCCGGCCCAGCTCAACGAGCCCCATCGAACGCTTCAGCCGCAGCCGGCGGATACGCTCGCCGATGTGCTTCTCGGCGATAGACGCTTCAGCGGTAAGAGCAGTATCGGAAGGCGCTTCAAACTGCGACAAGGCTGATTCCAAAGGAACATGCATGGATTCACTCCAGATTGAGGCCGCTGCCACTCTGCGATGAACAATGCTACCAGGATGTTTCCTCAATCATAAGTGTTTTCATAATGTGAAGGCGTGCAGGCGCACAATGGCGCGATAGTAATACCCACTCGCCCGTGCCACGAGCAACGCCCGAACTCCAGCCCAGCGCGGTCCGCCCGAGAACGCGCCGAACCAGAGGGCAGAAAATCGCGGGATGCCGACTTTGCTAGGCTGAAGGCACATGAGAATCGTCGCGCCGGCTGCTTGGGGAGGAGTGCTGCTGCTCGCGGGCTGCGGGCTGGCGGCGAGTCCCCAGCCGCCGACCCTGTGGCTTCCCACGCCGGTGCGGGATCTGGGCGCCGCGCGTGTGGGCGATCGGGTCGAGCTGAACTGGAAAATGCCCCGGCATACAACCGATAAAGTCGAGCTCCGCGGCCCACAGCGCGCGCACATCTGCTGGATGCAGCCGCGGAGGCGGAACCTGGTTTTCAAATCGACCCTGTGCAGGGCGGCTGGAAAGGGGGAATTTGAGCCCGACAAACCCGCGGTCTTCTTCGCCAGCTTACCTCCGGATTTGAAGCAGGGCCCACCCAGCGCCCTCGCGTTTTTTGTAGAGCTTGAGAGTCCGGCTGGGAAAACCGCCGGCCCGTCAAATGCGGCGTGGGCGGCGGCTGGAGCCGCTCCGCCCGCAGCCACGGACCTGCAGGTGCGGACCGTTCGGAAAGGCGTGCTTCTCCGCTGGAACAAAGCACCCGCCGCGCCCGGCCTGACGATGCGTATTCGACGAACGCTGGTCGCCTTGCCGAAGGCCCCGAAAGCGGACCGGAAAATGGGGTCGCCGCCCGCGCCGGAGCAGACGCTGGACGTGGATTTGAGCCGCGGGGATCCAGGCGCCGCGGTGGATCACGATGCCTCTCTGGACCATACGTACAGGTACACCGTGCAGCGCGTGCAGCGCCTCACGCTGGCGGGGCGGATCGTGGAGCTCGCAGGCTTGCAATCGCAGCCTGTGACCATCGACGCCAAAGACGTGTTTCCGCCCCCGGTTCCGGCGGATGTTGTGGCCGTGGCCGACGACCTGGCGCACGCAATCGATCTGTCCTGGCGGCCGGATGCGGATCCGGATGTGGCTGGGTACGTGGTCTACCGGCGCGACGTCGCCGCGGGGAGCGGTTGGGAGCGTCTCTCCGGTCACGCTCCGGTGGTGGCCTCCTCTTTTGAGGACCACGACATCATCGCCGGACAACAGTACGTCTACGCGGTGAGTGCCGTCGACCAGGATGGAAATGAAAGCGCGCGGTCAGCGCCGGTGATGGAGGCGCTGCCTCAATCGTGAACGAGGAGGGTCGATGAAATATTGCCGATTCATCTGGGAAGATGCGGTGCGGTATGGCGAAGTGGCGGATCGCGACGGCGAGCCCTGGATTCAGCGGGTGCTGGCGCCATGGCCGGAGGATCCATGGGCAAAAGCCTGGCCGGGCGCATTCACGCCGTTGGCGCTGAAGAGTGCGATGCTCCTCGCGCCGGCGGTTCCTTCCAAGATCGTCTGCATCGGGCGCAATTACCGCGAACACGCGGCCGAGCTTGGCAACGAAGTTCCAAAGGAGCCGCTGCTGTTTCTCAAGGCTCCTTCCGCCGTAATTGCTCCGGGCGAGCCCATCCGCATTCCGGCTCTCTCGCATCGTGTGGATTTCGAGGGCGAGCTGGCCATTGTTGTTGCCAGGCGCGCGACGAAGATCGATGCAGCCGAAGATGTGCGTCCCTATATTCGCGGATACACAATCGTGAACGACGTGACCGCCCGCGATCTGCAGAAGTCCGACGGCCAATGGTCGCGGGCTAAGGGATTCGATACGTTCTGTCCCATGGGGCCGCTGGTGACGGACGAAATCGATCCCGAAGCCGGCCTGACAGTGACCACGCGGCTGAATGGCGAGGTGAGGCAGCGCGGCACCACCCGCGACCTCATCTTCAGCATTGCGATGCTGCTGCGTCACATTTCCGCGGCGATGACGCTGCTGCCCGGCGATGTGATCCCTACCGGTACGCCGGCAGGCGTGGGCCCCATGAAGGCCGGCGATGAGGTCGAGGTGTCGGTGGAAGGGATCGGGACTCTGCGGAATCCCGTTGAGGACTGAGGAAGCTGCGCCCGCGAACGATGCACGGGCATCCAATGCTCAGGATCGCCGTTCAGAGGATCACGGGATTTTCCGGCCACATGCACGACGTCTTAGCGCCGGAACGGCGGAATGCCGGATAATAGAGAACAGAGCGGAGGAATCATGGCGAAGTCATTGCTTGCACAGCTCCGGGAAATGACCACGGTGGTGGCCGATACCGGCGACATCGACGCAATTGAACAGGTGCGGCCGCAGGATGCGACCACCAACCCGTCGCTGTTGGCGGCGGCGGCCCAGATGCCCCGGTACAGCAAGATCGTGGACGACACGCTGCTGGATGCGAAAAAGCAGCTGGGAGACAGCGCCGATGACGCGAAGGTGTCGAAGCTGGCATTTGAGAACCTCGCTGTGGCCTTCGGCAAAAAAATCCTTCAGATTATCCCGGGTCGCGTCTCGACCGAGGTCGATGCCCGGCTGTCGTATGACACCCAGGCCACCATGGCGCAGGCGCGCTCCATCATTCAGAAGTACGAAAGCGCGGGCGTTTCGCGGCAGCGGATCCTCATTAAGATCGCGTCCACGTGGGAAGGCATCCGCGCGGCGGAGCAACTGGAACGGGAAGGAATTCACTGCAACCTGACCCTGCTCTTCGGTCTGCATCAGGCCATTGCATGCGCCGAGGCTAAAGTCACGCTTATCTCACCGTTCGTCGGGCGCATCCTCGACTGGTACAAGAAGGACACCGGTAAGGATTATGAGGGAGCCGACGATCCGGGCGTGCAGTCCGTCACGCGCATTTACAACTACTTCAAGAAGTTCCAGTACTCGACCCTCGTCATGGGCGCAAGCTTCCGGAATACGGGCGAGCTGATCGAACTGGCGGGCTGCGACCTGCTCACCATATCGCCGCATCTGCTGGAGGAACTCGATTCGACGGAGGGCACGCTGGAGCGCAAACTCGATCCTCGGCGTGCGCTCGCCATGGTGAACATCGAGAGGATCGCGATGGACAAGGCAACCTTCGACCGGATGCATGCCGCCGATCACATGGCGAGCGACAAGCTGTCGGAAGGCATCGATGGCTTCACCAGGGCGTTGGTGCAGCTGGAGCAATTGCTCGCAAAGCGGCTGAGGGAAATCGAAGCCGGCGCGCCGAAGGCGATGGGCGCGCGGTAGGTTCCGAATTCAGTATGGCGCAAAGGGCAGCCGAGAGGCTGCTCTTTGTGTTTGCCCATGGGCGGCGCGCTGCGTTCATCAACGAATACTGTGCGTGGCCAGATCCACAGTCACCGTATCGTCCGGCGTCCTTGTCCTTCCGCCGTCGTGCTGCGGATGATACTCAATGCGCAGACTTTTCGTGTTGACGACCATGCGCAGGTACCCGTAATCCGTGTCGTCGTAGCTTTCCAGCGTCAGGGAACTGTCGATGCGGTACGGCGTCCGGTATGTCCCGCGCATCCGCGCCAGCGGCGAATGGCCGCCGCAGCCCGCCACGATAAACGGGATTGAAACGCCGTCGACCGTGCGCGTGTATCGCTGATAATTATGCGCGTGGCCGGCGAGCACGGCATGCGGCCACAAGCCCGCGGCCTGGCACGCTGAGTCGACGTCCGCCAGCATGCCCGGGCTGCCGCCGTGGCTCGACCCTCCGCTGAAAGCCGGGTGGTGCGTGGCAAGAATCACCGCTCCTGCGAACTTCTCCCGCTTGATGCGCTGGAGCGCCGCGGTGAGAAAGTCCACCTGGCGCCGATCCAGCTCCGGATATCGTCCATTCTCATCGGAGATGATGCCCGGGTCCTCGAGCACATTGCTGTAGAGACCCAGAAAGCGCACGAACGGAGCCTCCAGCGTGAAGTACACGCCGGGCTCGGTCATCGTGGTGCGCAGCAGGCCGCCGGCATCGGGCGACTGCGCCGGCGTCGTCGAACAGAAATTCCGCACAAACGCGGCGAGGGATGGAGCCGGGTCGCCGCTCCAGACCACTCCGTCGTGGTTGCCCGGAATTGCCACGATGGGCGCAGGGTAGTCGCGGAACGGCTCGTAAAACTGGTCGTAGTAGTACGCCGCCTCGCCGAAGTAGTAGACGACATCGCCGAGATGGTAGAAAAATGACGGCACATCGGCCGGCCTGGCCTCATCGAAATCGGTCGCCATTTTGCCGGACACCAGGTTCTGGGTCTCCGGTCCTTTGGCGCTGCCGGTATCGCCCACGCAGTGCACAACAATCTGTCCGGAGGCGGCAATCGCTTTGGTCTTCGCCGCGCCCTGGCTTCCCAGAATTTCCGCCAGCGTAAGCACCGGTTCCACCGCATTGCCGCGCGGCTCCGGCACAGGACCAATCGACTTCATCTCTCGTTCCCGCTGGTCCGTCACCGGATCCATGAAGCCGCTGGGATGCGGCGACGGGGCCGGTTGCGCGAATACAGGATTGTCCTGCGCGGCGGGTTCACGTCGATGCTTTTGGGGAGCGGGCCTGGAGGGAGTGCGGCTGCGCATAGTATGTCTCCTCATCCGAGGATACGTGCCGCCCGCGGCCGCGAAGGTGAAGCTTCTGTAACTCAGCGGCCTCGCACTTGACTGGCGAGACTGCCAAAAAGTTCTCCCCGGAACGCGGGAAGAGAGTTGAATGGCGCAACAAATGCCGTAGAGTAACGGTTCATAAACACAGTGAGCTTCTTCGGCCGGAACCTGGAGAAGCGGAACGGTCTTTCTCCAAACCGGCGCGGGCGAAGAAGCGCGGAGGGAGAATGATTTCCGATCGCCACCCATTGCGCCAGCTCTTTCAGGAAGTTGTTGCTGGTTGTTATGCGTCAGACGGCATTCAGGATCCGGACCTGACCGGCTATGTGGGAAATCTGCTGACGGAATTTGCCGCCGCGGACAAGCTGTACCGCATCCGCGACAGGGCAGGGAAGCCCGTGAAAGAGATTCAGGACATGGTCGCGGCGGCGGACCCCGTCTTCGGGGCGGCGGCCTCGTTCGACGAGGAACGGGAAGTGCGGCGGCACATCGGCGATTACGCGCTCTTCGCCACCGGAATGTATCCGGAATCGCTCCAGCTCTGGCGCCACAGCGGTGAATCGAGCCTCCTCGACATGGTGCGCACCGGGAAGGAGAGCTATTACATCGTTTCCCAGTTCGACTTATTCGAGTACCAGAAAGACGCGCCCCTGTTCGCGCGTCTCTCCCGGCAATTCGAACTCTGCATGCATGGGCTGACTCGCGTGCGGGAGGAACTGGAGCGGATCGGGAAGCTGGCGCAGTAATCCGCGGCTCGCGCGGCTACAGCTTCTCGTACTCCGCGACTTGCCGGCGGCTGAACTCCAGCATGTTTTCCCCGGCGGCGCTTGCCTTGTACCAGTCGATGGTCCAGCGGAGCGCCTCGTCAATATTCAGCCTGGGCTTCCACCCCAGCGTCGCGCACGCTTTGCTCGAGTCCAGCCGCAGCAGACCCGCTTCGTGCACGCCGGTATCGGCTTCCCGGATCCAGGCAGCTCCCGCTCCCCATGCGGCGGACAGAGAATCGGCGATCCGGCTCACCGGCCACGCATCGTCCGGATCGGGCCCGAAGTTGAACGGCCCCTCCGCGTCAGCTTCTCCCGCCAGCAGCCGCTCCGCCAGCATGAGGTACCCCCGCGCCGGATCCAGCACATGCTGCCACGGACGAATCGCATCCGGGCGGCGAATGCGAACCGGGGCGCCAGCCTCGAAACCGCGGATCAGGTCCGGAATCAGCCGGTCCTCCGACCAGTCGCCGCCGCCGATCACATTGCCTGCGCGCGCCGTTGCCAGCGCCACTCGGTGTTCTCCTCCGCGATCCACGGTAAAAAACGAGCTGCGGTAGGCCGCGCCCACGATCTCCGCGCATGCTTTGCTCGATGAATAAGGATCGTGCCCGCCCAGCGCGTCCGTTTCGCGATACGGCTTGTCCCATTCGCGGTTCTCGTAGCACTTGTCCGTGGTGACGCACACCGCGGCGCGCACAGTTGCAGTTTGCCGGACGGCTTCCAGAACATGTGCGGTGCCCAGCACATTGGTTGCATAGGTTCCCACCGGATCGGCGTAAGAGCGCCGGACCAGCGGCTGCGCCGCAAGATGAAACACCACCTCAGGCGCAAACTCCCGCATCGATGCTTCCAGCCGAGCTCGGTCGAGCAGATCGCCGCGAACGTCGTCGACCGCGCGGCCCACATCCGCCGCGGCGAACAAACTGGGTTCAGTTTCCGGATCGAGCGCGTAGCCGCGTATCTGCGCGCCCAGCCCTGCCAGCCACAAAGCCAGCCATCCTCCCTTGAACCCGGTATGCCCGGTCAGGAAGACGCGCCGCCCGCGCCAGGGACTCACCAGGTCTTCCACGGGGCGTTCCCGCTGGCCCACAGCTCTTCCAGCCGTTGCTTGTCCCGCAGCGTATCCACCGCGTGCCAGAAGCCCTTGTGCCGGTAGGCGTGGACCTGGTGCTTCGCCGTGAGGCTTTCGAGAGGCTCGCGCTCAAACATCGACGCGTCGCTATGAATTTCATTCAGCACAGCAGGGGAGAGAACGAAAAAGCCGCCGTTGATCCACCCGCCTTCGTCCTGCGGCTTCTCCTGAAAGGAGGTAATGCCGTCGCCCTCCAGCTTCAGGGCGCCGAAGCGAGCCGGCGGCTGTACCGCCGTCAGCGTCACCTGCTTTCCATGTTGCCGGTGGAAGGCGACGCTCGCAGAGATGTCGATGTCCGCCACCCCGTCGCCGTAAGTCATGCAGAACGCATCCTCGCCCTCCAGATACGATTCCACCTTTTTCAGGCGTCCGCCGGTTCCCGCCTTCTCGCCGGTATCGACCAAAGTCACGCGCCAGGGTTCGGCAACGCTCTGGTGTACCTGCATGCGGTTCTCGCGCAAATCGAACGTCACGTCCGACATGTGCAGGAAATAGTTCGCGAAGTACTCCTTGATCATGTAGCCCTTGTATCCGCAGCAGACGATGAAGTCGTTGATGCCCTGCTGCGAATAGATCTTGAGGATGTGCCACAGGATCGGCTTTCCTCCGATTTCCACCAGCGGTTTGGGGCGAACGCCGGTCTCTTCGCTGAGGCGCGTGCCCAGTCCGCCAGCCAGAATCACCGCTTTCATTGTCCCTCTTCCGCTCCGTCCCGGAAGCGATCCCGCAACCGCATCCCTTCCGTCATCAATACAGTACACTGCGGGTTTCCGATTGTGTATTCTGACCTCGGCGATCCCATGACAGACAGCGCGGCCCAGCTTCGGCAGCAAATCCTTGAGCTGTGCTCCCAGTACTTCCAGCAGGCCTTTCCTGCATCCGGCTTCACCCCGGGCCAGTCGTCCGTCCCCGTCTCGGGAAAGGTGATCGCCCCTCAGGATTTGGCCGCCGTCGTCGACGCCGCTCTCGACTGCTGGTTCACCACAGGGCGTTTTGCCGAGGTTTTCGAGCGCAAGCTGGCTCGCTTTGTCGGGGTCCGCTGCGCATCCCTCGTGAACTCCGGATCGTCCGCCAATCTTCTTGCCCTCAGCGCATTGACCTCCCCGAAGCTCGGAGACCGCCGCCTGAGGCCCGGAAACGAAGTCGTCACCGTCGCGGCCGGTTTCCCGACGACCGTGAATCCGATTCTCCAGAATCGCCTGGTCCCGGTCTTCGTCGACGTCACTGTTCCGGGCTATGAGATCGACGTGAGCCAGTTGGAAGCCGCGCGCAGCGAGAGAACCCGCGCCGTCATGATCGCCCACACGCTCGGC
>DAHUYD010000069.1 GCA_027315385.1 Acidobacterium sp.
TCGTTGCCGCCGAAGCGCAGGCCCATCTGGAGAACTTTCAAGCCCTGCGTGACCCAGCTGGACTGCACGTTCTCGATGTTGTCGAGATAGAGCCGCGAGATGGCCAGAACTTTGAGATAGTCAACCGCTGTGGCTTCTTCCCAGCCGCGGCCGCCGAGGGCCGTGTGCTTCGGCTGGAAGCTCCACGGGATGAAGGCGGTGAATCCGCCGGTTTCGTCCTGGAGACGGCGGATAACGTCGAAGTGGTTCACGCGCTGCTCGAGCGTCTCGCCGACGCCGAACATCATGGTCGCCGTCGTCCTCATGCCAAGCTGGTGAGCGGTGCGGTGGACGAGCACCCACTCCGCAGTGGAGCACTTGAGGCGCGCGATGCGCTGGCGGACTTCGTCGTCGAGGATCTCCGCGCCGCCGCCGGGGATGGAATCGAGGCCGGCCGAGCGCAGGCGCTCGATGGTCTCGCGGACGGTGAGATCGCTGTACTCGGCGATGGCGAGGATTTCAGACGCCGAAAAGCAGTGCAGCCAGATCTGCGGAAAGCGCTGCTTGATACCGCGCAGGAGGCGCTCGAACCAGTCGATTTTGAGATCGGGATGCAGGCCGCCCTGCATGAGCACGCCGGTGCCGCCCATCTCCAGGGTCTCGGCGATCTTGGCGTAGATGGTCTCGAAATCGAGGATGTAGCCCTCGCTGGCCAGCTTGCCTTTGAGCGGGCGATAGAAGGCGCAGAAGGTGCAGTACTCGGTGCAGAAGTTTGTGTAGTTGATGTTGCGGTCGATGATGTAAGTGACTACGCCCTCAGGATGCAACCGGCGGCGCACGGCATCCGCCTCCATGCCGAGGCCGATGAGATCGCCGGAACGGAAATAGTCGAGAGCCTGCTCGCGGGTGAGGGCCATACCTTCATTGTCGGGGAAAGGCGGGTAGCGAGTCCAGGGGGCGGGATGTCTCGCCCTGTAAGGACGCCGCCGGGGAGGCGAATCGTACAATGGCTGCAACAGCCTGCTGCGACTTCCGCATCGCATGGGTGAGAAAATAGCACTGAAGCCCAGGAAGGAATATCCCCATGCGCCTGCACGTCCTGCGTCTCCACCTCGCCAGCCTCGCCCTGCTGCTGCTGTGCGCCGCCGCAACGTCGCTCGCCCAGTCCACCGGCAGCAACCCGACGCCGGACACGCTTGTGCTGAAAGACGGAAATACGCTCCACGGCACGCTGGTGAGCGAAGCCGCCGGCACGGTGACGTTCCACACGCCCACGCTGGGCGACGTCAAAGTGCCCTGGGCGCAAGTCCAGCAGCTTCATGCCACCGAAGATTTCGCGGTGCTGAAGGCTCACATGAAGTCTCTGCGGAAAAAGCACGCCGCGCGCCTGCCCGTCGGCCCGCTGGATGCCACCAGCGACACCGTCACCGTGCATCCCGCGACGCAGCATCCCATCCCGACCAAAGACGCCGCGTTTATCGTCAGCCGCTCTACGCTGGACAAGGAACTTTACCGATCGCCCAGCTTTCTGCAGGGCTGGAACGGCTCCGCGACGGCCGGCGCCACCCTGGTAAGCGCGACACAGAATCAGTACACGGTTTCCGGCAGTCTGGGCCTGATGCGCACCATTCCGACCGTGAGCTGGCTCGACACCCGGAACCGCACCTCCGCGGATTTTGCCGGATCGTTTGGCAAGATCACGCAGCCGGCGTACGTTGGTCCCACCGGGCTGGTGGCTGCCGTCACCTCGAAGACCTCCATCCTCCACCTTGATGCTGAGCGCGACGAGTACTTCTCGCCGCGTTATTTTGGTCTGGCACAGACCGCGTTCGACCACAACTTCAGCCAAAACCTGAACCTGCAGCAAATCTACGGCGCCGGAATCGGCTGGACGGCGATTCAGACAGCGAAACAGCAGGCAGACCTCAAGGCGACCTTCCAGTACGAGAAGCAGAGCTTCATCACCGGGCCATCGAGCGCCAACCAGAACCTGATCGGCTCCACGATCTCGGCCGACTACATGCTGAAGCAGAAAATCTTTACGCTCACCCAGCAAATCGCCTTCATTCCGGCGTTCAATAATCTACATGCCTACTCAGCGGAAGAGGCGGATACCGTCGCCTTTCCCACGTGGAAAAACCTGGGCTTCTCAGTGGGAACCATGGACAGTTATTTGAACGATCCGCCTGCATCCTTCCCGCCGACGAAGCGGAATTCGTTCCAGTTCACGATGGGCCTGACGTACGCGATTAAGTCGAAGTACTGAGCGCGGGGTTACGGGGCGGGGTCGTAGTTAAGGTTCGGCCCCAGCCAGCGCTCCACTTCGGCGACATTCATTTCTTTGCGCGCAGCGTAGTCGTGTACCTGATCGCGGCCGATTTTGCCGACGGCGAAGTAGCGCGAGTCGGGATGGGCAAAATAGAAGCCGCTCACGCTGGAGCCGGGCCACATGGCGAACGACTCGGTGAGGCGCATGCCGGTTTTCGCCTCGACGTCGAGCAACTGCCAGAGCGTGCCCTTTTCGGTGTGGTCGGGACACGCGGGATAGCCGGGCGCGGGACGGATGCCGCGGTATTTCTCCTGGATGAGTTCGTGGCTGGTCAGATGCTCGGCGCAGCCGTAGCCCCAGTCGCGGCGCGCGCGCTGGTGCAGGCACTCGGCGAAGGCCTCGGCGAGGCGGTCGGCGAGAGCCTCGGCCAGAATGGCGTTGTAATCGTCATGCCCGGATTTGAACTGCATGACGAGCTCCTGCAGGCCGATGCCACTGGTGACGGCGAATGCTCCGATGAAGTCTGCCAGGCCGGTTTCGCCGGGCGCGATGAAATCCGTGAGCGAGCGGCAGGGCTCTGAGCCTTCGCGGTTGGCCTGCTGGCGCAGGAAATGAAATGTGTGGCCGACGGTGGACCGGGCGCTGCCGGTGTACAGCTCAACATCGTCGCCGATGGCGTTCGCCGGGAAGAACCCGTAGACTCCGCGGGCGGTGAGGAGCTTTTCGGAGATGATGCGGTCCAGCAGCGCCTGTCCATCCGCGAAGAGTTGCCGCGCCTGCACGCCCTGCTTCTCGTCGTCGAGGATGCGGGGGTAAACGCCTTTCAGCTCCCAGGTATGGAAGAAGGGGCTCCAGTCGATGTACTCGCGCAGTTCCGGCAGAGAGAAATCGTCGAGGACGCGGACGCCGGTGAAGGCCGGCGCAGCGATGTCCTCGGGGCGCCATGCGATCGGGGTACGGCGGGAACGGGCCTCGGCCAGCGACACCAGAGGCTGGGCCGGAGACGCATGAGATTTGCGGACAGCGGCATACTCTGCACGCAGTTTGGTCACGAAGCCAGCCTTACCTTCCGCGCTGAGGAGACTGGTGGTCACGGGAACAGCGCGGCTGGCGTCGAGGACGTGGACGACAGGCTCGCTGTAGTGCGGGGCGATTTTGATGGCGGTGTGGGCGCGGCTTGTCGTCGCTCCGCCGATCAGCAGCGGAACGCGGAATTGCAGGCGCTCCATCTCGCGGGCCACGTGGACCATTTCATCCAGCGAGGGCGTGATGAGCCCGCTGAGGCCGACGATGTCGGCGTTCTCGGCGCGGGCGCGCTCCAGAATTTTTTCGGCAGGGACCATCACGCCCAGGTCGATGACCTCGTAGTTGTTGCAGGCCAGCACCACGCCGACGATGTTTTTGCCGATGTCGTGCACGTCGCCCTTGACGGTGGCGAGCACGATCTTGCCCTGTGCGCGGACCTGCTGGCCCGCGGCGGCCTGAGCAGCCTTTTCCTCTTCCATGTACGGCGTGAGCCAGGCGACGGCCTTCTTCATAACGCGCGCCGACTTGACGACCTGGGGCAGGAACATTTTGCCCGCGCCGAACAAATCGCCGACCACGCTCATGCCGGCCATCAGCGGACCTTCAATGACGGCAAGGGGACGGCCGAGTTTCCGGCGCGCCTCTTCCGTGTCCAGGTCGATGTAGCTGTCGATGCCCTTCACGAGCGCGTGGCTCAGGCGTTCTTCGACGGTGCCGTGCCGCCATTCTTCTTCCTGCTTTGCGCTCGCGGCCGCGCCGGCTCCGGAGGCCTTGAGGGCTTCGCCGTAGGCCACCAGCCGCTCTGTGGCGTCCGGACGGCGATTCAGCAGCACGTCTTCCACCAGCGCTTTCAGTTCCGGCTCAATCTCCTCGTAGATCTCCAGCTGGCCGGCATTGACGATGCCCATGTCCAGACCGGCGGCGATGGCGTGATAGAGGAACGCCGCGTGCATGGCTTCGCGCACTTTGTTGTTGCCGCGAAAACTGAAGGAAATATTTGAAATGCCGCCGCTGACTTTGGCGTGGGGGAGATTCTCCCTGATCCAGCGCGTGGCGCGAATGAAATCGACCGCGTAGTTGTTGTGCTCCTCCATGCCGGTGGCCACAGTGAGGACGTTGGGGTCGAAGATCAGATCCTGAGGGGCGAATCCGGCTTCGTCGACCAGAATGCGGTAAGCGCGCTCGCAGACGCGAATCCTGTCGTCGAAAGTGGCAGCCTGGCCCTTCTCATCGAAGGCCATGACGACGACCGCGGCGCCGTATTTTCGCACGGTAGCGGCGTGCTCGCGGAACTTCGCTTCACCCTCTTTGAGAGAGATGGAATTGACGATGCCTTTGCCCTGCATGCATTTCAGGCCAGCCTCGATGACGGCCCAATTCGACGAGTCGATCATGAAGGGCACGGCTGCGACTTCCGGCTCGCTGGCCAGCAACTGGAGGAAGCGGGTCATTGCCGCGGGGCCGTCGATCATGCCCTCATCCATGCAAATGTCGATCACGTTCGCGCCGTTCTCCACCTGCTGGCGGGCGATGGCGACGGCTTCCTCGTATTTGCCTTGTTTAATCAGCTTCGCGAACTTCGGCGATCCGGCGACGTTGGTGCGCTCGCCGATCATGATGAAGACGTTCTCCTGCTGGGTGAAGGGCCTTGAGCCGGAAAGGCGGAGCGGAGCGAAGTCCCACTGTGCCCTGACAACATCGGCGGATAAGGGAGGAGCGCCCGCGATGGAGACGGAGGGCAGGCGGCGCGCCGGCTGGCCCTCCAGCGCCTGGGCAATTGCCGCGATGTGCTCGGGCGTGTTGCCGCAACATCCGCCAGCGATGTTGATGAGGCCGCCGCGTGCAAATTCGCTGAACCGATGCGCCATGTCCTGAGGGCCGAGATCGAACCCTGTGGCGGACAGAGGATTCGGCAGGCCGGCGTTTGGATAGCACGAGATCGCGGTACCGGCCTTGTCGGACAGCTCTTCGAGGAACGGATACATCAGGTCCGGACCCAGCGAGCAGTTGAGTCCGACAGAGAACGGATGCACATGCTCCACGGCATTCCAGAACGCGGCGACGGTTTGCGCCGAGATCATCGTCTCGCCGCCGCGTCCGACGGCAGCGGAGATCATGATGGGCAGTTCCCTGCCCTGCTCTGCGAAGACTTCCTGAATCGCCACGAGCGCGGCCTTCGAGTTCAGCGCATCGAAGATCGTCTCGACGAGGAGGAGGTCGACGCCTCCGGCGATGAGCGCGCGAACCTGCTGCGCGTAGGCGTGCCTGACCTGATCGAAGGTCACAACGCGGAAGCCGGGATCGTCCGCGTCGGGAGAATTCGAGAGCGAGACGGTCAGAGGGCCGATGGCTC
This sequence comes from Acidobacterium sp., assembly GCA_027315385.1. Classification (GTDB taxonomy): domain Bacteria; phylum Acidobacteriota; class Terriglobia; order Terriglobales; family Acidobacteriaceae; genus Palsa-343. Next base: position 5,628 of record DAHUYD010000069.1, read on the forward strand.
CCGCGACGAAGCGCTGGCGGCCAGTGGCGTTCGCCACCCGATCCGCCCACTCCCGGCACTGGCGCGCGGACTGCTCGTTGATCTCCCAGGCCAGCTCGTCGAGAAAGCGGTCGTCCAACACGCCCTGATAGAAGGCGGGATCCTTGCGGCCGCCGTGCTCGCGCGGGTCGTCGACAAAGAACTCGCTCTGCGCAATGCCGGTTGCGCCGAAGGTGTTGGTCTCGATGATGTCGGCGCCGGCTTCGAGGAAGCGGCGGTGAATGTCGCCGATCATCTGCGGCTGGGTGAGCGTGAACAGGTCGCCGTTGTTCAGCAGATCCTTCTTCGCGTCGCGGAAACGCTGCGCACGGATGTCCGCTTCCTTCATGCCATAGGTTCGGATGGTGGTGCCCATGGCGCCGTCGATGATGGCGATGCGTTCGTTGAGAATCCTGCGCAGCGGATGCTGGGAAAAGTCAGTCATAAATAAGGAAGCTGGTTATCTGATGCTATCGAATTAGAGGCGATTCCCGAAGTCGCGGCGCACAAGCGGTCCAGCTTTGCTCTACACTATCCCGGCCTCCACAAGGGCGGAGAGGAAGCGACACCGAATGGTCAGAAAAGGCATGCGAATGGGATCAATGGGGCTGGCGGGACTGCTGCTGGCGGCTGGAACGGCCGCGCAGGACCGCGCGCCGGTTCGCAATCCGGAGGGGCCGGGGTACGTGCAGGCGACGGAGATGCCCAACGGGCAGGTGCCCGCGGCTGATGCGAACGGCAACTTCATCATCGGGCCGAACCATCCGGCGGCGGCGGAGATGAGCTTGCATCCAGGCGTGCCGCAGGGGCGAATCTTCGTGCTCTCCATGACCTCGGCTCATTCGAAGTACTATCCGGGAATCGCGCGGGCGCCGCATACCTTCGGAACGCCCGATCCGAAGAACCCGAAAAGGCTGATGGTGACGACCAGCCATCCGGCTCCGTGGACGCGTACCGTGACGGTGTACGTGCCGCGGCAGTACGTGCCGGGAGCAGGGGCACCGTTTCTGGTGGAGCAGGACGGTCCGGATCCGAGCCTGTTCACGGCGCTCGACAACCTGATTGCGGAAAAGAAGGTGCCGGCGCTGGTTGCAATCTCGATCGCGAACGGCGGAGGCGACGCGCAGGGCAGCGAGCGCGGGCTGGAGTACGACACGATGTCCGGCAAGTATGCCGAGTGGGTGGAACATGAGGTGCTGCCGCTGGTGGAGGCGAAGTGCCACGTGCGGCTGACGCACGACCCGGATGGGCGCGCGGCGATGGGCGGCAGTTCGGGCGCGGCGGCGGCGTTCATGATGGCGTGGTATCACCCGGAGCTGTACCGGCGCGTGCTGTCGTACTCGGGGACCTATGTGAATCAGCAGTGGCCGTGGAATCCGCAGACGCCGGACGGCGCGTGGGACCTGGCGCACCGGCTGATTCCGGCGAGCCCGCGCAAGCCGCTGCGCATCTGGATGGAGGTGGGCGACCGGGACCTCTACTACCCCAACGATATGCGCGACGGGATGCACGACTGGGTGGTGGCGAATGAGGATATGGCGAAGGCGCTGGCCGCGAAGGGCTATGCGTATCAGTTTGTGTTCGCACGGAACGCGGGTCATGTGGACCACGCGGTGAAGATGCAGACTTTGCCGGAGGCTCTGGAGTATGTGTGGCAGGGGTATCGGGCGACGAAGAACTGAGCGCGCTCCCTCACCTGGGATAGGACGGATCGATGATCGAGCACGCATCTCCGCCGAAAGGCGTGTCGTGGGCGTGAATGTCTGTGCCGGTTTTCGGAAAGTCGAGCCAGGGGCCGAACTGCGCGGCCTGGTAGCGCGGCCATGCCGCCGGTCCGGTGGGGACGGCGTTATTCGCAAAGCTGGTCCAGTACTGGTCGAGATCGTTCGCGATCTGCAGGTCTTCAGCCGTGGGCGTGGCCTTGCCGAAGAAGGAGTGGAATAAATAGAAGAGCTCCGAGGTGTGTTCGGCGGAAGCCGCGCCTGGGTCCGGGCGGTCGAAGCGATAGACCCACGTTGGGAAGCCATGCGACGCATGCCATGCCGCCAGCAGGCGGACGGCGCAGTGGAAGTCGTGATCCGTAGCGAAGCGCGTGGCGGGCGGCCCGAGCAGCGGATCGGGCGAATTGTTGTAGAGGGCCTGGAGCTGTGCTGCGCTCTTGTATCCCAGCGTCTCCGCCATGACGTGGCGAAGCTGATCGAGAGTCTCACCGCCGGGCGTGATTTCCCGCGCATTGGTTCCCAGCACCAGCGCCACGGGCGCTTCCTTGCCTTCCGCGTAGACGCGCCACGGCATTTCGGGCAGCACCCAACCGTCGACGCTGGCTCCGCGGTAGCCCCACCAGTTCACTGAGGCCGGCCTGGGGGCCTCGGCGGCCATCGCCATCACCTTTGCCGCGGACAAGCTGCGTTGCGCCGCCAGCGTGGGCCCAAGCGATTTCGCCACCGGCGCCCACGCCGTCTCCGATTCTCCCTGTGTGGAGGTCGGCATCAAGCCGAGGACCTGGCCGCTTTCTTCGAGCGCAGCACGGAACAATCCTCGCGCGAGCGGAGAGGCGAGCAGCAGCCCAGTGTCGACGGCTCCGGCAGACTGACCGAAGATCATGACCCTGGCGGGATCTCCGCCGAATTTCGCAATATTGTCGTGGACCCAGCGGAGCGCGGCGATCTGGTCGAGCAGTCCGTAGTCGCCGGACGCGTGGTGCGGGGACTCCGCGTCCAGCGCCGGGGTTCGGAACCACCCGAAGATGTCGAGGCGGTATTCGACGGTGACGAGGACGACGCCGTGGTTCACGAGCGGCTTGCCATCGGTGAAGCCGTCGCCGGCCAGGTTGGAGCCGCCGTGGATGTAGACCATGACCGGCAGATTGTGCGCGCCGGCAGACGTCCAGACGTCGAGATGCAGGCAGTCCTCGCTCCAGTGCTGCGAGTCCGATTTGTTCCAGCCCTCGTTGAGTTGCGGACACGGAGCACCGTGGTTGCCGGCGATGCGGGTTCCCGGCCATGGCTGCGGCGGTTGCGGCGGCTTCCAGCGCAGATCGCCCACCGGTGGCTGCGCGAATGGAATGCCGAGATACGCGTAGATTCCGGGAACAGGCTGGGTGCCTTCGAGTGCGCCCTGCGCGATGGTGACGCGCGTCTGGGGCGATGGCTGGTGCGGCGCAGCCTGCGCGGCGCAAACAAGAGGGACGAGAAAGAGACAGGCAGGGAAAAGGCGGCGGAATGCTTGCACGGGCGGAATTCCTCTGGACGAGCTTCGCCATCCACTGTAAATCTTCGGCAGGTTTAGGAGGGGCGGCGGGCAGCTGGCGGATTAATGCGTCGCCTGGGGGTCGATGAGCGTCAGCCCAGTGGCGGCGTTGTGCTTCTTGTAGAGCGGCACCGGATCGGCGGTGACGAAGACTTCCAGGAGCGGCGAAACATGCGCGCCGAGAATATGTCCGCCGCGCGTAGCGCCGTCCGGCAACGCCACCACGCAGTGCATGTGTACCTGCGGCTTGCCGTTCAGCAGGGCGATGTCGCCGATCAGCGACGCCACCTCGACCTGCCGATCCACCGGATTGACGCGGAACATTTTCTTTTGCAGATCGAACCAGGCCAGCCGCACATCGCTGAATCCGCCAATCGCGGTGAAGTGCGCGCTCTGGACGCGATACTGCGCGGCAAACCGGGTCAGGCCGGCGAAGGGCTCATCTCCCGCCCTGAAGATGACGGCAAACTCCCGCTGTCCGCGGCTCTGG
>DAHUYD010000071.1 GCA_027315385.1 Acidobacterium sp.
TTCACGTCCGGCTTCGCGGCCGTTTTCTCAAAGGCATAGAGATTGACCACCACCATGTCGATCGGCTCGATGTCGTGCGCCGCCACCTGCTCGCGATGGTGCGCGTCCTCGCGGCGGTAGAGAATCCCGCCGTGGACCTTCGGGTGCAGCGTCTTCACGCGGCCGTCCAGCATCTCGGGGAAGCCTGTGAGGTCGGCGATGTCCCGCACGGCGAGGCCGGCCTCCCGCAGTGCCCGGGCGGTGCCGCCGGTGGAGACGAGTTCGACGCCGTGGCCGGCGAGCTGGCGCGCAAACTCGACCAGGCCCGATTTATCCGTCACGCTCAACAGCGCGCGGGCAATGCGTTTTGAATGGCTCAATGGATAACTCCGGAAGGAAATTTGGCTGGCAGATGACTCCCGCCGCCGGAAAGGCCAACAGGAAAATTGTAATCAACCGCCCCAGCGCGTGCAGGGATGGCCTCGTTACAATTTCCTGCATGCCGGAATCGCGGGTCAGCCGTAACAGCCTGATTGCGTTGTTGCTTCTGTACGCTGTGGCGCGGGTCCTCCAGCTTTTTCCGGAGCAGGTTCCCACGCTCCTCATCGTCGTGCTGCATGTGCTGCCGCCCAGCGTCTTCGCGGCCATTCACGGCCGGCGCATCTACGGCGTCCGCGGCATCCTGGTATTTTTCGCCCTCTGCCTCGGCGTGGGCAGCTTCTGTGAATCCCTCAGCCTTCGGACCGGCTTTCCCTTCGGCAACTACTACTTCACCGCGGTGATGGGGCCGAAGATCTTCAGCCTTCCCATTCTGCTGGCGCTGGCTTATGTGGGGGTCGGCTATCTGGCGTGGATTGTCGCGACGCTGATGGTCGGAGCGCGGCAGGGCTCGCGTGCCGCTCTGCTGGCCGTTCCACTGGTGGCAGCCCTGGCGATGTGTGCCTGGGATCTGGCGATGGACCCCGTGTGGGTCAACATCGATCGGGCGTGGGTTTGGCGTGACGGCGGAGCCTGGTTCGGCGTGCCGCTCACGAACTACTTTGGGTGGTTCCTCACCACCTGGGTCTTCTATCAGGCGTTCGCCTTCTGGCTGCGCGGACGACGGAGCGTGCGGAGCGTCTCGCGAGGCTGGCTTCGCAAAGCGGTACTGTTCTACGGCATGGTCGCGGCCGGCAACCTGTTGCTCGCGTTTCCGTCGGCGGTCCCGGCCAGCTTTCCAAAATGGACGTTTGACGCAATGGGACGACGCTGGCTCACTGCGGACCTTAACGGAGCGTGCATTCTGATCTCCCTCTTTGTGATGGCGCCCTTTGCTCTGCTCGCCTGGGAGGGCGCCTCCGGATATGGCCGATCCCCCGGCGCAGAGGCGTACTCCAGGGCGGAACTGGAGCGGGTGATCGTCGTCCAGTGATCGAGGGAGTTCCCATTGCTTTGCCGGGGGGAGAAGGCGTTTGACATTTGCGGAAGTAGCGGCGACGGGAAGTGCATGACGGGAGGATCAGGGGGAAGCGGGAACGCCATCCCTGCCGGGACTCCGGGTTTATGGCGGTGGCATTTCCCGGCGCTGTGCCCCGCCGGGCAAGTTCGCCGGGGCTAAAGCGCTGGGCTGGTTCTGCACTGCGCCTCCGGCGCGTCGTATCTGGCAAAAGTGTAAAGCTATGCGCTAAGACGAGATGCGTTGCGGTCGGCCCCCTCTAAGGGACCGCTTACCGAGGGTCTCCGGCTGTGCCCGAGGATATGTACCAGCCGTAAAGCGCCGCTCTGTTTGTCAGCGCATCGAGGGCAAGGTAGCTTAACATCATGGACCCTGAACACAGCCGGCGCGGAACGGCGCAGCCGGAAATCCTGCCGCCGGGCGCGCTTCCCACTGGGGGTGAGCCGCCTGAGCCGCGCGGCTGGTATCCGCCGCCGCCCCCGCCGCAGGTGCGCAAGCCGCGGCACTGGGCCTCCGCTCCGGCCACCTACACGCTGGTCGGGATCAACTTCGCGGTTTACCTGTTCACGCTCTGGCAGAGCCATTCGCTCAGCGGACCGACGTTTCAGGACAACGCGTCCTTCAGCCTGCTCCTGAATGGCGCCTACGTCTTCCACGCGGGTCAGTGGTGGCGGGTGTTCACCGCGATGTTCGTCCATTTCGGCTGGATCCACATTGGCGGGAACATGTGGTGCCTGTGGAACCTGGGGCTGCTGGGTGAACCCCTGCTGGGTGAATTCGGCATTATCGCCGCCTATCTGCTGACGGGCCTCGCCGGGAACCTGCTGAGCATCGCAATCCATCCTGGCTTGCCGGGGCAGCCCGCCGTGTTCAGCGCTGGCGCTTCGGGCGCGGTGTTCGGTCTGGCCGGTGTACTGCTCATGCTGCTGCGTTCGCCGCTGCTGCCCATTCCGCAGATCGAGCTGAAGAAGCTGCGCCGCAGCGTTTGGTATTTCGCGCTGCTGAATTTCGTGCTGGATGCGGGCCTGACCGTGGTGCACACCCGGGTTCAGGGAGTTCCGCAGATCGACAACATGGCGCACCTCGGCGGATTTGTCAGCGGAATTTTGCTGGGATTGCCGCTGCTGCCGCGCATCGGCGCTCCCCGGGAGAGCTTTGTTCGACGCAGAGCCGTTGCTCTGGTCGCGATGACTTTTGCCCTGCTGCTCTTCGCCTGGTGGCTGCACGCGCTTTTCCCGCCCGTGAGAGGGTAGCCGTTATCCGCCCGCCTGTGGCGGCCGGAGTTTGGGCCTGCGCATTCCACACCATGGAAATCGCCGGCGCGGGTATCGATGCGCCGGGTGGTTAGGGGGAGGATGGGAGGCTAGCGAGCTGCCGTGGCGGAGAACTTCTTGACCATGGCCAGCAGCAGCTTGCGGTCGCTGTCATTTAGGTTGGTCGAGTACCGCCGGATCTGGGTAAGGAACCGAAGCTCGTCGTCGGAAAGTTTCTGGGTTTGGAATTGGCGGCCCAGTGTATCTTCAGCAAACAACTGAGCCATTGGGAGTTCCAGCGCTCCAGCGATCTTAGCGAGCGTGTCGAGCGAGGGAACCGTATGGCCGTTCTCGACGCGGGACAGATAACAACGGAGGAGGCCCGTGCGCTTTTCGATGTCCCCCTGGGAAAGGCCTTTTTGCAGGCGATAACCGCGAATCGTAGTTCCAATTTTCATAATGGTGCCTTGTGAACCGCACTTTCTCCTGTACACCCCTGCGCAGGATTATTTGAATTATTGGCTGCATAGTTAACACGTTCTCCGTCCCAGGTGCAAGAACTATTTTGAAATGTTGGTAACCGGTAACCGAAACCAATGTGGTACCCCCTTCGCTTCCCTGCTCGGCGGGAACGATTTTCAACCCCTCCAGCGCCTTTGAGAACGGGGGCCACCGCAGCCCATGTTGCGCCCGCGGGCCAGCCGTGGCCTCGCCGCCATCGTGTTCACAGGCCCTGGGAGACGGCGGTGGGCGGCGAATCTTTGTGGGCGACAGCCCTACATCGATTTAGTAGAATGGCCGCTTGCCCCCCGCACGCCCACATCCTCGCAATCGAGGGGGCTGCGCGGGACGGCGGGAGACTGCCAGGGCCAGGGGTTGCCAAGCCGGTCCGGAAACGGCCGCGGTCACTGAAAGCGTGGGCTGCGGCCGCCGAACGGTTGGCATGTAAAGTGAAATGATGCTGGACGAATTGCGAGCTCGCGTACTGGAAGCAAACCTGGAGATCGTGCGCCGGGGCCTGGTGCTGTACACCTTTGGCAATGCCAGCGGGATCGATCGGGTCACGGGCCTGGTGGCGATCAAACCGAGCGGCGTTCCCTACGAGGAGATGACTGCGGCCGACATTGTGCTGAGCGACCTGCACGGGAAGATTATCGAGGGAAATCTGAAGCCTTCTTCGGACCTGGCGACGCATCTGGAGCTCTACCGCGCATTTCCTTCCATCGGGGGCGTCGTGCACACGCATTCTGAGTTCGCCACCGCCTGGGCGCAGGCGGGCCGCGAGATTCCCGCATACGGCACCACCCACGCCGATTATTTCTACGGACCGGTTCCAGTCACACGGCAGTTGAGCGCCGAGGACATCCAGGGAGACTACGTGCTGAATACCGGCAAGGCGATCGTGCGCCGCTTTCGCGATCTCGATCCCGAGGCGGTCCCCGGGGTCCTGGTGGCCGGGCACGCGCCCTTTGCCTGGGGAAAGGATCCTATGCAGGCGGCTTACCATGGCGTGGTGCTGGAGGCGGTGGCGCGGATGGCCTATTACACGGCCACGCTGAACCCCGAATGCGTGGGAGTTTCGCAGGCATTGCTGGACCGGCATTATTTTCGGAAGCATGGAGCGAGGGCAACGTATGGGCAGGGAAGCGGAGACCACTGAAAACGTTTACTATGGGGGCGAACCTTCACCCCTCCCCAGTCGGCCACTTCGCCTTGCGGACGTGACTCCTGCTCCCGAGTGCCGGTCTCGCGCTGTTCCACCTACACCCCGGGATTCTTCCGGGTTTGCTGTTCGACTCTGAGGCTCTGCACGCATGTTCCCCATATTTGCGCCCGCCGCATCCCTTACCGCCCTGCTCGCGGCTCCGCTTCAGCAGTCGCTGGTTCGGCTGCACGGCGTCGACATCGCGGTCATCGCCATCTACTTCGCAATCGTCATCTACATCGGCTTCTATCTCAAGCGCGCCTCCAATACCAGCGAAGAGTTCTTTATGGCGGGCCGCGAAATGACGGCGTGGATCGCCGGACTCAGCTTCGTCTCGGCGAATCTGGGATCCCTGGAACTCATGGGCTGGGCCGGTTCCGCCTATCAGTACGGCATTCTGGCGACCCACTGGTACTGGATCGGCGCCATTCCCGCAATGCTGTTCCTGGGCATCATCATGATGCCGTTCTATTACATCTCGAAGACCCACTCCGTCCCGGGCTACCTGCACCTGCGCTATGGCGACGGCACGCGGGCCTTGTCGGCGGTCTGCTTCGCGGCGATGACCGTGCTGATGAGCGGCATCAATATGTACGCGATGGCCGTGGTGATGAAGGTCGTGCTCGGCTGGAACCTGAATTTCTCCATCTGGGTTTCTTCCGTCACCGTAGCGGTTTACGTCGCCCTGGGCGGGCTGCGATCCGCGATCTTCAATGAGGTGCTGCAGTTCCTGCTCATCTGGCTCGGCGCCCTGCTCATCCCCATCCTCGGCCTCATCGAGGCCGGCGGCTGGACCAACCTTAAGGCGCAGATCAGTCAGCGCATGGGCAGCGAGTACGTTCACCTGTGGAGTACCACCGGCCACTTCACCAGCAATCCCATGGGCATCCACTGGACCGGCATCGTCTTCGGACTGGGTCTGGTGATCAGCTTCGGCTACTGGACCACGGACTTCCTCGTCGTCCAGCGCGTCCTCTCCGCACACAGCCTGCGCGCCGCTCGCATGTCGCCCATTATCGGCGCGGGCTTCAAGATGCTGGTGCCCTTCATCGTGATCCTGCCTGGACTGCTGGCGCTCTCCGTCCTGCCCGTGCATCTGGTTCCGGCCAATGTGGCCGCCGTAACCGGGCAGCCCAGCTATAACGAAGTCCTGCCGCTCATGATGGTGCGCTATCTGGGGCCAGGGCTGCTGGGGCTGGGCGTCACCGCCCTCATCGCCGGTTTCATGTCCGGGATGGCCGGCAACGTCAGCGCCTTTGCGACAGTGTGGACCTACGACATTTACGGAGCCTTCATGAACAAGAAGGCCAGTGACAGCCATTACGTTGCGATGGGGCGCTGGTGCACTTTCATCGGCGTATTGATTTCGGTGGGCACCGCATACATCGTGCAGCACGCCGCCAGCATTATGGATTACGTGCAGGCGCTCTTCAGCTTTTTCATCGCGCCCCTGTTCGGGACCGTGATCCTGGGCATGCTGTGGAAGCGTGCGACCAAAGCCGGCGGATTCTGGGGTCTGCTGGCGGGTACCTGCACCGCCATCGGACTATGGGTGTGGGTGGACCGCGATCCCTCGGCGCTGCGGTACGTCGCGCTCTCGCCCGACGCCAAGGCCATGGCCGCGGATATGTATCGGGCGCTCTGGTCGTGGATCGTCTGCGTGGTCGTGACCATCCTCGTAAGCCTGATGACGAAGCCGCGGCCCGTAGCGGAGCTGGAAGGCCTGGTCTATGGCGCAACCAAACTTCCTGAGGAGCACGACGACCACTGGTATCAGAAACCGATCGTATGGGCCGGCGCCATCGCGGTCGTCTTCGTGGCCCTCAACATCATCTTCTGGTAAAGGCGGAGGAAGCACATGCGCGATTCCCTTTCGATCTGGTTCTTCTCCGGTATCCTCCTGCTGGCCTACGGGCTGCTGATCGCGGGCACCGGAATCTGGGAGCTTTTCGGGCACGCACCCACGCCCCTCCCCGTTCTGTACCAGCTGCATCCGGCAATCTGGTGGGGCGGCATGATGACCGCCTTCGGACTTTTGTACACCGTTAAATTTCGCCCGCGGTAAGAGCGCGCGGCTTTCATGGACTGATATCAACCAATACTGAAGGAAGAAGATATGAAAAAGCAGCTGACTTTTGGAGTTATCGTCGGGAACCGCGGATTCTTCCCGGATCACCTCGCCAAAGAGGGCCGCGAAGAGATCCTTGCGGTGCTGGAAAAGGCCGGGATTCGCGCGATTGTGCTCACTCCCGAGCAGACCAAGTTTGGCTCCGTGGAAACCCATGACGACGCAATCAAATGCGGAGATCTGTTCCGCGCACACCGCGACGAGATCGACGGCATCCTCGTCACCCTGCCGAATTTTGGCGACGAGCGCGGCATCGCCGACTCCATCCGCTACTCCCGGCTCGACGTGCCCGTGCTGGTGCAGGCCACGCCCGACCGCCGCGACGATATGAAGATTTCCGACCGCCGCGACAGCTTCTGCGGAAAGATGTCGGCCTGCAACAACCTCATGCAGTACGGAATCAAATACTCCGTCACCGCAAAGCACACCATCCAGCCGGCCTCTGCGGAGTTCGGCAAAGACCTTGACTGGTTCGCGAAGGTCTGCCGCGTGACGAACGGGCTGAGGAAGCTGCGCATCGGCGCCATCGGCGCCCGTCCCCAGGCTTTCAATACCGTGCGCTACAGCGAGAAGCTGCTGGAGCGGTTCGGGATCTCAGTCGTCACCCTGGACCTCTCGGACATATTCGGCATGGTCGCGCGGATGAAGGACGACGAGAAGGACGTGAAGGCCAAGCTCGACGCCATTAAGTCCTACGTCTCCACCGCAGGCGTGCCCGACGCCGCGCTGATGAAGATGGCGAAGCTCGGCCTCGCGATCGAGCGGTTCATGACGGACACTCATTGCACCGTTTCCGCCGTCCAGTGCTGGACCTCGCTCGAGGAGAATTTCGGGGTGGTGCCGTGCACCGTGATGAGCATGATGAGCGAGAGCCTCCTCCCGGCTGCCTGCGAAACCGATGTGATGGGCACCGTCTCCATGCACGCCCTCGCGCTCGCCAGCCAGACGCCTTCCGCGCTGCTGGACTGGAACAACAACTATGGCGAAGACGAGAACAAGTGCGTCTGCTTCCACTGTTCGAACCTGCCGAAGCACTTCTTCGAGAAGGTCTCGATGCAGTATCAGGAGATCATCGCCGGAACGGTGGGCAAGGACAACACCTTCGGCACCTGCTATGGCCGCGTGAAACCCGGCGACATGACCTATGTCCGCTTCTCCACCGATGATTACCGCGGCAAAATCCGCGGCTATATCGGTCAGGGTGAGTTCACCAGCGATCCGCTGGAAACCTTCGGCGGCGCGGGCGTGGCGAAGATACCCCAGCTCCAGAAGTTGCTGCACGAGATCTGCGAGCAGGGCTTCGAGCACCACGTCGCCGCCAACTTCTCCCACGTTGCCGCGCCGGTGTATGAGGCTGCCATCCGCTATCTCGGCTGGGAGATGCACTGGCACGAACGGTAGGGCGCGCTCCCGCCCTGTCGCGCCGGAATGCGCGAACAGCAGCAGGCATCCGGCCCGGAATGAAGCCCGCAGAGCAAAAGGAGCCGCCGTGGCGGCTCCTTTTCCTCTTGCGTTCCATCGCGGCTGAGCCCTCTCAAAACTGCGCCACCACGAGGGCCTTCCCGCCGCTCGTCAGGGCCTGACACAGAAACAGCCGTGGGAGTTGCACCGATAGACAAACCCCGGCTGGCAGAGGATGCGGTGCGGGGTGCCGGCCCACGGAATCGCAGACCCTCGCGCGTTCCCAGGGCTTTGTACCAGGGGACAGAACGCGATGAACGTCGCGCACAGCAGGCTACGGACGATAAGCGTTGACATCTTCATGGGATCCTCCTCGTTCTGCATTTTGTGGTCGTGCGGGATATGTGGCGGATTGCCACTTAGCGTCCTGGCTTACCACTCTATTAACAAAGATGTCAAGAGTACGCGGCAAAGGGACATGGGCCCGAATAGGTACCAGCTGGCCCGGCAACGCGGGGAGCAGGATGCGGAGACGGAAAGAGAGCCGGAGACGGCTCCCTTTCTCTCCTGTGCCGGCAGGCTCTAGTGGGCAGAGTGGCCGCAGCAGCACGAGCCGCCGTGCGCGTGGGCCGAACCGCCTTCGTGATTGCCGCAGGACTCAGGCTGGGCGGGCGAGAGTTCCCCGCGGCGAAGGCGCCCGGCGATTTCGGTGACGGGCACTCCCGCGGGGCCGATCCACCCACGGATGCCCGCCTGCGCGAGATGCATGTACGCGCCGGGTCCGATCTCGGTGAACACGGCGTCTTTGCAGCCGTGCCTGGCAATGATTTCGACTACAGCGCGGCCGTTGAGCGCGGTGTTCTGCTCAAATTCGATATCCCCGCCGTCGTCGAGAATGCCGATCCATTTGGCCTTGCCGAAGTGCGGTGAGAGCGCGGAGTTTCCGCGGTTCAGCAGAGTCATAAAAGCTGTCTTACTCATGTTTTTCTCCTAACGGTGTAGATTACACCTAAAGGCGAAGGTTGCAGGAAACGTCAGGGGCCGCATTACCTCGGTACCCGTCCGCCGCGCGGCCGGTCAGGAAGATCGAATGCGCGACGACCGGCCGCGGTCAGGAGGGGCTTGGGCTTCGCGGGCGAACCGGCTCATGGACTTGGAAAGATGTCCGAGGACAGTCGCCCATTCGCCAAGATGCTGCTCGCCTGCTCGGGTAAGGCGGTAGACCCGCCTGGCGGGCCCGGCGCCGCCGGTCTTCCACTCCGAACTGACGTTGCCATTGGCTTCCAGCTGGCGGAGAACCCGGTAGATGGCGCCCTTCTCGATCGCGGCGTCGGTTAGGGCGTGACGCTGGAGTTCGCGCGAGAGATCGTATCCCGTGCATGAGCCGCTCTTCCTCAGGAGGAGGAGCACTACGGGCTCCACGAATCGATACAGATTGCCCATCGCGCACGTGCAGGGATAACGGTCGCCATGGCGCGGGCATATTCTTGCTGGCACTGTTCCTCCTCGACGCCGCGTTGGTGCGCGGCTCTCCCGTACCCTGACACACCCGCAGCCGGCCACAGAAGGCGCCGGGCGCAGGCGGATTCCGCGTCAGGGAGTGACAGTGGTAGTATGGCATAGATGCAAAATACACCTAGTGATCTTCCGTCCACCGGAGAGAGCCCGAAAGAGCGGCAGGCCCCGCCAGAAAGCGAGGGCGGTACAGCAATCGAAGCTGAACCCCTGCGTGCGAGCCCGAATTCCGCCTGCTTTGCCTGCGGAGATGAGAACCCGCGGGGGCTGCATTTGCGCTTCGCGCGGACCGGCGGCGGCGCCATGGTTGCGGAATGGACTCCGGACTGCCAGTGGGAAGGCTTTCGCGGTATCGTGCATGGCGGCATTGTGAGCACCGTGCTGGATGAGGCGATGTCGAAGGCAGTGGTGGCGGCGCGGATCGAGGCGCTGACGGTGGAGCTTCGGGTGCGGCTGCGGCATAATGTCGCGCCACAGCGACGGTTCCATGTAAGCGGCTGGATCGAGTCCAGCAACCGGCGCCTTACGAATGCGGAGGCCGCGCTGACATCGGCGGATGGGACGGAGTATGCCCATGCGTGGGGAAGGTTTCTTGCGTTGCCGAGCAGCGGCAGAGCGGACTGCGCAACCACGGCCGCCGAAGAGAGGCTGAGTTGATCGGAACAGGGAGAGTTCGACAGATTGTGCGCGTCGCCGGGTTGCTCGCCGCGGCGGTTCTGCTGGCGTCGGCCCCCGCCTGCGCCCAGGCGTCGGGGCTAACCGGGCTCGATCGCTTCGCGCAATGTCTGGCGAAGAAGAAGGCCACGATGTACGGAAGTTTTCTATGTCCCCACTGCGACGACCAGCGCAAACTCTTCGGCCGTTCATTTGCCTGGGTCCCGTATGTGGAGTGCTCGGTTGCCGGTTCGCGGATGGAATCGTCCCGCTGCCAGACGGAACACATCCGCTTTACGCCCACGTGGGTTTTCGCGGATGGCGGCCGGTTGGAAGGAATGCAGTCGCTGGAACGGCTCGGCGCCAGAACGGGGTGCCCGGCCCCATGAAAATATCGATCCGCTTTGCAATCGTCCTGCTGTGCGCGTGCGGCGGGGCCCTCTCCTCGACGTCTCTTTACAGCCACTATGCTGCCACGGCCACGCAGTACTGCGACCTCAACCGGATGTTCAACTGCGACGTGGTGAACCGGAGCCCCTACTCGGCGTTGCTTGGCGTGCCCGTGGCGCTGATCGGACTTGCAGGTTATCTCGTTCTCGCCGGACTGAGCGTGAGCAGGCGGCGGGGGGCAGAGGTGGCTCGCGCCGCCGCCGCATTGCTGGGCCTCGGCTTCGCGCTTTATCTCACCTATATCGAAGACGTGGTGCTGGCTACCTGGTGCCTGCTTTGTATCGGTTCGCTGGCGTCGATCGCGGGCATTGCCGTGCTGGCGGGTATTCAGGCGGCGAGGCCGCGGCCCGGTGCCGCGGAGCGATCGTGACTCGGCAGACTTCAGCCATCGCGGCGATGGCGTGCCGGCTTGTCTGCGCCGGCTCTATGCCGGCTCTACGCCGGTAGGCTGCGCAGCATTTTTCTCGCCCGGCGGAACCATGGCCGCTCCCGCCGCCGCTGGTAGCCCGGCATCGCTGGCGCCTTCTCCAGCACCTTGCGCGCCCAGTCGCGCGCTTCCGCGCGGCGGCCTTCCTCCGCCAGCAGGTCGGCGAAGTTGAGATAGGTTTCCGAAAGCGTGGAGAGCTTCAGCGATGCCCGGAAGAGCGCTTCGGCTTTGTCTTTTTGTCCCGTCAGCGCATAGGCATGCGCCAGAAGTCCGGCTGCCCGATGAAAGTCGTACTCTGGATCCTCATTCACCGCCCGCTCCAGGTCGGGAATCGCCGCCTGAGGATCGCCCAGAAACAGCGCGCACACGCCGCGGCGGTAAAAGGGATCGGTCGTCCGCGAGCCGAGCGCGATGGACTGGTCGAAGGCGGCGCGCGCCTCGCGGAGGCGTCCGTCATCCATGTACAGGTCGCCGAGATCTTCGAAATTGCCGACCGCGCGGTTCACCTTCACCAGGTCTTCCAGCTCGCGAATGCGCTTCCGGCGCGAGAAGCCGCGGAACGACTGCCCGCTGTAGTCGCGCGTGTCCGGCAGAGCCTCGACGACCAGATAGATGATCGCGCCCCACGGCGGCCACGCGAAAATGATGACGAGCAGCCACCACCAGTCCGGCCGGCGGCGGAAAAAGTGGACCAGGGCGAGGATTTCCAGCAGGATTCCCCACCAGCTAAAAACAAAATTGAGCAGAAATCCCATGCCTGAAGAAGTTTGCCGCGCGCTGCGCGGGAAAGGACCAGTGTATAGGAGGAGGGGTCTTGGGCGACGGCGCTTCGGCGCGCTTGCGCATGGCGGACAGATGTCAGCCCCCGGGGCGGCTCTCGGGAAAAATTGTCAACGTTCCACCGGTTGAACCAAAGTAATGGCTGTTGAATCGAGAAGACTTCCTGTCCCTAAACCACCAAAGAAATTTGGCCGTCCAATTCTTTCAGATTGATATTCTGAACTTAGAGTGGAATTAGAAGGAAGGACCGCCTCGCGCGGTCCTTTTTCTTTTGCCCTCAGTCAGGGTGCGCCGATCGGGAAGCAGGCCTGCGTTGCAGTGCAGCGCCGGTCCCGCGGATGGGCCGCGCCACCCTGCAATTACAGGTGTGCAAAGGAACGATATGAATATTTTTCAGAAAATGGGCGTCAAAGTGGCCGAATTCGGCAAGTGGGTCGCGCATGCCGTTTCCGCGGTCGTAGGCATGGCAGCTCGGATTGAGACGATCCTGAAGTCGGAGAAGCCCCTGGAGAAACCGTTCATCTCCGGCCTGTCGACGGTGGTGGCGGACCTGGAGGCGCTGGTGACTGGATGCGAAGGCGCGCTCACCGCCGACGGTCTGAACTTCGCTGCAGACTCGCAGGTCTACAAGGAATTTCTCACGCTGGTGAACGACTTCAGGAACCTTGCTCCTGTCGTCGAGCAGGCGCTGGCGATCCTCGAAGGGAAGGCGACCGCCGGTTAACCCTGCGGGGCAAATCTCGGTGCCCCGCGTCTGCCCTGTGTTGGCAGATGTGGGGCCCGGGTCAAAATCGCCATCGCGGTCCTCAGTTCTTCATTCGCGGCTTTCCACCCCGCACACACGGTCGTACGATGATCACGCACATCCCTCAGCCACCTGCCCTCGAATCAATGGGAGTCCCTGCTCGCAGCCGCGACCTGTTCATTCGCAGCCTTCTCGCGATCACGCACGCGGCCGTCTCGCATCTGATGCCGGCAGCGCGACTTAGCTATCGCCCGCTGGCAGGCTCAGCCGCTAAGCCCCGCATTTTCAACCACGCGATTTGTGACCCTCAGGATAAGGGGGGCCGGGGGTACCCATTACCGGCTATCGGCCACTGATTACGCACGACTGACTACTGTTTTCCCCGTAACGCGCGCCACCCGATGTCTTTCCGATAGACCATCCCTGCGAACGAGATGTGGCTCATCGCGTCGTACGCGGAGTCGAGCGCGTCGCGCAGGGTTGCGCCGGTCGCGGTCACGCCCAGCACGCGGCCACCTGCGGTGCGGAGCTGGCCGCCTTCGACGGCGGTTCCGGCGTGGTAGATTTCGACATTCGGCACGCGCGCAGCATCGTCCTCGCCGGAGATTGGCTCGCCGGTGGCGTAGGCGCCGGGGTATCCCTGCGACGCCGCCACGACGCAGACCGACGCGCCCGGCTTCCAGCGGAACTCGGTGTCGCTCAGCCGCCCTTCCACACAGGCTTCCAGCGCTTCCACCAGATCGCTCTCCAGACGCGGCAGAATAGCCTGCGTCTCCGGATCGCCGAAACGCGCGTTGAATTCGAGCACCATCGGCCCCTTCGCCGTCATCATCAGCCCGCAGTACAACACCCCGACAAACCGAGTGTCTTCGAGAGCCATAGCGTTCACGGCGCGCTGCGCAATGTGTTCCAGAATCCACTCGCTCATGGCGGCGTCCAGCATCGTGTCACTGGTGTACACGCCCATGCCACCGGTGTTCGGCCCAGTGTCGCCCTCTCCGATGCGCTTGTGGTCCTGCGCCGGGATGAGCGGTGTCGCGTGCTTGCCGTCACTCAGGACGAGGAACGAAATTTCCTCGCCGGTCAGACACTCCTCGACAACCACGCTCGTCTCCGCCGCGCCCAGCAGTTGGCCGCTGAACAGACCTTCAACGGCACGCTCGGCCTCGTGTCTTGATTGGCAGATCAACACACCTTTGCCGGCATGCAAGCCGTCCGCCTTAATGACGACGGGATGGCGGAACATTTCGAGGGCGGCCATTGCCTCCCGCTGCGATGTGCAGACAGCGAAGTTGGCGGTGGGAATCGAGTGCCGCTGCATGAATCGCTTGGCGAAGGCCTTGCTGGTTTCAAGCATGGCCGCATCGCGCGTGGGACCGAAGACCCTGAGGCCGCGGCGCTGCATTTCGTCGACCAGACCGAGTGACAGCGGGAGCTCCGGCCCGACGACGGTGAGGTCCGGCAGCTCCTCGGCGACCACGCGCAGCAGATCGCCGAGATCTTTCTGATTCGCCGGAACACACCGCGCAATCTGAGCGATTCCGCCGTTGCCCGGCGCGCAGACCACTTCGCTTGCTCGCGGCGAGCGGCCAATCGCCGCGCAAAGCGCGTGCTCGCGCCCGCCGCTGCCGATCACCAGGATTTTCATTCTGATTCCGAGCGTAACAGCAGTCGGCGGCAAGCGGCCAGATGCCGCCTGCCACCGCCTGCCGGTTTGCTTCAGCGGGTCGCGGCCCAGGCTTGCCAGAGGACGATGACAAGCATGAAGACGACGTAGATCCGCAGCACCCACAACAGCACCAGCTCGCCTCCCCGGAGCCGGCGGCGGGGGATGGCGATGCGCTTCGCCTCGGCCAGCTGATCGGGCTCGAGGGTGGAGAGGACGAATCCCGCGTCCGCGTCGCTCACGTACTCGTGTTTCGGGGTCATGCTCCGCTCCTCAAAGCTTTCCCAGCCAGGAAAGCGCGTTCGGCGCGACTGCGCTGATGCCGTACAGGACGCCCGCCGCTGTCAGCAGGACCACCACGGTGCCAGCCAGCAGATTTGCCCAGCGCGGGCTCTTCACATCTCCCATGATCTCCTTGTCGTTCACCAGCAGATAAAGAAAGACGAGCGCGGGCGGCATGGCCAGCACCGCAATCACGTTCACGACGAGGACGACGAAGACCAGCGGCAAGCCGGGGATCAGCACGATTCCCGCGGCCGCCGCGGCACAGAGTCCCAGCACCGCATAGAACGGCTTGCCTTCGCCGACGCGGAGGTTGAGGCTGTGCGGCTTACGCGCTACTTCGCCGAAGGCGTATGCCGATGATGTGGAGATGGTGATGGAGGCCACAATGCCGGCCTCGACCATACCCAGCGCGAACAGCGCCGCGCCCACGTGGCCCACGATGGGCTCCAGGGCCTGCGCGAACTGCGCCGCCTCGAAATTTCCCGCGCTGATTCGTCCGGCGAGCGGCGCGGTGGCAATGATCACTCCGATAGCTGCCGCCGCAGCGAGCGACGCGCCGAAGAACGTGTCCAGCCGCCCGAAGCGAATATCTTTGGTCGTCAGTCCTTTGTCGACGGTCGCGCTCTGCTGGAAGAAGAGCATCCAGGGAGTGACGGTCGCGCCGATGTTCGAAAGGATCAGCAGTACCGTGGTTTTGTCGAGCGCGGGGAGTGGCGCCCAGGTGCCGAATGCATGACCTACGGCGGCCCAGTGAGGATGGGTCAGGAGCGCGACGGGAATGAAGATCAGATTGAACGCCGCGGCCACAAGCGTGACCCGCTCCCAGGTCCAGTAACGATGGCTGAGCAGGGCGGAATAAAGGATCGCGAGGGCAACCAGAATCGCCGCCCAGGGGGGGATGCCGAAGAATCCCAGGCCCGCGCGCACGGCGATGAACTCGGTGATCAGGGTGAGGAAGTTGCCGATGCCGAGATCGATCATGGAGAACCATCCCCAGAACGGGCCGAAGCGCTCGAAGATCAGCTCGGCGTGGCCGCGATGCGTCGCCGCGCCAAGGCGAACCGTCATTTCCTGGACAATCACCGCCATTGCGAAAGTCAGCGCGACGAAGGGCAGGAAGAAGCCCAGGCCGTACGTCGCCCCGGTCGCCGCATAGGACAACATGCTGGGTCCGTCGTTTTCCCCCAGCATGACGAGAATGCCCGGTCCTATAAGGAGCCAGAGGAGCCACGCCCGTGCGCGCAGGCCGCGGGCCATGCGCGCCGCGCCGACGCGCGCGCGATCGTGGGCGCGGTCGATGTCCTCGTGGGTGACGACGACATCGGTCTCGGCAACTGCGGCTCTGGGCCGCCCGGGTTGTGCGCCTGTGCTCATGGATCGCGATGGTGGAAATGTGGGTCTTCCGCCGGAACCCGGCGTGGCGAAGGCGCCAAACTGAGTGTACCGGCATTCGTGACAGGTTGTAAACCGCAGTTAACTTAAAAATGTTAAGAATAATTCACATTTGCGGGCGCGCCTGCCGGGCTGCTATCCCTCTCAATTCGTTTCTTCTTCGCGCTTCTGAGACCGGAGGCGCCACAGGCGGATCGGTTCGCCGATCAGGACCATGAGCACAACGCCGCCCATCAGGATCGCGGCGTCAGGCGGCGACTGCATGATGCCGAGAGAGATGAGCAGCGCGGTGGAGAGGGCGGCTGGCTGGCTGGCGTGCGCCAACAGATTGATGAGTACCGTCAGCGCCACGGCCGCAACGCCGGCCCAGATCCGGTGGAACGGAATACCGGCGCTCGAGACGGGTGGCGTGTGCCAGGCATCCGCGATCCACAGGGCGGCGAATCCGCAGGCAACGGCGACGGCCTGCCCCACCAGCACGCTGTAGGGCTGGGCGCTGCGGCGGTGCGGCGTTTCCACCAACTCGTAAGCGGTGGGGCCGAGGCTGGCGAAGACGAAGGGCTGATGCAATATCCAGCCGATGAGGGCGGCCGCGAGCAGCAGCAATGCCTCTCCAGCGGGTGCGATCGCAAGATCTCGTATTTCCTTTTGGGTCATATGGAGCGGGTTCGAGCGCGAGCCTTGCCTGATGTCTCCCATAATGCGGCTGGGGCCGCACTGCGCTCATACGATGCCCTGCGCGGATGAGCGCGTGGCCTGCCTTTCATCCGTCGAATTGCGCCGTCGGCAGCGCGTTTTTCCGAAGCGCGGAGTTGCGCGCAACCGAGGCGGCGTCCTGGACATTCACACCCAGGAGAGAGAGACTGCGGAAAGGCGAGGAGGCTCGCGCGTCCCTCGACGCGGTAGTCGGTCGAGGTTCTCGCGATGCGATGACCTCCTTCAGCCTGCGGGAGTGCCTGTGAGAGCGAGAGATATTCTCATTCCCGGACTGGCGATGGCTGCCGGCGCCGGCGTATTGTGCGCCGGAGCGGCGGTGGCCGGCGTCGGGGTGGGTGTGTGTGCCCTGCGGCGTCGCGGACGGCGCGGTCTGGGGCGCCTCCTGACGGGCAAAGTGGTGGTGATCGCCGGGGGATCGCGCGGGCTGGGGCTTGCACTGGCGGAGGAATTCGCGCGGCGGGGCGCCAGACTGGTTTTGTCGGCGCGCCACGGAGAGGCGCTGGAGCGCGCGCGCAGGCATCTGGAGCAGAGCGGAGCAGTTCCCGATGGCGGCGACGTGCTGATGATCGCTGCGGATCTGACGCAGGCGGATCAGGCGGAGGAGGTGGTCCGGCGGGCGACGGAGCGGTTTGGGCGCGTGGACATCCTGGTGAACAACGCGGGAATCATTACGGTCGGGCCGGTCGAAAATCAGCGGCTGGAGGATTTCCGCGAAGCGATGGACGCGAACTTCTTCACCGCGGTTCACGGCACTCTGGCGGTTCTGCCGCAGATGCTGGAGCGCGGCGACGGGACGATTGTGAACATCGCCTCGATCGGGGGAAAGATCGCGGTGCCGCACCTGCTGCCGTATTCCGCCAGCAAGTTCGCGCTGGTGGGGTTTTCCGAGGGGCTGCATGCCGAGCTGCGGGGCAGGGGAATTCACGTGTTGACCGTCTGTCCCGGCTTGATGCGCACCGGATCCCACCTGGGAGCAAAATTCTCCGGCAACGCGGAACGGGAATACGAGTGGTTCAGCCTGATGGCGAATATGCCTGTGCTTTCCGCGAGCGCCGGACATGCGGCGCGAAGGATTGTGCGCGCCGTGACATGGAGGGAGACGGAGATCGCGATCACTCCGCAGGCCATCGCGGCGGCGCGGCTGAGCGCGGTGGCTCCCGAGGTGACGCTGCGCGTGCTTGCGCTGGCAAACCGGCTGCTGCCCACGGCGGAGCGCGGCGACGGAGAGCCGCGGCGCGGAGCGGACGTGCGCGGCCGGGAATGGAAGCCCGCTGCGGCGATCGGCGCGACGGCGGCGCGGCGCTATAACCAGAGCGCCTGAACGCCAGGCTCCGGAACCAGTAGTTGTTATAGCCTGTTTTGGGATGCCCAGACCGCCGCCCTGTGTGCTACGATGCCTGCACTCGGAGAGTCACGTATGACAGGCGAAACAGGCTGGGCGATCGGGGACAGCTCTGCTCCCGCAGGCGCGGCATACGATCTCAGGCCCCTGTCAACCGGCGAAATTCTGGACCGCACCTTTCAGTTATATCGCTCGCGTTTTGCGATGTTTGCGGGGCTGGCGGCGCTGCCGGCGGCGGTGAATTTTGTGGGCGGCGCAGCCGGGGTGCTCTTTATGCGCGCGGGGCCCCTGGCGAGCCATGGGCACACCGTGAACCAAATGGTTCAGAGCGCGACTTCGCTGAGCATCAGCGGCATCACGATGCTGGTTGTTCTTGTGGTCAACGGGATCACGCTGGCGGCGACAACTTGGGCCGTGGCGGAGATATATCTGGGCAAGGCGGCTTCGATGCGCGCGGCGTGGCGGAGCGCGACCGGCGACTGGCTCCGATACGTGCGCGTTGTGCTGCGGCAGTACTGGAGCGTGCTGTGGCCGATGCTGGCCGGCGGGGCGGTCCTGGGGCCGCTGTTCGTCATTCCGGGCATCCGCGCCAGGGGCGTAACCGCCGTGATGGCGGTGGTGGCCGGCGTCCTGTTATTTGGGGCCTTCCTTTACGCGATCTATGCGGCGATTCGGGTCTCGCTGGCTGTCCCCGCGGCGGTGATTGAGTCGCTGAAGGCCAACGCAGCGGTGCGGCGAAGCATGGAACTGCTGACCGAGAGGAAGGTGCGCATTTTCCTGATGTGGCTGCTCATTTTCGCCATGACCATGATTGTGGGAGTGATCGTATCGCCGCTGCAATTCATGGCCCTCCGCGCGCATACGGTGGAGCGCTATCTTTTCCAGATGGCGTATCTGACAGGTATCTTTTTTTCCCGGCTGCTCGTGCTCCCGGTGGGCGCGATCGCGCTGTGCCTGTTTTATTTCGACGAGCGGGTTCGCCACGAGGGATTCGATATCGAATTTCTCATGGAGCGGGCGGGCGGCGGTCCTGTCCCGCCGGAGGCCGCGCCGGAAAAGCCCTTTGCGGAGGAAAACACATCTCCCGGTCCGGCATAATTCGGAGCGTTCGCGCAGGCTGGATTTTGGCGATTTTCATGGCGTCAGGAGCGGCAGCGGCGGCGCGGGCGGTGCAGATTGCGATTGAGAGCCCGGCACTGGCTCCGGCTGCGGCCCTCAAGGCAGCGAGCCTGGCGGACTATGCGAGTCAGGTGCACCAGCTTGAGTCCGTCGCCGCTGCCTGCGCGCAGAGGGCCGCTGCCTGCGCGGCGCCTGCGGGGATATCGGATCTGAGAGTCAACGCCGGTGCGGGTGCATCGTTTAATGCGCGCTTCGGGTGGTTTAAAGCGGCGCTGGATTCGGCCAAACATCTGCCCGACGCGGCTCGCAGCGCGGAGATGCGGGTAGCGAAGCGGCATCTGGATGCGGATTTGGCAGACGCCCGGACGCCGGCATCTGCCGCCGCGAATTTTTCAGCCGCGCGCCTGCGTGCCAACGCCATCCTGGCGGAGAACGAATTTGTAATGGCGGATCAGCAGACGCTGCGGGAGAGGATTCTGGAGTGGGTCATCAACTGGATCGACCGCCTGCTGACGCGCGTGGCGGCGTTTGGGAATCGCTCGCCATGGATTGGGCCGCTGATCGAATGGGGACTGGCAGCGCTGGCCTGTGCGCTGGTGCTGGTATGGATTCTGCGTCTGGTGCGGCGGGAGCGGCTCCGTCTGCGCATAGAAGCGGACCGCTCGGTTGAGCTGACGGAAGAGCGCGTGCTGAACTGGATGCGCGCGGCCGAGGAGCACGCGGCGCGCGGCGATTATCGCGACGCCGTGCATTGCGTGTACTGGGCGAGCATCGCTGCGCTGGAAGGGCGGCGGTTGTGGCATCCGGATCGCGCTCGTACCCCGCGCGAATACCTGCGGCTGCTCGATTCGGCAACGCTTGCGGCAGCGCTGCTGCGCCGGCAGACCGTGGCGCTCGAGACGATCTGGTACGGGCTGCGGCCCGCGCGGCAATCCGATTTCGAGCAGGCGCTGCGTGTGCACCAGGAGCTGAGAGCTGCATGAAAAAACTCAGCGGCGACTGGAAATTCCTGGTGATCTTTTGCGGTTGCGTCGTGGGCCTGATCGCGATCACAGGAATTATGGCGCCGGCGCGGCAGGATAACGATCCGACGCCGAGCACCTGGAACAGCGGCCGAGGCGGAGCGAAAGCCGCATGGCTGCTGCTGGGGGAGCTTGGTTATAAGGAAGTCCGATGGGAGCGCCCGGAAGCGGAGCTGGCCGAGCTGGATGCCGGGCACGCGACCCTCGTGTTGGCGGACCCTTCGCCCTCGGTTGCCGTGCTCCGGGAAAAGGAGCGGCGCGCGCCGTTTGAGGATTTTCTGCGACGCGGCGGGCGAATTGTCGCGACCGGCGAAGTGGCGCCTCTGCTGCTGCCCTATGCCAGGGTGGATTCCACGGGCCGCATCTACGGCGCGCTGTGCGAGACGACGCCGGAAGGGCCGGATGCCCTGGCGCGCGCCGGATCGCTGAAGATGCTGGCGCCGCTGGGTTGGACGCGTCGGGACCCGCGGATTCGGGTGGCGCAGAGGTGCGGCCGGGCGGCGGTGGTAGTGTCGTATCCGGTGGGAAGGGGCGAGGTGATCTGGTGGGCGTCGGCTACGCCGCTGACGAATCGGGGGCTGCGTCAGGACGCCAATCTTCGCCTGTTGCTGGCCAGCATTGGCGGGCACGGCCGCACCGTTTTCTTCGACGAGTACATCCACGGAATCAGCGACAGTCCGTGGAGCGCTGCCCGCGGGACGCCGCTGACGGGAGTGATTGCGCAAGCCTGCCTTGTGGCGGTGCTGCTGCTGTTCAGTTTCAGCCGAGGGACGGGACCGCGGCGCGCGCTGGTGCAGCCACCGCGGACGTCGCCGTTGGAATTTGTCGAGTCCATGGGCGCGCTGTATGCACGCGCGGGCGCAAGCACCGTCGCGGTCAGTGCGGCCCTGCGGCGGCTGACGGAGTTTCTTGGCCATGAGGGCGGGATTCCGCCGGAGACGTTGCGCTCCGGTCCGGAAGCGGTCGCAGCGGCCGTAGCGGCGCGGTTCGGAGGCGATGCGGGCGTTCTGGTATCGGACCTGGAGGCCGCGCGCCAGTCACCGTACCAGCGGCTCCGCCCCGTGGAGACGCTGACGCTGGTGCGCCGTCTGGACGAACACATTGCCCGGCTTCGCCAGGCGATTCGCAATCCGCAGCGTTATAAAGGGAATGCATGAACGAGATCGTGGAAACGCAAAGTGAAGTCCGCGCCGTGCTCTCCATCTTCGAGCGCGGCAAGGCGCAGCTCGGCAGAATCATTTCCGGCCAGACAAATCTGATCGAACAAGCCCTGCTGACCTTCCTGTGTGGCGGTCACGCACTGGTGGAGGGTGTGCCCGGCGTGGCGAAAACGATGACGGTGAAGGCGCTGGCGCGATTTTTGTCGCTCGACTTCCGGCGCATCCAGGGAACCCCGGACATGATGCCGGCGGATATTCTGGGCACCAGCGTGTTTTCGCTGAAGACGAGCGAGTTCACGTTCCATCGCGGACCGGTGTTCACGCAGTTCCTTCTGGCGGACGAGATCAACCGCATGCCGCCGCGCACGCAGTCGGCGCTGCTGGAGAGCATGGAAGAGCGCCAGGTCACTATCGACGGAGTGACGCACCCGCTGGACGATTTCTTCACGGTGTTCGCCACGCAGAATCCGCTGGAATTCGAGGGCACGTATCCGCTGCCGGAGGCGCAACTGGACCGGTTTCTGGTGAAGATTCGGGTTGTGTATCCGAGCGCCGCGGAGGAGCGCGTGGTGCTGGAGCGGCATCACGCCAGAGCCGATTCGCCGCAGTTTGACGATGTGGAGATTGCGGCGGTGAGCCCGGCGGAACTGGTGGCGGCCCGGCGCGAACTGCGGGCTCTGCGCGTCGAGCCGGCGCTGTTCGATTACCTGCTCGCGGTAGTGCGGCGCACCCGCGAGTGGCCGGCGATTACACTGGGGGCAAGTCCGCGGGCGGCGGCGAACCTGCTGATTGTCGCCAAAGCGTACGCCGCAAAGGATGGCCGCGATTTCCTGATTCCGGATGACGTGAAGCAGGCGGCCGTGCCGTGCCTGCGGCATCGCATCATTCTCAAGGCCGAGGCCGAGCTGGAAGGCTTCGACCCGGATCGCGTGCTGGCGGACGTGCTGGCCGCCACGCCGCTGCCGAAATGATGCGGACACTGATACCAGCGCCGGCCTCAGCGCAGGCGCAGCCTGCCGGAGGCCTGCAGAGGATACTGGGAACCACGCTGACGGCGCGTTGTCTGTGGCTGCTGGCGGCGGGGCTGGTGGGGGCGATTCCGGGGTTTTTCGGATTGCACTGGGTTGCGCTTGTGGCAGCGTGGGACGGATTGATCCTTGCGCTGGCCGTTGGCGATGGGGCGGCGATGCCGCGGCCCGCGGCGCTGCGGGTGACGCGGACCTTCATCGACTCACCTGTGCTGGGGCGGGAAACGCGCGTCGAAGTCGACGTGCTGCATGTTACGAGTCGTCTCCTCCGTGTGCATATTGCTGACGATTTGCATCCGGCGCTCGCGCAGTTTCCACCTTCAGGATGGCTGACCGCGTTCCCGCGCGACCCAGCGCGGCTGGCGTGCACGGTTTTGCCGAACCGCCGCGGGGATTATGCGCTGGGGGGGATTTGGGTGCGATGGCGCGGCGCTGTGGGTCTGGTGGAACGGCGCGCGGTGTGCCGTCCGATCCAGAGGGTGCGGGTATATCCGCCGATGGAGCGGACCGCAGACGATCAGGCGATGTATCTGCTGCGCATCCGGCAGATTGAAATGCAGAGGCGGCGGCTGCGGCTGACGGGGACGGGGCGGGAATTCGACCACCTGCGGGATTACCGGCGCGGCGATGAGCTGCGCACTATCTCGTGGCCCGCGACGGCGCGGCGGTCGAAGATCGTCACGCGCGAGTTCACGACGGAGCGCAGCCAGCAGGTGTGGATTGTGCTGGACGCGGGAAGGCTGTCGGCAACGGTCTGCGAACTGCGGCGGACGGGTTCGGGAACGTTCCGCGACGCCGCGGGCGATGAGGATTTTCTGCTCAGCCTGACGCAGCTCGACCAGGCGTGCGGCGCCGGCATCGCGCTGGCGCAGACGGTGATGCAGACCGGGGACAAGGCTGGGCTGCTGGTCTATGGACGAGGCATTCAGCAGCAACTGGCGCCGGGCAGCGGGGCCGGGCAGCTGAGGACGATGATCGATGCGCTGTCCGGCGTGAGATCGGAGGCATCGGAGGCTGATCATCTGCGGGCCGCGGCGCGGCTGGGGCAATTGCAGCGGCGCCGGGGGCTGGTTCTGTGGATCACAGAGATGGCGGACAGTGCGCGGCGCCCTGAGGTTGCGGATGCCGCGGTGGACCTTGCTCGCCGGCACCTGGTGCTGCTGGTGGTGCTGGGCCATCCGGAGATTGCCGCCGCCGCCGCGCGGGAGCCGCGCACGACGCTGGAAATGTACGAGTCAGCAGCGGCGCAGGAACTGACCGAACGGCGGCGGCTTACGCTGGGCGCGCTGCGGGCCAGGGGCGTCCTCGTGCTGGAGACGACGCCCGGAGATTTGAGCAGCGATGCGATCAACGAGTATTTGGAAGTAAAGGCGCGGGGGATGCTGTAGGGCCGGCCTCGTTTGCCCGGCGCCCCCGGTACGTGAGCCAGAGACTGAGAGCGAGAAGCAGCACTGCCCCGATGAGGAATTTTATGGCGACCGGCGCGCCCGAGGGGGAAAGAAAGCCCTCGAACGTGCCGGCAATGATCAGCAGAGGCACGGTTCCGGCAAGCAGGCGGATGGATTCGCCTGCGGCCCGTCTGAGCGAGTCGCGGCGCGAATAAATGCCCGGGAACAAGAGGCCCGAGGCGAGGCGCAGGCCGGCGCCGCCGGAGATGAAGATGCTGGGCAGCTCCAGCGCGCCGTGGGCGGCA
Organism: Acidobacterium sp.; assembly: GCA_027315385.1. Classification (GTDB taxonomy): domain Bacteria; phylum Acidobacteriota; class Terriglobia; order Terriglobales; family Acidobacteriaceae; genus Palsa-343. Next base: position 23,897 of record DAHUYD010000071.1, read on the forward strand.
ACAAAGCTCCAGAGGTCGAGGGACATGCGGGCCTGAGCGCAGGCCATACCGATTACTCCCATCAGCATGCCATTGAGGAACAGAAGCTCCAGCGTTTCGAGGCCGGCGGTGATTCCCCCGGCGAACGCCACGAAGCAGACGCTGATGTTGTTGGTCATGATCGCACTGGAGGCCTGTGGCTTGATCGTGACAATGCTCTGGGTCCACATCTGATGGTGCTCGATAGAGGAGACCATCTTGGGGCCGAGCAGCAGGCGCATGAACGCGGGGCTCCTGAAAGTGAGCAGCGCGCCGAGCGCGCCTCCCACGAGAAAGACGAGCAATGCCGCCGCGACCCAGGGAAAGAGCCTGCGGAAGAGACGCGGGTATTCGACGGCGAAAAAGCGCAGAATCCGGCGGGACTCCAGCTTCTTTCCGGAGTAAACGCGATTATGTGCCCGCGCCAGCAGCTGGTTCAGGTATTCTTCCTGCGTGCGGGAACCGCGATCGGCGCGTACGGCGGAGAGATCCTGGGCGATCTGGCGGTAGAGGAGGCCAAGCTCGCGCACCTCATCGCTGGAAAGGGATCTGAGGCCGGAGGTTTCCGCCTGGTGCAAAAGGAAGTCGAGCCGCTGCCACAGCGCCTGGCGTTGCTCGATCCAGCGGTTTGAAATCATGGCGGTCGGGATCCCCGGATGACTCACATGAGCGCAATCGATAGTGGAGCAGCCGAAACTCCCGATCAGCTTACCATCGAAACTCCCGAACAGGTCGCGATTCGGTTTCCGTTGGCAGGAGTGGGCAGCCGGTTTCTTGCTCTGCTCACGGACAGCCTCATCCAGGTTGCCGGATACGTCGTTCTGATCTTACTTCTGGTATTGATAGCGACTAATCTGCCGAAGTCGCCTGCGCCGGCTGGCGGGAGCGGAGAGAAATGGGTTATCGCCTTCCTGATTATCCTCGGCTTTTTGCTTTACTGGGGCTATTTCACACTGTTTGAGGCGTTCTGGAACGGGCAGACACCGGGGAAGAAGCTGTGCAGGCTCCGCGTGATCCGCGACTCCGGGCGCCAAATCACCCTGTTCGAATCGATGACGCGTAACCTGCTTCGCTTCATCGACCAGATGCCTGGTTTCTATGCGGTCGGCGTGGTTGCGATGTGGTGCAACCGGCAGAACAAGCGGCTGGGAGATCTCGCGGCGGGCACGCTGGTCGTGCACGAGCGCGCGGCGGAGATGCCGGTGTGGAGCGGCGGCGCGTCGCGCACCATCACGGCGCAGGTGTTTGCGCAGGCTGCCACCCCCACGCCGGCCGCGCCGCCACCGGTGGATCTGCCGGCGGACGCGGTGGCGCGGCTTTCTGCCGACGACCTGAACGTCATCGATCACTTTTTTGCGCGTGCCATCGATATCGACATCCCGCGGCGCGAGCAGCTCGCGGCGCGGCTGGCCGGGCAGATGACGGCCAGAATGGGCGTGGAGATGCCCCCAGGCGCGATGCCCGAGCGCGTGCTCGAGTCGATCGCTCACATTTTGCGCGGGCTCCGGCGGTGAGGGCGGAGCCCGCGCTTTCCCTCAGAACGTGAACCTTGCTCCGAACTGGAACTGCCGGGGCTGATTTACAGTATCGGTGATCTGGCCGAATGTCGCCGCGATGGATGGCTGCGAGAGCACGTCGGAGATCGCCGGCACCGAAGGCATGCCCATCTGCGGCGTATTGGTGATGTTATAGGAGGAAATCTCGAAGCGTAGGTTCCTCTGCTCTCCCATCGGGAAGGACTTATACAACGAGATATCCAGATCCTTTGCTCCCATGGCGCGGACATGGTCCAGATAGGCCGGCGCGCTGCCTGGAACGAACGGGCTGGCGGGATTCTGAAAACAGTTTGGAGTAAACCAGTGGGCTACCGTATGCGGCGCGTTGAAGGAAGGATTGCAGGTTAGATTGGGCCGCTGATTGAAATAGGAGACGCCGGTGATGGGAGTACCCACCGTAGGCGAGGCGATGGGAATCCCGTCGCTGAGGTAGACGATGCCGTTGGCGGTCCAGTCGCCCAGAACAGCGTCGCCGACGCCGTGGAGACTGATGGCCCTGTTCTTCCCGATCGGGAGATCGTAGGAGACCTCGCCGGTGAACTGATACTTGATGTCCTGCGGGCTGACGGAGTGCTCGTATTGAAGGTCCTTGATATCCTGCGCGGCGCCAAGATGGTCGCCGACAAAGCCGAGGGGAGGGTTGCCGTCGTCGGTGATGAGCTTGCCCCAGGTGAACCCCTCCACAGTGGTGAAGTGGTGGGTGAGGCGCTTCTCCAGCTTGATCTGCATGGAGCTGTAGTCGGAGTCGCCGACGGGATCCCCATTGAGCAGCACACCGTTGCCGGAGCCGTAACTGCCGCTGCCGAATTGCGGAAACTCCTGCAGCGAGACCCACAGAGGCACCGTGGACGAGCCGTAATTGTTGTTTGTGCTGGGCTGGATGGGGGCCCAGGTGTTGTTCACCATCTGGCAGGCGGGGTTCGAAGTGTCGACGCACAGAGCTGCGCCGTACTTTTGAATGGTCTCAATGCTCAGGGTATTCGCGTCGACAACGCCGAAGGGAGCAAAGAGGCCGCGGCTGCCCACGTAAGCCATGCTCAGGACCATCTGACCAGGCATCTGCCATTCAAAGCCGAAATTGAAGTCATAGGTGGTGGGCGTGCGCTGCGAGTGGAGTACGGTGTTCAGAGTTGTGCCCAGATTGGTGGCGTATCCGGAGGGATGATTGATGAAGGGCACCACTCCGTTGGGGAAAGGATTGGTGAGGGAATAAATGCCCGTGACGCTGGGCGCGGGACTGCCCGGCGCGGCGCCCACGCAGGCCGAGGTGCCGTTATAGACGGTGTTGCCATCGGCGTTGAAACAGGTGGCGTTCCAGAACGTCGAGGTGGAGTAGCCGTCGCTGTCGAGCAGCGCGCTGCCCACCATCTCCGGGCTGGGACCGTAGTAGATTCCAGCGCCGCCCCGGAACATGAGCGTCTTCATGGGCTGGAAGGCAAAGCCAAGACGCGGCCCGATGTTGGCCAGGTTGGTGGTGAACGGTGTGCGGTCGCCGCCGTTCACGTAGACCTCCGCGCCCGTATACGGAACGCCGCTGGCGGTGGCGGAGATTGACGGATTGAAGTATTCCAGACGGTTGTGGCGCTCGGTCCGGCCGCCGAAGACGTCCCAGCGTAGTCCGGCCGTGACGGTCAACTTCTCTATGGGGTGGTAAGTGTCCTGGATGAAGGCTCCATAGTACGGACTGGCTTCCGCCACAAAAAGGTCCTTGGTGAAATTAGGAGCGTCTCCGCCTTCGTATCCCGGTTGCTCGCCCATTCCGATCAGGAACGAGGCGAAGTCGCTGCCGCCGACGCCGCTTGCGACGGTTTGGTCGGTCGCGGATATGTCAAAGGCATAGGATCCGGAAGGTGAGGGCGGCTGGCCCACATTCAGAAACCTCTTCATGTACTCGAAGCCTGCGCTCAGTTCATGCCTGCCGATGACTTTCGTGAGCGTCGCGCTGGCGTCGCTGTTTTCGCTGGCGTACTGGAAGGTGTTGTAGTTGGCTGTGCCCCCGACGCCGCCTCCCACATCGTCGAAGAGGACATAGGGAAGAGTCTTATAGTTCTCTTCGGCCGCGGTGGGCGTGACAAAACCGAGCGTGGCGAGGTTATCCTGCGAACTTTGTGCTGGGTCGCCGCCCTGGTTTTCGAAATGGCGCGTGAAGGAGTAGCGCAACTGCAGCGCGGTGGTTGAATTCAGGGTGTAATCGTCCGCCAGCAGGATATTTTGCGCGTGGGTCTCGTTCTGCGCGTAAAAGGGATCCCATGCATTGTTGAAGGCGTTGACCAGCGAATTGAAGAGATGGTCCCAGGAGTAGCGGCCGAAGATATGCTGCTTCTCGCTCTTATCCCAGTCGATGCGGGCGTCGAATTTATGCCATTCCAGAGGATCGACGCCGGGGACGATAAGGTTGTTGGTGGCGCCGTCCGGAGACTGATCGCACGTCCCGGGATTGGGAGCGTTGCACTTGGGCATCTCGGACAGAAACTTCAACGCGATGGGGTTCGGATTGGTGATTACGTTCCCGGGAAAGGGCTGGCGAGTCCCGTCGGGGTTGTCGGGCAGCAGAGGGTCGTAGATGGTGAAGCTATCGTGAGAGAAGTCGCCGGTGCGCTCCGCGCTGGTGGGCACGGTGAAGATATTCGAGCCGTCGTAGAGAGCCTGTTGAGTATCTTCGTAATCGCCAAAGAAGAAGAGCTTCCGGTGGATGATGGGTCCGCCGATGGCCGCGCCTTCCTGATAACGGTGATACGACAGGGGTGTATTGGGCAGGCCCGAGCCGAGCTGGAGCTGCTTGTTGAAGTACTCGTTGGAGGAGAGAGCGTTGGGGCGGAAGACACCGAATACATCGCCGTGGAATGCGTCGCCGCCTGACTTGGTCGCCAGGCTGATCACGCCCGCGCCTCCGCTTTGATAAGAAGCCGGGGTGTTCTGCGTTTCCATACGCTCTTCTTCCACGTCGTCTTCGGGTATCATGAGCGCGGGGATGATGCCGCCGGCGTTATTTTCGGCGATGCCCACCGGGCTGCCGTCCACCATGTAATAGACCGAGCCGATGATAGAACCGTTGAAGGTGTAGGAAGACACGTCGATCCCTGGCCGTCCGTTGGTGATGCTCGCGATCTGCTGCGAGTTGGACGAGTTGGGGCTGCCGTTCGCGGGAGTGACGCCTGGGCTGAGCTGGACCATGTCATACACATCGCGATTGAGCAGTGGCATGCGATCGATGGTCGCGGCTGAGATTAGCTGGCCAACGGTCGAGTTGCTGGGCTCGATGAGGCTGGATGCCTGGTTGACCGTGACGACCTGCTGTACCTGTCCGACGCGCAGGGCTACGTCGACGACGGTTGTCTGGTCGACGCTGACGCTGATGCCGTTGCGAACCACGGTGGCGAAGCCTGAGCGGCTGGCGGTGATCTGATACACACCGGGGTTGAGCGAGATGAAGGTGTAGAAGCCGCCACCGCTCGACGTGGTTTGCCGCGCCGCGCCGGTGGCCGTGTCGACCAGCCTGACGGTGACGCCAGAAACCACCGCTCCGCTGGGGTCGGTGACGGTTCCGTTGATGCTGCCGCGGCCGGCCTGGCCGAGCGCGGCCGTGCCCATGGCGAGCACCAGGACAGCGATGCAGAGTAAGGAGCGGGTTCCGGCGATTCCCCCTGAGTTCATGCGCACCCTCCGGAAATGCTGGACTTCAAACGTTTGAATGGTATATGAATGTAGGAACATTTAACGCACCTGTCAAGGGGCAAAAGCGGGAGCGCTGTTGATGGCGCTCCCCTGGGCTCACCGGTGGTCCGGGCGGCAAGGGCCAGGCGCAGGGAAGGAGATGGTCGTGGCGAAGCGCGAATCGGGACACGTGACGCTGTCCGACGTGGCTCACGCCTGCCAACTCTCCGTCTCCACGGTATCGATCGTGCTGAGCGAGGCACCGCTTTCCCGGCATGTGGCTGAGACCACGCGGCAGCGCATTCGCGCGATGGCGCGGCGGCTCGGATACCATCCGGACGCCTATGCGCGGTCGCTGCGGCGGCGGCGCACGCAGACGATTGGGGTGCTGGCGTTCGACATGTCGGACCCGTTCTGCATTCCGGTGATTCGCGGGATCGAGGACGGGCTGCAGCCGGCGAATTATTTTTCGCTCCTGGTCAACGCGCAGACGCAGCGGAAACTCTTCGACAGCTATTTGCGGATGATCCTGGAGCGGCGGGCCGAAGGCGTGATTGTCATCGCGAGCTGGGTGTTCGAAGAAGCCAACCTGCTCGCCGACGTCGAAAAGAATCATGTGCCCATTGTGATTGTGGGCCGCGATCTGACCGCGCGCAGAATTCCATCGGTGCTGGTGGATAACCACGCCGGAGGCGCGCTGGCGATGCGGCACCTTCATGCGCTGGGGCATCGGCGGATCGCGGTGATCCGTGGCCCGGAGGAAATGTTCGACAGCGAGCCGCGCTGGGCCGGCATCCGGCACGCGGCCGCCGAGACGGGAGTGCGGCTGGATTCCCGTTTGATATTTCAGCTGCCGAACCGCGTGGACCCGCGATCGGGATTTGAAGGGGGCCTGCAACTGACGCGGGAGATGCTGGCTTCGAGACGAGACTTCACGGCAGTGCTGGCATTCGACGATTTGACAGCGCTGGGAGTGGTGCGGGGGCTCGCTGAGGCGGGACTGCGCGTCCCCGAGAATTGCTCGGTGGTGGGCTTTGACGATATCCTGCCCGCTGCCCTGGCCACGCCGGGAGTGACGACCATTCGCCAGCCGCTGCGGGAGATGGGATTGCTGGCGACGCAGCGAATGCTGAAGGCGCTTGAGCAGCCGCGCGCGGGAGGTCCGCACAGGTTTCGTTTGCAGATGCTGACCCCGGAACTGGTGGAACGCGGCTCATCCGCGCCGCCTGCGGTCCGGGAGCGGGCGCGTCGGCGAGGGTTATTGGCGAGTGAAGAAGTCGTGTTGTCGGGAAATGAGTCCGCAGCAGAAAGTTCAGAACACAGCTCAGAAGCTCGCGGCTTGCCGAAGGGCGAGCGGGGAAGGTGATGGCATGATGAATGGGTTATTGGCCTGTTGGCTTGTTGTCTGCGCGCTGCTGGCTCCCTCGCTGCACGCGGCGAGCGTGACTGCTTTGCATAAAAATTGGCGGCTTCAGTCGGCGTGCAAAGTCAGCGTGGCGGGCGACGCGATTTCGGTGGTCGGATTTCCGACCCAGAGGTGGATCGCCGCGACGGTGCCCAGCACAGTGCTGGCGGCCCAGGTAGTGGCGGGCATCTATCCCGACCCGTATTTCGGCGATAATTTGCGGAAGATTCCGGGCACGTCTTACCCGATTGGCGAAAATTTCGAGAATTTGCCGATGCCGGCCGATAGCCCCTATCACTGCGGATGGTGGTATCGCGATCAGTTCACCGCGCCCGCGGGTCCGCAGCGGGGGGGGCGGTATTGGCTGCACTTCGGCGGCATTAACTATCGGGCGGAGATCTGGCTGAACGGTCACAAAGTGGCGGACTCGTCGCAGATCGCGGGCGCGTACCGAACCTACGACCTGGATGTGACGAAATATCTGAAGCCCCGCGGCTCAAACGCGCTGGCGGTGGAGACATTCGCTCCCACGCCGATGGACCTGGGCATCAACTGGGTGGACTGGAGTCCCGCGCCGCCGGACAAGGACATGGGCCTGTGGGGCGCGGTGGATCTGGTGAGCACGGGACCCGTGGCGCTGCGCTCGCCGATGGTCGCCACGCATTTTCCGGATGAGAACCTGAGCACCGCGGATCTGACCGTCTATGCCGAAGTGGAGAACGCCACGGATCAGGCCGTGCAGAGCGTCGTGTCCGGATCCGCGTCGGGCGCGGGCTTTCAGCAGACGGTTTCGCTGGCTCCCCACGAGCAGCGGACAATCGTGTTTACTCCGGAGCAGTTTCCGCAACTGCGAATTCACGATCCGAAAATATGGTGGCCGTGGCAGATGGGATTGCCAACTCTCGAGCGCCTTTCGATGAGCGTTCGCGTGCAGGGGCAGCTCAGCGACCAGAAGAGCGTTGAGTTCGGCATTCGAGAGATAACCTCGGAGCTGACCGGGACCGGCAGCCGTCTGTTTCGTGTGAATGGCAAGCCGATCCTGATTCGTGGCGGAGGGTGGTCGCAGGACATGATGCTGCGTAGTAACCCCGAGCGGCTCCGGGAGCAGTTCGAACTGGTGCGCAACATAGGACTGAACACGATTCGGCTGGAAGGCAAACTGGATACCGGCGACTTCTTCCGGCTTGCGGACAAAAACGGGATTCTGGTGATGGCCGGCTGGTGCTGCTGCGATCACTGGGAGCGGTGGAAGACCTGGACACCGCGGGACATCGCCGTTGCGACGGCATCGCTGCGTTCGCAGATGCTGCGGCTGCGGCATTATCCGAGCCTTCTGGTGTGGCTGAACGGCAGTGACAACGCTCCACCGGCCAATGTGGAGAGCGCGTATCTCAAGGTGGAAGCGGAGACGCACTGGCCCAATCCGATCATTTCCTCCGCCGGGGGGCAAGTTACAACTGTTACCGGCCCCAGCGGTGTGAAGATGACCGGGCCATATAACTATGTTGAACCGAGTTACTGGTATGTGGATAAGCGCTTCGGCGGCGCATTCGGATACAACACGGAAACCAGCCCGGGGCCGGACATTCCGTCGCGCGCGAGCCGCGCGAAGTTTCTTCCCGATCCCGATGCCTGGCCGCCCTCGGCTGACTGGAGCTACCACATGGGCAGCGGGGAGTTCACGAACCTCAAGGACCTCCTGTTGGCAATGGACGCGATGTATGAGAAACCCACTTCAGCAGCGCAGTTCGACCGCATGGCGGGGACCATGGAGTACGACTCGGAACGCGCTATGTTCGAGGCCTACTCGCGCAATAAGTACTACTCCACCGGGGTGATCCAGTGGATGCTGAACAACGCCTGGCCTTCGATGATTTGGCATCTGTACGATTACAATCTCGAAGCGGACCCCGGCTATTTCGGGGTAAAGAAGGCCTGCGAGCCGCTGCATATCCAGTATTCCTACGACAATCAGTCGATTGCCTTGGTGAACAGCACTTACAGACGGGTGGATGGGCTGCATGCCAGCGTGGACGTGCACGGCATCAACTGGAACCAGTTGTACAGCGCGGAGCGGGTGGTGAGCGCGCCCGCCGACAGCTCGCAGCAGGTGCTCAGTCTCCCGGCAAAGTTGTTTAACGGAGTGGAGAGGATATTCTTCATCGACCTGACGCTCAAGGATTCCGCGGGGCACATTGTCAGCCGCAATTTCTACTGGGTACCCTACGCGCCGACCACCTTCGACTGGTGGGGAACGCAGTATACGTACACGCCCGCGGAGCTTTATCCCGATATGAGGGCGCTGACGCACCTGCCGCCCGCAACCGTTGCCGCGCGGGCCGACGTGGTGAGCACCCCGCAGGGACGGGAAATCC
>DAHUYD010000076.1 GCA_027315385.1 Acidobacterium sp.
ACGATCTCCACCTCGGCGTGGCCGTACTCGCGCTTCTCCGCCGAGCGCACCCGACCGCCGAGATGATGCGTGATGAACTGCAGGCCGTAACAGATGCCCAGCACCGGGAGGCCCAGCTGCAGCACGGCTGGATCGGCGGGCGGCGCGTCCGTGTCGTAGACCGAGCACGGGCCGCCCGAGAGCACGATGCCGATGGGGTTCTGCGCCTGGATTTCGGCCAGATTCGCCGAGCATGGCAGCACGACGGAGAAGACATTCTGCTCGCGGATGCGCCGCGCGATGAGCTGCGTGTACTGCGATCCAAAATCGAGGATAACGATGGAAGGGGTGGTCACAGCCCAGTGTGGCAGGGATTATTTGTGGTGTAAAGAGAGGGTGGCACTAGCGCACTGAAGGAGGTATTGCCTCGGCGCCCGCTCTCCATAGCTCCACAAACCCCACCACCCGCGCCACCTGGAAGAAGTCTGACAGCACCATGTACAGCACGCTGACCGCGCCCCACCACAGGTAGAGCCACATTCCCTGGATCGCCACCACAAACGCCGCCGGCGTGGCCGTAAGAATCATCACCAGCACCGTCGCGGCCAGCTTCCAGTAACCCACGGCCATGTTGATCTCCACCAGCTTTCTTTTGAGATGGCCCAGCCGCATGCTGCGCCGCAGGCTTGCCCCGATGCCGCATCCTTCCAGCAGCGAAATCAGCGGCGCGATGGAGAGCACCCAGCTCAGCAGCAGCCAGAGGGTGATCGCGGCGAGCGAAATGGCGATGACCAGCGCCAGATAGAGGACCAGGCTCGGTTCCGCCGTCGTCTCCGAAGCGGTCGACACTCCTGCAAGGCTGAAATCCGCCGCCCACCGGATCGCCAAAAACCAGCTAACCGCCATAGCGAATAAACCCGCCGCCCGCAGCAGTTGCAGCACCACCAGGGGGCCTGGACGCCAGGGCAGCGCGGGGAGGTAACGGCGCAGCACCAGGTTGCGGCCCACGCCAGCAGCCAGCGCCCAGCCCACCATCGCGCAGGGCAGCAGCCACCTGAGCGCGTGAATGACCGGCGGCCACAGAATCATATAAGCCTGCGCAATTGCCAGCGCGCCCGCCATCGGTGTCTGCAGCGAGAAATGCTGTACTCCCGTGGCCTGTACGCGCGCCGACGTATCGGCTCCAATGCGCTGGAACTCCCAGGCAATGACGGCAAGCAGGGGAATGCCGTAGCCCCAGCGCCACAGCAGTTCCAGCGCGAGCCAGGAGGGATGCTTCCGGCAACGCTGAAGAACGCCGATAAACGAAACGCCGCGGGGAGGGACACCGGGCCCAGGAGGCGCGGGCGCAGCGGCCCGGGTTGTTGAAACCGGCATGATTCCTTCTTCTACTTGATCACAATGTTGACCAGCTTGCGCGGCACCAGCACCATGCGCACAACTTCTTTTCCTTCGAGCAGGGCAGCGATTTTCTCGTTAGCCAGCGCCGCATCGCGCACCATGTCTTCGCTCGCCTCCGCGTCGACGCGTACCACGGCGCGCAGTTTGCCGTTGATTTGCACGGGGATCTCAATCTGCTCTTCCTTCGCCAGCGCCTGGTCGAACTCAGGCCAGGGCGCGCGCAGAAGGTTGCCGCTCTCACCGATCTGTTCCCACAGTTCGCAGGCGAGAAATGGAGCGAAGGGCGCGAGCAGCAGCGTCAGCGTGCGCAGAATCTCCGCGAGGACCGCGTCCGGGATGTCACCGGCGGCAATCTGAGGTTCGGCCGCGGTGAGGGTGTTTACCAGTTCCATGATGGCCGCAATGTCCGTGTTGAAATGCCAGCGGCCGCCGAAATCCTCGGTGACCCTGCGGATGGTCTGGTGGAGCTTGCGGATCAGCGCGTGCGAGGCCGCCGAAGCCACCGTGCCAGGCACCTTGCTTCTTTTCGCGGGATCGCCATGCTTTGCCGCAAACCGATAGACGCGTCCCAGGAAGCGGCTCACCCCGGCCACGCCGTCTTCCTGCCAGTCGAGGTCGCGGTCCGGAGGCGCGGCGAAGAGCGAGTACATCCGCGTTGCATCCGCGCCGTAGCGGGCGATCATGTCGTCGGGCGAGACCACATTGCCCTTGTTCTTCGACATCTTCGCGCCGTCTTTGATCACCATTCCCTGGGTGAACAGCCGCTCGACGGGCTCGTTGTTCTTCACCAGACCCAGGTCGCGCATCACCTTCGTCCAGAAGCGCGAATAGATCAGGTGCAGGATCGCGTGCTCCACTCCGCCGATGTACTGGTCGATCGGGAACCAATACGCAACCGTTTCAGTTGCAAATGGAGCTTTGTCGTTCTTCGCATCCGTATAGCGGTAAAAGTACCAGGAGGAATCGACGAACGTATCCATCGTGTCCGTCTCGCGCCGCGCCTTGCCGCCGCACTTCGGACAGACAGCGTTGACGAAGTCCGGCACTTTTCCCAGCGGCGATCCGCCCTGCTGCGTGATCTCAACATTCTCCGGCAGCAGCACGGGCAGGTCGCTCTCCGGAACCGGCACAATGCCGCATGTTTCGCAGTAGAGCATCGGGATGGGGGTGCCCCAGTAGCGCTGGCGGCTGATGCCCCAGTCCTTCAGGCGATACGTCACCATAGCCTTGCCGAATCCGTGCTCCGCGGCATACGCGGCCATTTTGTGCTGCGCTTCCTGGCACCCCAGGCTGCTGAAGGGGCCAGAGTTAATCAGCAGCGAATCTTCCTCTGTATAGGGCAGCAGGGATTCGCGCTCGCCGTTCTGCGCGGCTTCGCCCCCAACTTTGCGCGGCAGCACCACAATTCGGATTTCCAGACCGTATTTCTTCGCAAACTCGTAGTCACGCTCATCGTGGGCGGGCACGGACATGATCGCGCCTGTCCCGTAGTCAAGCAGAATATAATTGCCCACCCAGACGGGCAGCCGCTCGCCGTTGAACGGATTGATGGCATAGTAGCCGGTGAAAACGCCGTGCTTCTCGATGGCGCCGACGTCGCCGGCTTCTCGCGCTTGCTTCTGCTGCTCCAGCAACGGGGCGACCGACTGCGCCAGCTCGGCATTGCCTGCGGCCATTTGCCGCACCAGCGGATGCTCGGGCGCGAGTTGAATGCTGGTGGCGCCATAGATCGTGTCCACGCGCGTGGTGAAGACGCTGACCTTCCCCCACGTTTTCGCGCCGTCGCGCGCGGGCAGAATTGCTGTCCCCCCGCGCCGCGCCTTCCCCTCATCGGCCGGCGCGTCCTCAGGATTTTCGATGTCGAAGGCGATCTCCGCCCCCTCGCTGCGCCCGATCCAGTTGCGCTGCATGGTTCGGACCTTCTCCGGCCATCCGTCCATCGTCCGGAGATCGTCGAGCAACTCCTGCGCGTAGTTCGTGATCCGCAGGAACCACTGCTCGATATCCCGCTGCTCGACGCGCTGGTCTTCGTGGCGCCAGCAGCAGCCGTCCACTACCTGCTCGTTGGCGAGCACGGTCGCGCAGGCCGGGCACCAGTTCACTTTGCTCTTCCTGCGGTACGCGAGTCCGCGCTCGTACATCCGCAGGAAGAACCACTGGTTCCAGCGGTAGTAGTCAGGCAGACAGGTGGTCACCTCGGTGGACCAGTCAAAGGCCATGCCGAGGCGGATGAACTGCCGCTTCATGGCGGCGATGTTGCTCCGGGTCCACTCACGGGGCGGCGTATTGTTTTTCAGCGCGGCATTCTCCGCCGGCAGCCCGAAGGCGTCCCACCCCATGGGGTGCAGCACGTTGTAGCCCTGCATCCACATATAACGAGCCAGCGCATCGCCAATTGCGTAGTTGCGCACGTGACCCATGTGGAGCTGCCCCGAAGGATAGGGGAGCATCTCCAGGACGTAATACTTCTGCTTGCCGCAGTCCGCCGGTTCGGCGGCATACAAGCCGGTCTGCGCCGCCCACCTTTCCTGCCAGCGCGCCTCGATGTCCGCGGGGTTGTAGCGAACCTCCAGCTCCTGCGCGGAACCAGCTGCGCCCTCCGCCGCGGTCCGAACGGCGGGTACAGTTCCCGTTCCTGCCGCTCCGGAGGCGGCCTGCTCACCTTTACGCCTGCCTGTCATGGTTAGCTTTGATTCTACCGGGAGAAGCTCCGATGTTCGAGAACCAGGCGTGGTGCCAGGGCTACCGGGTTGG
>DAHUYD010000083.1 GCA_027315385.1 Acidobacterium sp.
GATGCTGATCGGCAGCTTGCCGCCGGGATTGAAGTCGCCGAAGAGCACATCGGCGACGGCGCGGCCCGTCTCCTGGCCCAGGTACCAGCACTCGTAGATGACGGGCACGTTCTGCGCGAGATAGTTGATGGAGAGCGGACGACCGTTGAACAGGAAGACGATCACCGGCTTGCCCAGCGCCAGCATGGCCTGCACGAGTTCTTCCTGTCGCCCGATCAGGTCGAGACTGGTGCGGTCGCCCATGTGATTGAGGCCCCACGCTTCGCGCGAGGTCTGCTCGTTGCCACCGATGGCCAGCACGACCACGTCCGCCTGCTTCGCCACCTCAACGGCTTCCCTGATCTGCCGCCGGTCCTCGTCCGGATCGCTCGGGACGACTTCGTCCTTGTTCCAGTTGCCGCCGATGGTGATCCTGCAGCCTTCGCTGTAAACGACCCTGATCTTGTTGCCAACCTTTGCCCTGATCCCATCCAGAACCGTGATCTCCTGTTTGGGCACGCCGCTGTAGCCGCCCAGCAGGGTCCGGTGCGCGTTGGGGCCGATCACCGCGATTGTTTTCAGCTTGTCAAGATTGAGGGGCGCCGCGTTGTTTTCGTTTTTCAGCAGCGTAATCGCCTCATGCGCGGCGGTCAGCGCGAGTTCGCGATGCGCATCGCAGCCGACGACGCGATCCGCCTCGTCCGGATCGACGTACGGGTCGTCGAACAAGCCCAGCTCGAACTTCCAGAAGAGCATCGGCGCCACCAGCTCATCCAGCTGCCTCTCCTTCAGGACGCCCTTCCTGACGAGATCGACGAGGTGCAGGTAGCAGTCCGGATCGGGCAGCTCGATATTCACGCCGGCTTCGACAGCCAGGCGGCAGGATTCTTTGCTGTCCTTCGCGACGAAGTGGCCGTGCGTATCCGGCCGATAGCCCAGCTCCCAGATCGCGTAATAATCCGAAACCACGAATCCCTCAAATCCCCACTCCTTGCGCAGCACGTCGCGCAGAAGCCACTTGTTCGCGTGGGATGGGATGCCGTCGATCTCGTTGTACGAGGCCATGAGCGTCACTGCCTTTGCCTCTCGCAGCGCCTCCTGGAAGGTATAGAGGAAGGTCTCGCGCAGCACCCGCATCGACACATTGGCCGGCGCGCAGTTCATCCCCGACTCCGGCTGGCCGTGGCCGACGAAGTGCTTCAGGGTGGCCAGGACGTGGCGCTTGTCCCGGAAATTCCGCTCGCCCTGGAAACCCTTCACCGCGGCAATGCCCAGCCGCGAAACCAGGTACGGATCCTCGCCGTAGGTTTCTTCCACGCGGCCCCAGCGCGGCTCGCGGGCCACGTCCACGACCGGCGTGAGCGCATGATGCGCCCCGCGCAACCGGGCTTCGAGCGCTGTCATCTCGAAGAGCTTTTCGACCAGATCCGGATTGAACGTCGCGCCCAGCGCAATGGGCTGGGGGAAGCTGGTGCCCCCGGGAGCGGCGTGCCCGTGCAGGCACTCCTCGTGAAAGATCACCGGAATTCCCAGCCGGCTGCTCTCCAGAAAAAAGGTCTGGATTGCGTTGGTCAGCTCCGCCATCTGCCGCGGATTGCGCCCGCCGCCCGCGTCGCTGGGCCTGCCCACCTGGCCCAGGCCGCGCTTGTCGCGGAACGACTTCTTCGCCTTCGCCGGATCGAAATTTCCCTGGGCATCGGTCAACGTCTCCGGCTTCTTTTGCCAGATACAGAGCATTTGCGCGGCCTTCTCTTCCAGCGTCATCCGCGCGAGGAGATCCTTGGCACGTCGCTCTGAGGACAGGCCGGCATTCCTGTACGCGGGTGCGCCAGCGCGCCCCTGCTTCTTCGCGGCAAATTGCTTCTTCATTCCTTGTTTCCTGTTCGTTGAAGGAGGGATACGAGAATGGATGGCCAAAGAAACACCTCGGGAATGGCGCGCTATTCTCCCGGCTCCAAAAGCGGTGCTGGGCCGCCTGCATCAATGTAGTCGCTCGCCGGGGAAAAGGGCAATAGCAAATCGATTTTGCAGAACGATGCCGGGGAGCCAGCGGGCGCGGCACGGACGAACGTGCTGAGAGCGCCTCTTCGCTCGGCGCGCACCCGTGGTTCGCACCACGTACGGCGGGATTCTCCTGGGCGTTACCAAGGAGTTTCTCTTCCCCATACGCGGGAGTTTCATTTAAAGCATTCATTTGTATAATGGACGGTGCTCGGAGTTTTCGGCGGATGCCGGCCGAGCGTGTTACTTGCGGTGCAGAGTTGCAGGTCTTTTACGCCCCCAGGCGATGAGCCTGAATCGCAGCGCTTGCGCATCGATTCGTTTATGGCGCCAGGATGGGAGGAACTTGCGATGTCGGATGGTGCACCCCTCTCCGGGAGCTTACCTGATCTGCCCTCGACATCCTCGGCGGGGGTGCCAGACGACGAACCTCGTATTCCGACGGAAGCTCAAACAGATCCCATCGCGTCCCTGCGCTCGGCCCTGAAGGAAACGCTCACGGAGGAGCCGAAGTCTCAGCCGCGGTTTTTGGGATTCCTGCACCGCCGGCGCCCCAGGGAATCTGCGGTGGGTGTCCGCGCGACGCTTGCCCCGAGAGAGTTTGTGTTTGTGGGCACGGAAATCAGTCTTGAGCCGACCCCCTGCGCGTCCTTTGTAAGGGATGCGCCGGCAGAGCCAGCGGCTTTTGAAGACGCTGGATCAGAGCACCTGGCGTCGTCAGCCTACCCTGCAGAAGCGATGGACGAGGAAGAACCGCCCGCCGGCACCCCGATTGCGGAGTCGACGGCTGCGGACTGGGGCCAGCAGGAGTTTCCTCCCGTTTCCGCTTTGAACTCCGACGCGGGCGAGGAAGCTGAAGCCGCCGCGCCCACCGCGGCAGAACCTGAGCCGTACATCGCCCCGGCATTGTCCGAGAGCGGTGAATCGGCCAAGGGGGAATCCGCGGAGCAGCCCCTGAACCTCCGGGGCGAGGTGCTGCCGCCGGAGAACTTCCGCTCCGATGTTTCCGGTTCTGCTCCGGAACCCGTGCGTGTGATCACGATGCAGCCCGCGGTGGCTCGGCCGGGTTCCGATTCCCATTCCAATCCCACAGCCTGATTTCCCGCGGCTTCAGGCGTACGCCGGCGACAGTTTCTTCGGTACTGTCTTCTGCTGCCGGAGCAGGGCCTCGATCGACTTTGCATTCATCGGGCGGGCAAAGTAGTACCCCTGGCCGCAAGGGCATCCCAGTTCCCTTAGCTGCCTGAGCTGGCCGGCATTTTCAATGCCCTCCGCCACGACGTTGAGACTGAAGGATCCCGCCAGGTCCAGAATGCTGCGCACGATCTGCTGGGATTCGCGATCGTACGCGACATCGCGAGTAAACGAGCGATCGATTTTGAGCGTATCGAACGGAAATTTCCGCAGGTATTCGAACGAGCTGTAGCCCACGCCAAAGTCATCGAGGTGCAGCCCCACGCCCAGCCTGCCAAGCTCGCGCATGGCCTCGGCGGCGGCCGGAGCATCGGCGATCACGCTGCTTTCGGTCACCTCCAGCCGCAGGCTGGACGGCGCGAGGCGCGTTTCGTCCAAAACCTGCCGCACGCGATCCACCAGATCCGCCTGTACGAACTGCCGGGCGGACAGATTGACGCTGATCCGCAACTCTTCCACTGTGGATTTGGCGGCGCCCCTCCACTTGACGAGCTGGCGGCAGGCCTCGCGCATGCCCCAGTCTCCCAAAGGGAGGATCAGCCCCGTTTCCTCCGCCAGCGGAATTAACTCCGAAGGCGGCAGTAGCCCGAGGCGCGGATGCCGCCAGCGCACCAGCGCTTCAAATCCGATGGTGCCCCCGGTTCGCAGATCGACTTCCGGCTGGTAAAACAACTCGAGTTCGCCTCCGCGAATTGCCCGCTCCAGATCGGCTTCCAGCTCCAGCTTCCTGAGCGCGCGCTCGCGCATTCCCGCGGAGTAGCACACGATGGCCGGCGGCTCCTCGCGGCGAGCGTGACTCAGCGCACTCTCGGCGCAGCCCGCAAGATCCTCCGGATGCGCGCAGCGGGCGTCCGCCTGAGCGACGCCGATCGCCAGCTGAGGCCACAGCCGGCTGCCATGCCATACAAAGACCTCGCGAAAAGCCGCCGCCGCTTCTCTCGCAAAGCTCGCTGCTTCCGCCTCTGAGGCAGTTCCCTCCAGGCACACAAGAAACTCCGCGCAGCTCAGATGCGCCGCGAGCGAACCCTCGGGCATCACCGCCTGTAGGCGCAAGGCGGTTTCCAGCAGCAGCTGGTCGCCGCCGGCGGAGCCAAGCGTCTCATTCACCCGGTCGAACCGGTCGACGGCGAGAGCGAGCACGGCAAAGTTCCAGTCTCCGCGCAGCCGGGCCCGCTCGATCCGGCGCTCCAGACGATCGATAAAAGACAGCCGATTCGGGAGGCCGGTCAGAGCATCGGCGGTGCGGTGCCCGGTATTGTCCGTCAGTGACCCGGCTACGTGGGTAATCCGTCCAGCATCGTCTTCCGCAGCGGTGGCGCGCGCCACCGTCCATCGCCACTGCCCATCGGCATGGCGAACCCGGTGCTCGTTCTCGAGGGCGCGCGTCCTGCCCACCCGCACCGCGCGCAGCTCGGCTTCGAGCCGGGGCTTGTCCAGAGGGTGTACCCGCTCCATCCACGCGCTCAGGGGCACGCGCGATGCCGACACCCCGGTCAGTGCCTGCCACCGATGCGATCCCCACACGAGATTAGCGATCAGATCCCAGTCCCAGAAGCTTTCCTGGGAGGCCTCCAGCGCGAGGGCATACCGGTGCCACTCCTCCGGCTGCCAGCATTCTCGTTTCTCAGCCATGATCCCCGGTCCCGCGCCTCAGTCTGGACGCACGGCGCCCTTGACAGCCTTATCGGCGTGTCGGGCGGCTGGCTTAGGTGAAGACTGAGGAAAACCGGCCGCTTACCCGGCCACATCCGGCAGAAACAGCGCAAATACGGTGCCCGAACGCCCTGGCCTGACCGATGACCGCACCGCGATCCGGCCATGGTGCTTCTGGACGATCTCGCGGGTGATCCACAGCCCCAAGCCCGTGCCGAGCGAGCCCTTGGTGCTGAAGAACGGATCGAAGATGCGTCCCTGAATTTCCGGTGGGATTCCGTGACCGGCGTCAGCCACGGTGACCCGTATGCCGGGCCGCCCGCTCCTCCGGTCCGTGGCCCTTCGCTGGCGCAGCAGGATACGGCCGCCGGGTCGCACCGCGTCCACGGCATTGCCGAGCAGGTTGGTCACCACCTGGCGCAGCTCGCCTTCGAAAACCCGGGCTTCCGGATGGCCCGAATAGCGCCGCGCCAGAGTAATCTCCGCGGATCGGAGCCGCAGCTCGTACAGCGCCGCCACGGAATCCAGGATCTCGTGAATGTTTGTCTGCGCAGGTTTCGTGCTTTGCCGGTAAAAGCGCAGGGTCTGCGTCGCGATTTGAGACACCCGCGCCAGCTCAGACTGGGCCGTGCTCACCCACGCGCTCGCCTCGGGGGACAACGACGGCTCCTGACGCAGCAGGTACAGCAGGTTCGTCACGGCCTCGAGAGGGTTGTTGATTTCGTGCGCAATCGAGGCCGCCAGCCGCCCGGTAGCCGCGAGCTTCTCGTTCTGGCGCAGTGCCTCCTCCGCCTTCATGGTCTCGGTCACATCCACTCCCAGCGCAATCACCCCGGAGATGCTTCCGTCGGCCTCCCGCATCGGCTGATACACGAAGGTCACGTAGCGGCGTTCCAGGCTCTGGTTCGCCTCCCGGGCAAGATCCACCGCGAGGTTCTCCGCCCGAAATACCTCGCCCGTCCGGTAAACGCGATCCAGCAGATCCAGAAAGCCCTGCTCCCGGACTTCCGGTATTACGTTGCGCACGGGCTTTCCGATCACATCGCGATGTCCGACGAGTTCCTCATACAGCGGATTCACCATCTTAAAGACGTGCTCGGGTCCGCTCATCCAAGCCATAAAGGCCGGAGCCTGCCGGAACACTTCCGCCAGCAGCCGCTGCTCGTGCCGCAGCACCTCCTCGGCCTCCCGCTGGGCGGTAATGTCGGCGTTGATCCCCAGGAGCCTGACATTTTTCCCCTCCGGCGAAGTCAGCGTTTTTCCCCGGGTGCTCAGCCAGCGAACAGACCCGTCGGGCCAGACCACCCGAAAGGTGTGCGAGAACTCGCCGGTCCGCTGCATATTACTCCGCATCGCCTCCCATGCCGCCTGACGATCATCGGGATGAATCGCCTCGACACACGCCTCGAAAGAGTTCATGTCCTCCGGCGGACGCCCGAACAGCCACGCGCTCTCCGGCGCCCAGACAATCGTTCCCGTCTCCAGATCCAGGTCCCACACCGCCAGGTGCGCCGCCTGCTGGGTTAGGCGGAACCGCTCCTCGCTGCGGCGCAGCTCCTGCTCCGCCTCATGGCGCTCGGTTACGTCGCGCGTAGTCCCGGCCACGGCTTCGACCTCGCCGTCTACTCCGATGACAGGAACAAAAATGTAGTCGTAATACCTGCGCCCCTGGGTTCCCGTAAACGGCACGACACCGCGCACCGGCTTGCGGGTCTTGATCACGGCATCGATTTCGCGGTCGTGCATGGCCGCGTGCCACTCCGGATATCCCAGCTCCAGGCAGTTCCTTCCGATGGAATCGTCCCAGCTTCGCCCCCACAGCGTGAGCAGGGCCTGATTGGCATAGGTAAAGCGGTGATCCAGGCCGAAGACGTAGACCAGATCGGGAGTATTGGACAGCGCGGCTTTGTAGGCCCGCTCGACGCGCGCCGCCTCGCTCTGCGCCCGGCGCCGCTCGGAAACGTCGCGATAATGGACCGTGAGGCCCACTTCGCTGGGATAAGCGTGGATCTCCAGCCACAGGTCCACGGCATTGCGCGCGGTGCGATATTCGAAATGCTGCGCTTCTCCTGTGGCCATGGCAGCGCGATAGCGGCGCTCCAGTTCCGTGTCCGCTGAATTCGGCCACACCTCCCAGTGGGTTCGCCCCGCAGCCTCGGAGAAGGAGGTTTGCCAGATGTGCTCGGCCGCCGGATTCATGTAGACAATCCGGAATTCCGGGTCCATCAGGACAAACCCATCCACCATGCGGTCGAGCGCGGTTTCGATGGGAATCTTCGAGATGGCCGTTAAGGATGACATGATCAGACTTCCGTCGGGACCGGGCATGGCGGGAGCCACCCATCATAATGGACCGGCGACACCTTGAATGTCCGGCCCATTACATTGGGAAGCTGTGGGCCGCAAAAAACGAGGAAGCCCTGTCTGGGATGCGGCTTCGGCTGGTTTGGATGGCTCCTGCGCGGCGGGCAGGAGCGCCTTGCGCGGGAATCCGCAGCCCGGCCTCGAGCGAAGCCGGAATCGCGGAAACTTCGCTGCAGACAGGAGCGATGGGGCCATCGGGAAATAGCGCAAGCGTGCCGCCGAACATCAAATTCCTTCCCCCATGCTCACCAGCCCTTCGCCCGACTGCTGGTTGTGGTATTCGTTGCGCTCTTCCTCCTCGCTGGCCAGCGTCCGGACCTCGTCGAGATCGCGAGCGGCCTGCAGTTGGCCATCGAGCGAATCCACGCGAGCCCGCAGGCGCCGGACTTCATCGGCCAGGGCGATGATGACGCCCGAGAGCGGGTCTTTCACCTGATTGGGATCGGTGATCAGCACCCTCTCACCCTTTTGGTACACGATGTGGGCCGGCACTCCCACAACTGTTGAATCCGGAGGCACGTCGCGGAGGACCACCGAGCCGGCGCCCACTCGCGAGTTTTCGCCGATGCAGATGTTGCCGAGAACCTGCGCGTTGCTGCCGACAAAAACGCCTGTCCGCAGCGTGGGATGCCGTTTGCCGCGTTCATGGCCCGTGCCACCCAGCGTCACTCCCTGATACAGGGTGACATCGTCGCCGACGATGGCCGTTTGGCCAATCACCACCCCCGCGCCATGATCGATGAATACGCGCCGGCCGATCCGCGCGCCGGGATGAATTTCAATCCCGGTGCAGAAGCGTGCGATCTGGGAGAGTACACGCGCGGGCAGATGCAATCCCGCCTGCCAGAGCCGTGAGGTGAGACGATGCGCCCACACCGCGTGCAACCCGGGATAACAGAGCACCACCATTGTCCGCGAGCTCGCGGCCGGGTCGCGGTCCAGCACGGATCGGATATCCTCGCGCATGGTGGCAAACAGGCCCATGGGGTACAGAGTACAGGCCACGGCACGCAGGGTACAGGGCCGGCGCGCTCCACCTGGGGTCTCCCCGCCGGAAGCCGGTTACCCGGCGTAACGCCTGCTCCCCCATTTGGGGTGCTGCGCTGCCCACAACGGGACATTGCCGGCTCCGCCTGAGTGAGCGATCCTCATCCAAATGCATGAACACAGTGCGCCTCCGCGCCCCTCTGACTGCATGCCAGCGGGGCGTTCTTTTGCGCGGCGTCCAGGTTCTTTTCATCGATTTCGCAGAGAAACGGCAAACGGAGAACGAATGAGCACCATCACGACCGCCCTGGCCAGCACTGAGGCAAGAGTCAACCGCGAACACCTGGCGGAGCTGCGCAGCGTGTGCGCGGTCAGCCCGTTCGATCCTCTGTCGCGCGGTGTCGAAGCGAAGGTGGAGGCGGGCGATACTCTGACACCCCTCGAATACGGGATCCTCTGGCACGGGATCACCGAGGAAACGCTGGAGTTCATCCGGCAGCACCCGGAACTGCTCGACTGATTGCTGACATCGGGAGGCCGGTGGAAATCAGGAGCGGGCCGCCCATTTCCGTCGCGACGGCCGGCCCTGGATCACTCCTGGCCGGCTTGTCCGCACCTTGAGCCCTGACTGAGGAAAGCTGTGCCCCATGGGACGGCGCTTTTCCCTTCTGGCGGAGGCACGCCTTTCCCGGCGGGGCCTTAAATCGACGTCGTGGGCAGTTGCTGGGCTTCGTTCCGCAGGCTCTCGAAGAGCACTGTGGATAGGTAGCGTTCGCCGAAATCCGGGAGCACCACCACGATGAGCTTGCCTGCGCTCTCCGGCCGCTTTGCCACCTGAACCGCGGCATAAACCGCGGCGCCGGATGAAATCCCCGCCAACAGCCCTTCTTCGCGAGGCAGCCGCCGAGCCATGGCAATTGCATCGTCGTTCGAAACCTGAACGACTTCGTCGATCAGCTTTGTATTCAGCACGCCAGGTACGAATCCCGCGCCGATGCCCTGAATTTTGTGCGGCCCAGGCTTCCCACCGGAGAGCACCGGGCTGTCTGTGGGCTCCACGGCTATGGCACGAAACGAAGGCTTGCGCGGCTTAATGTACTCCGCGACGCCGGTCAGCGTTCCTCCGGTGCCGATACCGGAGACGAGAATGTCCACCTGACCGTCGGTGTCGCTCCAGATCTCCGGGCCGGTTGTGTCGTAGTGGATCTTCGGGTTTGCCGGGTTTTCAAACTGCTGCAGCATGTATCCCTGCGGCGTCTCCCCCAGAAGTTGCTTCGCCTTGGCAATGGCGCCGGGCATGCCGTTCGGGCCGGGCGTAAGTACGATGTGGGCTCCGAAGGCGAGCAGAAGCACACGGCGTTCCATGCTCATGGTGTCGGGCATGGTGAGGATGAGTTTGTAGCCCCTGACCGCGGCAACGAACGCCAGGCCGATGCCGGTGTTGCCACTGGTCGGCTCGATCAGAACCGTTTCGCCCGGCTTGATGCGCCCCTCCCGTTCGGCCGCTTCGATCATCGCGAAGCCGATGCGGTCCTTGACGCTGTTTACCGGGTTAGCGCTTTCGAGCTTCGCGACGACTCTCGCATGTGCTCCCGCCGCTATGCGGTTGAGCTGAACCAGGGGAGTATTGCCAATGAGTTCTGTGACGCTGCCTGCAATTTTCATGGATTTCCCTCGGGGCCTCCAGTGTAGATGACCAGAAACCTGAGCGAGTCGCAAGCAACCGCCCGGCGGCCACTTCTTAGCCGCTGACTGGAGAGGCTCTCATTACCTTTTCCATGGCGGCCGCGCGAAATTTAACAACAACCGCCAGCCAGAGCAACGGCGGAACGCAGGCGCCGTTCCAGATGCCGCTCCAGCGCCTGAAAGACGAACCGGCGAAGGTCGGCGCCCCGGCTGGCGGTCCAGACCTCGTGGGCCAGCGCCGCAATCGGCGACTGAAAAATCCGCCGTGCCAGCAGCAGCGACTCAGCGGATAGCATGCGGCTCGCCGCGCGCTTATGTCTGGCGCAAACGAGGCCGTCCTCTTCGGCATGGAACCAGGCCGCCTCGCCGCCAAAGGCCTCGCCGCAGACCACGCATTGAGTAACGGAGGGCATCCAGCCCAGCAACCGGGTGATCCAGAGCGAGAAATAGGACACCGGCATGCAGATCTGGCCTGTCCGCGTGTGGTTCAGCACAGCGAGGAGCAGCCGGAAGGCGGGCTCATTGGGATCGTGATCGGGCAAGGCTTCCTCGAGGACCTCGGCATAGAAGGCCAGGGCGGCGGCGCGGGGATAATCCACGGGATCGGACAGCGGCGAGGCAAGAACCTCACAGGAGTCGAGCCGTACGAGATCCTGTTTCGGCTTCTCGACGTAGCTGGCGGAAACCCAGGTCATGGGCTCCAGCGCACCGCCGAAGCGCCTGCGGGATTTCGCCGCGGCTTTCGCCACACCGCGAATGCGCCCCTGCGTGCGCGTGAACAGCGACACGATCAGGTCGGCCTCCTGGACCGGCCACGTGCGCAGAACAACGGCTTCATCCTGATAGGCGTTCATTGCGGTCAGGACCAGATTACCGGCGAATCTGGTCCTGGGCACCGCGATTCACTCTCCCCAGACCGCCAGCTCATCTCCCGCCGGGTCGGCAAAATGGAAACGCCGGCCTCCTGGAAACGAGAAGATGGGCTTCAGAATCGGCGCGCCGGCTTCCCGAACAGCCGCCTCCGTGGCTCAAGATCGGCGGAGAACAGGATGACCAAAGGCCCGGCGCCGCGGACCGGCTCGCCGCGATGGAACCCGCCGGTCACGCCTGCATGATCGAAGCCGATGTAATCCGGGCCCCAATCCTGAAATTGCCAGCCAAAGACAGAACCATAAAACGCCCTGATCGCAGGCAGTTGCGGCGCGTTGAACTCGATGTAATCGATGTGGTGGTGATGCTCGCTGCCTGGATTCACGATGCTCTCCTTAATTCCGGCGAGGGCGGAGCGATGTGCGGAAACCGCGGGACAGAGGCTGGCGCCCACCGCTTCCGGTGTGCTCGCAACTCCTCCATCCCCCTGCTCCGCGAGCAGGAGAGCGCCGAGTAGAGCCCCGGCGGCCGGGACTCGCGAGGTACAGAGGGTTTGTAGACTGATGGGAACCATCTGGTCAAGCCGAATTGGCCTGTGTTTCAGGAGCCAATAAAACGAGCATAGAAGCTGCGGGCGAGCCCCACGTCGGATGTCCCCTGAAGGATCGCGCGACCGTCCGGGAACAGCGTCAGCGTGTAGTCGTCGCGCTGGAAGCGCAGCAGCATCGCATTCCTTCGGACCTCACCGTGGGGGCGGAGCCGCGCCTCCACTTCAGCCAGGTCGACGGGCCGCGAGTGCTCGTGAATCTGGACGGAATTGCGGCCGCAGAGGGTGATGTGCGGGCGGCCTTCTCCGCGAAGATGCCGGAAGTTTCGCTGGGCGCACGCCGCGCAATCCGGCCGCGGGCGTCCGGCGGCGATCTCGGACCACTCATTCCGCCACAAGTCGCAGGAAAGCAGACTCCGGCGCATTCGACCGGGGGCGCCCACGATCCACTTCATCGCCTCCGTCACTTCGATGGACGCCGCCAGGTTGACGGCGCTGTTCAGAATGCCGGCAGTTTCGCAGGTTTCCACCCCTCCCCCGGGCGGCTCCGGAAAGATGCAGGCCAGGCACGCAGTGTCGCCGGGCACGATGTTCATGGTGACGGCGTATGCTCCGACGGCAGCCGCGTAGATCCAGGGCTTTCCCTGCTCGATGGCGTAGTCATTGAGCAGGTACCGGGTCTCGAAATTATCTGTGGCATCCAAAACGATCTCGGCCCCTCCGAGCAGATCGTGAATATTGCCGGGAACCAGGTCCGCCACATGGGCGCGCACGTCCACTTCACTGTTGAAGGCCGCGATCTTGCGGCGCGCGGCTTCGGCTTTGGGGAGCGACTCGCGCGCGTCGGCTTCATCGAACAGCACCTGGCGCTGCAGATTACTCTCTTCGACGAAGTCGCGATCGATCAGGGTGAGCGTGCCCACGCCGGCGCGCGCCAGCAGACCAGCCGCCGCGGCCCCGGTGGCGCCAGCGCCCACCACGGCCAGATGGGCGTGCAGGAGCCGCTGCTGTCCCTCCGGGCCAATGCCGGTAAAAAGCGCCTGGCGCGAATACCGTTCTGCAATCGTTCCTGACGGAGTCCTCATCCGTCAGTAGTATAGAAATTTGTTGCATGGGAAGGGGCGAGGGCTGCACGCGGCAGGGAGCTTGACACGCCTTTCCCCGCGGCATCTCACCTTCACAGGACGCATCCTTTTCCATGCAGGATGAGGGCAGTTTGGGTTCGATGGATTCATCCGCATTGCGCGAGGAACGGCTACCGCGGAGCGCGCCGCCGGACGTTCCCAACAGGGTCTGGGCCGCGGCATTCGCGATCCTGCTGCTGGTGGCGGTCCCGCTTCTCGCGCAGCAGCCCATCAATCCCACGCCCCAGGCACCGCATCCGACGTCTCCGGCCCGCCAGCGCAGGAGATCGCCGTCTGTGGCGCCCGGGAGTGTCCTGCCTTCATACAACCACGTTGCCACCACGCCCCCGGTGGCAGCCGTCCCCACCGAGGAGACTCTGCGCGGCTGGGCGGGGCTCACGATCAGAGAAATTCACTTCAAAGGCGTGCCGCGCGCCGCGCTGGAGCCGCTCCCGCAGAGACTGGCGCAACAGCCGAACACGCCGCTCGATCCGGTAAAAATGCGCGAGAGCCTGCGCCGCCTGTACGCAACCGGCCTCTACAGTTCCATTGCCGTGGACGGCGAATGGCAAGGCAATGCGGTGGTCCTGATCTTTCGCGGCCAGCCTACTCTCTTCATCGGCCGGGTCTCTGTCACGGGAGTAAAAAGCAGAGAGTTGCAGATGCAGCTCAGCTACTCCACCCAGCTGCGTCCCGGCACGCCATTCGCCCAGGAGAAGGTCAACCGAGCCGCGGGTTTGCTGGAACAGGCTCTGGAGGACAACGGTTATTACCAGGGAAAAGTCACGCCGCACAGCTTCGTGGACAAGACCAACGCGGAAATGAACATCGATATGGAGGTAAAAACCGGACCGCAGGCGCGGGTCGGCGAAGTCATGGTGCAGGGCGACAGCGGCCTCACCATTTCCGCATTTCGGAAAAAGGCAAAGCTGAAGGCGGGTTCGAAGGTCACTCCGGACACTGTGAGCCGCGCGCTGAACAACCTGCGCAAGTACTACCAGAAACAGCAGCGACTGGAGGCAGACGTCAGCCTCGCCTCGAAGAAGTATCAGCCCCCCGCACATCGGCTCAACTACGAATTCAACGACCAGCGCGGTCCCGTCGTGAAGGTCGCGGTGGTGGGCGCCCGCCTCAGCAAGGGGCAAATCCGCAACCTGGTTCCGATCTATGCCGAGGGCACCCTGGACGAGGACCTGCTGAACGAAGGGGGGCGGCGCATTCGGGACTATTTCCAGCGGGAAGGCTTCTTCGAAGTCAAAGTCGCGCATACCCGAACCGACCAGGACCACGTCACGCAAATTACGTATCAGGTGAAACTGGGGCCCGTCGACCGTATCAAGTCGGTTTCGGTTGCCGGAAACCGCTATTTCGGCAACTGGCTGATCGAAGAGCGTCTGGGGGTGCAGTCAGCGTCCTTCTTTATGCGTCATGGCGTTTACAGCCAGGCACTGCAGGAAGCGGATGTGGACGCGATCACCGCACTGTACGAGAGCAACGGCTTCACGCATGTCCAGGTGACGCCTGAGCTCCGGCAATTGTCGGTCACGCACGGCGAGCGCAATCTGGCGGTTCTCTACAGGATCAAAGAAGGCGCTCAGCAAAAGGTCGGGACGCTGAAGGTCGAGGGAGTGACGCGGCAACGGCTGGCTGAAATCCAGCCGAAGCTGAATCTGACATCGGGCCAGCCCTACTCCGGCGCGAGTTTAGTCACGGATCGGAACATTATCCTTGGGTATTTCCTCAACCATGGATACGACCACGCGCAGGTTACGCTGCAGCAGAAGCCGTCGAAAACCAACAGCAACCTGATCGATGTCACGGTCCACGTAGTTCCAGGGGAGCAGATTTTCATTCGGAATGTGCTGATCAGCGGCCTGCATTACACGCGGCCGTCAACGGTAAGGCGCGACATCCTGGTGAAGCCTGGCGAGCCGCTGGATCAGGCCACGCTGCTGGCTACCCAGCGCCGGCTATACAATCTGACGCTTTTTAACCAGGTGAACGCGGCGGTCGAAGATCCCGGCGGAGATGTCCCCCGCAAGAACGTGCTGATCCAGTTCGACGAGGCGCGGCGGTGGGACATCGACTACGGGGCGGGATTCCAGGCGCAGACGGGAACTCCGGCCACCAATTGCCCTACGCCGCAGAGCCTGGTCAGGCTCGGTCTCCCTAATTTCGCGTGCAATCCGAACGGGAGGTTCGGAGTGAGCGGCCTGGTAGAGCTGAACATCTCGCGAATTAACCTGTTCGGCAGAAACCAGAGTCTCGGCTTCCGCGGCGATTACGGTACCCTGGAGCAGGAATTCACGGCGGATTACAGCGCTCCGGATTTCCTGGACCACCCGTCGCTCGCGTTTTCGGTGAGCGCCGGATATATCAATGCCATGAACGTCATCACGTTCGCCTCCTCCACATCGGAGGGCGATCTGCGGCTGACCCAGCGTCCAAACCCGGTGGACACCCTGATTTATCAGCTTACGTACCGGCGGGTAGCGGTGGATCCCAACATTATCCAGGTGTCTCCGACTCCGACGCAGCTGAACAATCTGCTCACGGCGCCGATCCGCGTGGGCGGCCCGGAACTCACCTGGATTCACGACACGCGGAGGCCGGAACCTCTGGATGCCCGCGCGGGGGTATACAACAGCATCCAGGCTTTCGTCACCGATAACTACTTCATGAGTTCTCAGTCCAACTTTGCGCATTTCGACTGGACGAACTCCACCTATTACACGCTGGGTAAGCGGAAAAATCTGGTCCTGGCGCGAAATACCCGCTTCGGCATGGAGCGAGCCTTCGGAACGAACCGCTACGAGTTCATTCCGCTGCCCGAGCGCCTGTATGCGGGCGGCCCGGAATCGCTGCGCGGCTTCCCCCTGAATTCAGCGGGGCCGCGCGACGCCGAAACCGGCTTCCCCATCGGCGGAGCGGGGGTGTTCGTGAACCAGACGGAACTCCGCTTTCCGCATCCGGATCTGCCCTATTTCGGACGAGCGCTGGGTTTTGTGCTGTTCGAGGACATGGGCAACGTCTTCAATAACTCGTCCGAGATCTGGCCTAGCCTGCTCCGCGTGCGGCAGCCGCATACGGATACGTGCACGGCTCCGCAGTATCTGACAGCCGCTGCGCAGTCGGCGTATTCGCGTTCATCCAGCACTAATCCTACGGGCACGTGCAGCTTCGATGACTTCTCGCAAACCGTGGGGACAGGTGTTCGCTACCACACCCCGATCGGACCCATCCGGGTGGATATGGGCTACAACCTGAACCCTCCCGTCTATCCGGTGATCGTAGGTTACGGATCGACATCGACAACCACGACGAACGTTTGCGAGAACAACTCGCTGTCGCCCCCCTGCGTCGGGCGCGCCGGGCACTTTAATTTCTTCTTCAGCATCGGGCAGGCTTTCTGATGAAGGGCGGAATCGCAATCCCGGCTTTGTGGATGGCGCTCGCGGCGGGACCGGCGCCTGCACGCGCTCAGGCACAGCCCGCGCCTGCGCCGGCGGGGGCCGTACAGCTCGATCACGTGGTCGCCGCAATCGGCAACAACGTCATTCTTCAAAGCGATGTGCGCGAGGAGATGCGCCTTTCGGCGCTGGAGCCTCTGCGGGTATTGCCCGGCCAGGATACGCCCGATCTCGCGCTGCGCCGGCTCATCGACCGGACGCTCATCCTGGAACAAATGAAGATTCAGCAGCAGCCGGTCAGCACGCCCGCCCGTCAGACCGAACAGGGTATCGAGCAGCTTCGCCGCGAAATCCCCGCGTGCAGCCGCTATCACTGTGAAACCGAGAAGGGATGGAACGCTTTTCTGCAGGCCCACGATTTAACTCCACAACTGGTCGAGGAGCGGTGGAGCCAGCGCCTGGCCATCCTCAGCTTCATCAACATGCGTTTCCGCGCGGGGATCCGAATCTCGAAGGAACAGATTTCGGACTACTACACGAAGACGCTGCTTCCTGCCCTGGCCAAAGCGCACGAGGCGGTGCCGCAGCTGGCGGCCGTTTCTCCGCGCATTGAGGAGATTCTTCTGCAACAGCAGGTCAGCGGCCTGTTCCAGGACTGGCTCGCAAGCCTGCGCGATCAGGGAAACGTGCGGATCGTCGATCCCGCCTACACCGCCGACTTCAATTTGCAGAGCGGAGAATCCAGCGAATGAGCGCCGCGCCTCAGCCCGCTCCCGCAAAGCCGCGCCGCGGCGCTGGACACGCGGCCCTGCTGACGGCGTTCTGGATGGTGGTATCCATCGCCGTGCTCGCGGGCGCATTCGTCTGGTACGCGACCACGCCCGCCTTTGCCAACCGGGTTCGCCGTGCGCTCGTCGCCAGGCTGCAGGAGGGCACAGGAGGGCGGGTCGACGTGCAATCATTCACCTGGCGCCTCACCCATCTGGAGTTCGCAGTGGAGGGCCTGACCATCCACGGCCGCGAAACTCGGGATCAGCTTCCCTGGCTCCACATCGACCGGCTCTATGTGCGCCTGCAGATCCTCTCGTTTTTCGAGCCGAAGATCGCGCTCAACGATCTGGAAGCCGACCACCCGGTTTTTCACCTCATCGTGTATCCCGACGGGACCACGAACTCGCCGCACCCCAGACATCCCGGCCGGACCTCTTCGAAGGTCGATGAGGTTTTCAATCTTCGGATTGCGCGCACCACGGTCAATCATGGCCTGGCCGTTCTCAACCAGACGAAATACCCGTTTCAGGTGGCGGCCGGAAATCTGGCGGCAAGGGTAAGCTATGTGCCTTCCGACGACCATTATGTGGGAGCTATCCATGCCGAAGACGTCGTGGCCCAGCGCGGGACGGAGTCCCCCGTCCATTCCGTACTGGATGCCCAGCTGGATGTCGGTCGCGGCGACGCACAGCTCGTATCCATGACCCTCGAAAGCGGCCCCCGCAATCAGCCGCAGAAAACGGTGGTTCGACTCAGGGGGACTCTGACGGACTTCGCCGATCCCCACTGGGTGTTCATCGTGAAAGGCGCGATCGATGCGCGGGAAATTGAGGCCCTGACCGGGGCGCCGGGCCTCACCGGGGGTATCGCCGAAGCGAGCGCGACCGGCCACGGAACGCGCGGCCGGTTTACCGTGGATGGGATTGCCGGAATCACCGCTGGCGCATTTCGCGAGGGCTCGGTCTCGATCACAGGAGCCAGCGCAACCACCCACGTTCATGTCACAGAGGACCAGATTGCGCTGACCGGCATCCACGCGCGTCTTGCGTCAGGAGGCACCCTGCAAGGCAGCTTCATGCTTACGAACTGGATGGCGGCGACTGCGGGGCCCCGACTGAAAGGCAAACGCGCGCCTGAAAAGGGCACAATTCGCACGCAACTGGCCGGCTTCTCCGTCGATTCCATCCTGGACGCGGTCGCCCCGCCACGCTTCCGGCGGCTCGGATTCGCTACCGACGCCACTGGCACAGCGAATGTGGACTGGACGGGCAATCTGGCGTCGCTGACCGGAACGGTCAACGTAAATCTGGCCCCGTCATCGCCTTCTCCGCCGCATGAGGTGCCGCTCAGCGGACGGGTAAGCGCCGCGTACACACACCGCACGGGATCGGTTCTCATCCGGCAGTTCCAGATGCACACGCCGTCTTCGGAAATCGAAATTGCGGGGACGCTCGGCGTCTATCCTCTTACTCGCCCCTCGCAACTCACCGCGAGCGCGACCACGCGCAATCTCTCGGAGTTCGATCCGATCCTGGCCGCGTTCGGGTTCTCCGCGGCGCGGAATCTCAGCCCCATCCCCGCGCAACTCCAGGGCGAAGCGCAATTCCACGGCAAGGTTGCAGGAACCCTGACTGCGCCCGCCTTTCGCGGGCACGTGGAGGCGACCGATTTCGAAATTGCTTCCGGCGGGCGCAATCCATCGATGCAGGCTCTCGGCAGGATCCACTTCGACCGGCTGACTGCCGACGCTGACTATGCCGCCGGAGCGCTCGCCATCCGCGCGGCCACGCTGGTGGAAGGCAAGACAACCATCCATATCGATGGCCAGGTGCGCGGCGATCCGAAGAAGCCCACCGAACTGTTTGCCAAAAGCTCCACGGTCGATGCTGCCGTGCAGGTGCGCAATGCCGAGGTTGCGCAGTGGATGGCTCTGACCGGCAGGAGTTACCCGATCTCAGGAACCCTCAACCTTTCCGGTCAGGCATCGGGAAGCATCGGCGATCTGCACGGGAACGGCCGTGTGAGCCTGACAGGCGGTGCGGTTGACGGTCAACCCTACCGATCGCTCACCGCCAAACTCGGGATTGAGGGCACCCAGCTGAATGCGACCCAACTGGCGCTTGCCGTCGACGGGGGGCGCATCACCGGAACCAGCGGCTACAACTTCGGAGCTCGCACCGTCCAGTTCGATGTCCAGGGCAGCGGCTTCCAATTAGCCCATATTCGCCGGGTCCAGGTGGAGCAATACCCGATATCCGGCTCTGTCTCGTTTGCGGCACGCGGAACCGGGCCGGTGCAATGGCCCTCCGTGCAAGCTGACCTCCATGTGCGCAACCTCTCCCTGGCCCAAACTGCCAGGGGCTCGGTGGACGTCGACGCGAGCACGCAGGACGGAACCCTGCAACTGCGGCTGCGGGCGAATCTGAACACCGCGACCCTGTCCATGGTCAGCCAGACCCGGCTCGGCGGCGAGTTCGAGACGCATGCACAGCTCGACGTCGCCCGGTTCAACATCGATCCGCTGCTGGAGACATTCAGTGTCTCCGGCATTCGCGGCAGTTCCGAAATCGCCGCGACGGTGCGGGTAGCGGGACCGCTGCGCCATCCTAAGCGGCTCAACGGCGACGCGAGCGTGAGTGAGCTGGCGTTGACTCTGGAGGATGTTCCGCTCCACAGCCAAGGAACTCTGCACGCGGTTCTCCGGAACGGCACACTGCAAGTCGATCCGGTGCGCATCGTTGGGCCGGACACCGACGTGCATGTGCAGGGCTCGCTGGGGCTGTTCTCCAGTCCGCGGCCCATCCGCATGAATGCGCGCGGAGCCATCAATATGGCGCTGGCGGAAACCCTGGACACAGATATCGTCGCCTCGGGCCATGTCGATTTCACGGTGACTGCCCGGGGAACGACGAAGGCGCCGGATCTGGACGGCAAGGTGAAGTTCACCAATGTGAATGTCGCCCTGAACACGATCACCAACGGGCTCAGCCGCATGAACGGCACCCTGGTATTCGATCAGGACCGCCTCGATTTCAAGGACGTGACCGCCTACTCCGGTGGCGGGCTGATCCGCGTGGGCGGATTCGCCGCGTACCACCACGGCCTCTACGTCGATCTCGGCGCTTCCGCCAATCGGGTGCGCATCCGCTATCCGGAAGGCGTGACGTCGACCGCCAACGCCCAACTCCGCTTCGAGGGAACACAGGCCAGCATGGTGCTGAGCGGGCACGTCACGCTCACCGGGTTTGGCATCAGCCCAAACATCGATTTCGCCGCGCTCACCTCCGTCTCCACGAGCGTGGCCTTGCCGCCCGATCCCAGTTCGCCGGCCAATCGCGTGCGGCTCGATATCCGGATCACGTCCGCGCCCTCGCTGAATTTCCAGAATTCCTTCGCCCGCCTGGCGGGCAATGTGAACCTGGCGGTGCGGGGCACGCTCGCCCAGCCCACGGTCCTGGGGCGCGTGACCATCACGGAGGGGACAGCCACCTTCAACGGCTCGAGGTTCGAGCTGCAGCATGGCGAGGTCTATTTCAGCAACCCCGTGCGAATCCAGCCCGTCATCGACCTCACCGTGACCACGCGCGTCGAGGATTACAACATCACTCTCGCCCTGCAGGGCTCGCCCTCGAACCTCACGACAACCTTTCGCTCCGAGCCGCCGCTTTCCGAGCAGGACATCTTCTCGCTGCTGGCGATGGGACGAACCGAGGAGGAGCAGCAGATCTATCAGAGCGAGGAGCAGCAGGCCGGCGTCAACTCGACGGCGGACGCATTGCTGGGGGGCGCCCTCAACGCAACCCTCAGCAACCGAATCCAGAAGCTCTTCGGCGGCGGGTCGGTTCGCATCGATCCAACCTTCGTCAGCGGCGTCGGCAACGCGACCGCCCGCATCACGGTGACCGAGCCTGTGTCGAAGCAGGCTACGCTGACGTACGCCACAAATGTGAACTCTACCGCTGAACAGCTCATCCAGGGCGAATGGCACCTCACGCGAAACTTCTCCATCCTCGCCGTGCGCGATGAGTCGGGCGTCTTCAGCCTGATTTTCCGGCTGCACCGGCGCTATTACTGAGGCCGGAAGCGTCTTCCATGGAGCACCGGCATCGCCGCGCGAATCAGGGACTGGGGGGGTAGAAATCAGGCGGCGTCGCAGAAAATATGTAACTTTCCGCGCATCCAAACCCTCTGGCACCGTGTCTGATCAGGTGAAAGGGCTGTTTCCCCAGGCAAGGAAAGCCGCCGCGAACGGCGGCGCTAAGTCCTGCCGTGACAAAAATATCCTCAGGAGACAGCCAGGAGAGTGCACATGAAGACTTTTGCCATGCTTTTACTTGCTTCTGCCGTGACACTGCCGGCGGCGTTCGGCCAGGCGAACGGCCCGCTGCAAAGCGCGGTGCAGAAGCAGCTGAAAGGCTCGCAATTCAAGGGCGTTCAGGTGGCCACGCAGGGCGACGAAGTGACCCTGACCGGAACCGTGAACAATTACATCGACAAGCTGCAGGCTGAGAAGAAAGCCCACAAGGTCCACGGCGTGACGGGGATCAACGACCAGATCCAGGTCGGCGGCCCGAACATTCCGGACGCGCAACTGGAGAATAAGCTGGTCGGCCGAGTCACTGACGGCCTGTTGGAAGCCAATATTCCCGTGCAGTTCCAGACCGTCATGGTAGGCGTGCATAACGATGTCGTTTACGTAGGCGGCCATGTCGCCGGCCCCATTGCCGCCAACGGCGCGATGGCGGCCATCGACAGCACGCCTGGCGTGAAGGGCGTGGTGAACCACCTTAAGGTGGATCCGGTCTCCCCGATGGACGAGCAAATACGCTGGCAGGTCTACCGGGCAGTGTACAGCTCGCCATTCCTGACCTACTACTACCTCAACCCATCCAAACCGGTCCGCATCCAGGTGGAAAACGGACATGTCATCCTGTATGGCGTGGTCGACAGCCAGGCAGCGAAAGAGGCTGTGGGCATTAAGGCGAACAGCGTTCCCGGAGTTTTCAGCGTCAAGAACGACCTCGTGGTGGCCAACGGCAAGAACGAAAAGCCCTCGAAGTAACCCTGGAGACGGGCCCGCTCACCCGGCGCGGGCTCGTCTTTTCTCTCCAGCAGCGCCCTCAGCTCCCTACCCTGTACGCTAGGTTCATGCCCTTCCTGCGCAATGTTGGCGTCACGCTGGAGATGATCCGGTGGGAGCATTCGATATTCGCGCTCCCCTTCGCTCTGACGGGCGCGATGCTGGCTGCTGAGGGGTGGCCTCCGCTGCCAAAGCTCGTCTGGATCGTGGTCTGCATGGTGGCGGCGCGCTCTGCCGCGATGGCCTTCAACCGCTGGGCCGATGCGGAACTGGACGCGGCCAATCCCCGCACGCGCGCTCGCGCCATTCCGGCCGGATTGCTTACCCGCAAATTCGCCGCGGGATTCACGCTCGCGATGTCCGCAATTTTCCTGATCGGCGCGGCGGAGCTCAATCGCCTGGCCCTGCTCCTCTCGCCGCTGGTGCTCGTTGTGCTCTTCCTCTACTCATACACGAAGCGATTCACCCGCTGGTCGCACCTGTTCCTGGGCCTGGCACTGGGACTCGCCCCTTCCGGCGCATGGATCGCCATCCGAGGCACTCTCGACCCACGCATCCTCGTCCTCACCGCCGCGGTGCTGTTCTGGGTCGCCGGTTTCGATGTGCTCTACGCCTGCCAGGACGAAGCACATGACCGCTCCTCCGGCCTGTTCAGCGTGCCCGCAACCCTGGGAACCGGCCCTGCATTCTTCATCGCGCGGGCCATGCACCTGGCAATGCTGGCTCTGCTGCTCTGGCTGGTGGCGCTCTTCCACCTCGGCCCGGTGGCGATCGCAGGCATCGTCGCGGTAGCTCTGCTGCTGCTTTGGGAGCATCTGCTGATCTCGCCGCGCGACCTGAGCCGTCTGAACGCCGCGTTTTTCACCATGAACGGCGTAATTTCAGTAATCTTCTTCCTGTTTGTCGCGACGGATCTGCTGCTGCACAGACCGTGATCCTCACCGAGTGGTGCGGCGCTCGATTCGCTTCTCATAGTCGCGGCCGAGCACGATGCGCTTGACGTAAATGCCGGGCGTAACCACGTGATCGGGATCGATCATGCCCGGCTCAACCAGTTCTTCAACTTCGGCAATGGCGATGCGGGCCGCAGTGGCCATCATCGGATTGAAGTTCCGGGCCGTCTTCCGATAGACAAGATTGCCGGCCCTGTCTCCCCTCCATGCTTTAACGAGGGCATAATCCGCGCGCAGCCAGCGCTCCAGCAGACAGGTCTTGCCGTCGAACACGCGAGTCTCTTTGCCATCCGCGACGATAGTTCCTGCCCCCGCGGGCGTGTAAAACGCTGGAATGCCGGCGCCGCCGGCGCGAATCCGCTCGGCCAGCGTTCCCTGGGGCGTGAGGCGCAGATCGAGTTCCCCCTTCAGGACCCTGGCTTCCAGCAGCTTATTCTCGCCAACATAGCTGCCCACGTGGGAAACCACCATGCCGTTTTCCAGCATCAGGCCCATCCCACACCCGTCGATCCCCATGTTGTTGCTGATGGTATGCAGCCCCGTGAGGCCGCGCCGCGCATGCTCTGCGACCAGAGCGGCGATCAGGTTTTCCGGTATGCCGCACAGCCCGAATCCGCCGAGCATGATGGTTGCTCCCGACGGGATGTCGGCGACCGCCGCTTCCGCGCTCTCAAACACCTTATTCAATCCGAACCTCCGCGCAGAGCAGAATAGCCGGGATGCGGAGGACTTCGCCAGTCCGCTGATCCGAAACATCCCAGGGTACGCGCGCAGGGCGGCAGCGCCGACCATTGCCGGACAGCGCTGAATTTCGCAGGGAAAAAGCAACGGGGCCAGGGGAATCCAGCACATATCCGGCCCCGTTGTCCGAGGAGGTTGCTGCTGCGTGGAAAATCCCGCCGGGACTCCCCACGTCATCCTGTGACCCCGTGCACCCGGCAAAGTTGCGCGCCGCGAAGCCCCCTCCGGTAACATCGGCAGGGCCTTCCTTCTTCGGCTTTGCCACGCCCATGCTCTAAACTGAACCATGAGGACTCCAACATGCTCGTCGTCATGAAGGCGCAGGCCACTCCGGAGGAAGTGCGGGCGGTTTGCGATCAGATCGAGGCCATGGGGTACCGCGCCCATCCTCTGCCCGGAGCGCAGCGGACGGCCATCGGCATCACCGGCAACCAGGGAGAGATCGAGCGCGGCAATCTTGAGGAGATGTCGGGTGTCGCCGAGGTCATCCGTGTCTCGAAGCCGTACAAGCTGGTCAGCCGCGATGTGAAAGAAGACGACACCGTAATCCGGTTCGCGGGAACCAACGCCACGATCGGCGGAAAAGACCTTGCGTTGATTGCCGGCCCTTGCGCCATCGAATCGCGCGAGCAGGCCTTTGCGATCGCGGAGCATGTCGCACGGTCCGGAGCGCAGTTCTTCCGCGGAGGCGCTTACAAACCGCGCACCTCGCCCTACGCCTTCCAGGGTCTGGGAGAAGAGGCCTTGAAAATCATGGCGCAGATTCGCGAACGCTTCGGCCTCCGCATCGTCACCGAAGCCATCGACCACGAAGCGCTGGAACTGGTGGCCGAGTACGCGGACGTGATCCAGATCG
The DNA here is from genome assembly GCA_027315385.1 of Acidobacterium sp. Classification (GTDB taxonomy): domain Bacteria; phylum Acidobacteriota; class Terriglobia; order Terriglobales; family Acidobacteriaceae; genus Palsa-343. The sequence goes on from DAHUYD010000083.1 coordinate 24,217, forward strand.
GCGCGCGCAACATGCAGAATTACTCACTCCTGAAGGCCGCCGGACGCAAGCGCAAACCCGTACTGCTGAAGCGCGGCCTGGCCGCCACTCTGGATGAGTTTCTAATGGCCGCCGAGTACATTATGAGCGAGGGCAACTACGAGGTCATCCTCTGCGAGCGCGGGGTGCGCACCTTTGCCGATCACACGCGGAACACCCTCGACCTGTCCATTGTCCCCGCCGTGCAGCGGTTGAGCCACTTGCCGATCATCGTCGACCCCAGCCACGGAACCGGTAAGCGCAACAAGGTTCTGCCGCTGGCGCGCGCCGCTGTCGCCGTGGGCGCTGACGGCCTGATTGTGGAGGTGCACCACCAGCCGGAGAAGGCGCTTTCCGACGGAATTCAGTCCATCCTCCCGGACCAGTTCACCCAACTGATGGACGAGTGCTCGCAGATTGCGGCGGTCCTGCACCGTACCGTGCCGCGGGGCGTGCGGGTGGAAGCGGGCGCGGGAGTGGCCGCTGGCGCACGATAATGAAGGACGGCCGGTTTTCTGTCCCACGCCGGTCACGGGTATCCTGTTCCGGATGATTCCCTGTCAGCGCCAGGCACGATGCTCTCGCTGGCGCCAATCGCGCCTGCTGGTTTGCCTGCTCGCCAGCGGCGCACTGTTGCCGGCGGGCTGCCGCCATCGCGGCTTCCCGCACTACCCTTCCAATTTTCGCGAGTATGCATGGGTAACGGACGGCGGCGGCAATTCGGTGACGGTGCTCGACCTGATCAACATGGTTTCCGCCAAAACCATCCCCGTCGGCGCCGATCCCGTCGCGGTCGGCGTGAATCCGAAGACGGACGAAGTGTATGTGGCCAACTCCGGCAGCGGCACGGTCAGCGTTATCGATGCCGTCGCCAATCGCGTCACGGCAACGATCGCCGTCCATCGGCAGCCGGTCTCAATCGATGTGAATGCCGAAGGCACGCGCGCCTGGGTGGCTAATTCGGGATCGAATAACGTCTCCGAGATTGACCTGCGGTCGGGCCGCGAAATTGCCACCGTCGGGGTGGGTGAGTCTCCCGCGGCCGCGCGCATCTCGCCGGACGGCAATAGCCTGGTGGTAACCAATCGCGGCGCGAACAGCGTGAGCATCGTGGATGTTCCAACGCTGGCTGTGCGCGCCGTTTTCACGGGCTGCGCCCGCGCTTCCGACGCCGTAATTCTCCCCGATTCATCGAAGGCGTTCGTCGCCTGCTCCGGCGGCCACCAGGTGATGGTCATCGGGCTGGCGCGCGCGAAGAGCGACTTACCGGCGGAACTGGCCGATCGCCTGCTGGATTTCCTCGACGTCGGCCCGCAGCCCATCCATCTGGCGCTGAAGCCGGATGGCGGAGAGATTTTCGTCTCCAACTTCGGCAGCGACACGATCTCCGAAATCGCGACCGACAACAACGAAGTGGGATGGAGCTACATGATTGGGGAGCACCCCTGGGGCGGCGCGGTCAGCGCCGACAACTCCACCCTCTGGGTCGGAAATTCGGGAGACAACACGGTCGCGGCCTACTCCATTGACGATGGCCAGCGGGTCAACACGGTTCAGGTCGGCGATGGCCCAGGGCCGCTTGCGCTCTCAAGCGACGGGCTTTTACTGCTCGCGGTCGACAGGCTCTCCGGCGATGTTTCCATCCTGCGAACGCTGACGTACACCCCAAAAGGAGAGCCGGTCACGGGATCGCTCTTTACGGTCCTCGCGGCCGGCAATAATCCAAACGCAATCGCGGTGAAGGGCTTCCGCGTCCACTAATCGGGCGAGTTCGCTCAGCGCGGCGAGGCAGTCAGCCTGGACCGTGTATTCCGCCAGGCAATCGTCAGCCCCTCGCGGTCCAAAATCTTCCGCGCCTGTAGCCGAGCATGGTTGGCCCATGGACCCACGGGATCCAGCTTCGCGTACGCGTTCCAGTGCCGCAGAGCGCGCCGCCGCTCGCCGGAGCGCTCGTAGGCGAGCGCCAGGTTGTAGTGGGCATCGGCGTAGCCGGGCACCAGCCGGATCGCCGCGCGGTATGCCTCAATTGCCTCCTGCAGCCGCTGCAGCTCATCCAGGGCATTGCCGAGGTCGAAAAACGCCAGCGCGTAATCCGGGTTTTCCGTAGTGGCGCGCCGGTACAGCTGCTCCGCCCGTTGGAACTGGCGCTGGTTATAAACAATCGTCCCCAGATTGATCGCGGCCGGCGCGTGTTCCCCCATCTCCAGCGTCTGTTCGTACAGAGCTGCCGCCTCAGCGAGCTGCCCCTGCTCTTCGCAGCGCACGCCTTCCAGAAAAAGCGCCTCCATCCGATTCTGGCGCTGTGTCGAGGAGGCGGGGTCTTCGCCGAGCGCAGCCAAGCGCGGGCCGTCAGCCTCGAAATCAAACTCGAACTGCCGCGCCACCGGATCCATTGCTGCGCCGGAATGCCGAAAAACCATGCGCGGGCCCCGCGTGGTGACGCCCGCTTCCAGCAGAGGGTTCGCCATGCCGGAAACCGCTCGCATGGCGGTAAGGCTGGCACGGATACTGGCCGCGGAAATGCGAACCGCCCGCAGATCTCGAAGTTTTCTCAGCTGTACCAAATCTTCGAACCCGTAGTCGGCAGCAACGGCGACGAGCCCCACCCTCTCCCAGGCACGCAGTTGCCGGGGCGAGATGCGAAGTATCCGAAGAACATCCTGACGGCTATATCGGTTCACTCGGCGGAGCCAGGCTCCTCCTTATTTGAACCGATTATCCCTGGAGAGCAGAAGAACAGCAAGCGCGGCGGCACAAATTTCAGTGGATAAGGAGGTACAAAACAGATTCGTGCCCATGACGCCCATGAATTCCCGGTCAAGACCCGCCGCTCGCCGGGGCAGCCGAATTCTGAATAGCGGGACGGATCAGCAGGGCGGTTCGGGGGAACGTAAACGTTCCGCCCGCGTCGTCGATGACGTTGATCTGGCAGATATAGGTTCCGGGCTTGAGGCTCTCCAGCGGCAGATCGAACTGAAAGACCACCGCGTCACGGCCGGGTACATTGATCCGCACCGCCTGCACGACCGGCGTCTCAAACACCTTCGCCGACCCACGCAGAAATTCGATGCTGGTCATCACCCGCACCGGCACCGCTTCCGGCTTCCTGCCCTTTGCACTCTTCGCCGCGGCGGTTTTGACAACCGCGGCATGGGCGGGATCGTACACCTCATACAGCAGGTACAGATGCTGATTCTGGCGAAAGACATGGGGCAGGTTCGGCACCATTTCCTGGCCGTTGCGCGCCAGGGGACTGACCTGCTGCTTCTTTGCCGGCGTCAGCTGGCTGGCCAGCACCACCGAACTCATCTTCAACGGAACCTTGCGCAGGTCCGGAACGAAGAGATCCGTCTCGAACGAACCCATCCGCCCCGTCTCATTCTCCCGGACCACGACTTTGAGATGATATTTGCCGGTAGGAAGGCTGAACCCCGTTGTGTACTGCACATTTTTCTGCCGCACCTGCTCGGCTTCATTCACAGCAAGCTTCACGGTGTCGCGCACATCGCCGATATCGCGGCCATTCATGTCGCGCACCTGGCCGATGATATCCAGCGTGGCTTTGTCGCGATCGCCGCCCTTGACGAACGGAATTTCGGCCCCCGGCACGACCAGTGAAATCGGCACAAAGAAGCGCCCCGGCGCCTGCCGGAAATAGAGTGCCTCGAGGTACACCGGCAGGTCGGTGGCCGGCAGCGGGCTGGCCAGCTCGTCCTCCAGTTGCTGCTCGCGCTCGTCCTTCGTCGCGTGCCTGAAGTCGGCGGGTGCGTAGTAGCCGCGCCGGTACTCGATCTTCACGTCCCGGCGATCTGCTCTGATGGAGATTCGGCGGTATCGCCCGTCTCGCCTCGGATCTGTGGAGTGGTAGCCGATCACGTAATACGCCGATGTGTCTTTTTGCATCTGCGCGAAGGCCGGCGAAAAATCGTTGGTATCGAAGAAGGCCTTGCCGCCGGTGTCCGAAGACAGCGTTTGCAACACTTCCTGCGTATCGAAGTTGGCGTCCAGATTGTTCTGGGTAGCCGCGCCGTTGTAGGAATTCGCTCCCCGAAGACTGCCGGTAGTCGCGTCGCCCAGCGGTGAGATTGCCTCCAGTCCCCGCGCGTCCACGCTGTAGACGGACAGATTGGCGCGCACGGCCGCATTGGTGGCGGCGTTCAGGGATGCCTGGTTCTCAATGCCGTCGCGCTGGATGCCGCCGGAAAAATACAGCAGCGACTTCTTCTCGGTCAGATACGTCAGGGATTTTGCAATGTCCTCGATCGCAAATAGTTCGCGGTCGGTATTCATGTCGTTGTACTCTTCCTCGTCCGGCGCAAACGAGGTGGCATCCTCCACCTGATTCGTGGTGCTGGTCGCACCGGGCGCAAATCCCTGTTCTTCCGTCCCGGAGTAACTATTCACGGCGCGCAGCAGGCGTTGCTTGTCGGCGGTGAAATCCTGGTCCAGAGAGAGGGTCGCGTTCAGCGAGATCACAGCAACCAGGTCCGCCGGACGCATCTGCTTCTCGATGTAATTCCGCGCCGCCTCCTGCGACCGCGCCACATCTTCGGGCTGCATCGAAGTCAGATCGAAGAACATGACCACCAGCCGGTGATTGTGCAGTTGCTGCTGCGCGGCAACCCTGCTGCGCGCTCCGAAAATCCCGTTGGGCGCGACGGCATTGATCGTCGCCTCGTCGAGCGGCGTTGCTTCGTCCACATTCTCGTAATCGAAGCTGACGATGCGCTGCGGCTTGCCGTCCTCGCGGATGCTGAAATCCCTGGCCGTCAGGCCCCGCACCAGCTGGCCGGTTCGCTTGTCGCGCACCACCACGTTGGTGAGCACGATCTCGCTGTTCACCGTGAAGGTGATCACCGAATTGTTCTGCCGAGGCTGCTGGGGCCGGGCGGGAGGCACCAGCAGCGCAAAGGCAAAGACCAATCCGGGGATGCGGCTTTTCATACCATCCCCTCAGAACCTGTATCGGCCGATGAAGCTGAACTGCCGCATCTGTCCGGTAGAAACCACCTGCCCGTATGAGGCGTCGCCCAGCGTGCTGTCGACGCCGGAATACTGAACCGTATTAAAGACGTTGTCTGCCGTTGCTCGCATCTCGAAGCTCTTGAAATCGCCAAAACGAATGCTCTTCGAGACGGACATGTCGACCGAAACAATTCCTGGCCCGGGAATGCTCAGCCGCGAGGCCGTTCCGTACAGTCCCGCTGGGGCCGCGAAGGCTCCTTTGTTGAACCAGTTCGTGAGGCCTCCCCCACCCGACGTGAGAGATGCCCCCGGCACACGGTCAGGACGCAGCGAGTTGGTCGTTCCGGTCGTCACTCCCAGACTGGTGGACGCGTAATGCGGCGTCAGCGGATTCCCGCTGGAGAACTGGTAAGTCCCGGAAAAATTCGTATTGGCCAGAACATGCCCCAGCCAGTCCGCCGTCAGCAGGTGCGCTTGCGGACCGAAGGGAAGCTCATAGAGAAAATTGCCCACCAGGTTATGCCGCACGTCGAAGCTGGAGTTCGACTCCTCGGCACGCAGATTCTGCCAGTTTTGTGCCAGGCAGGTGCCACCGCAGGTCGTGCCGCCGTTGCCGCCGACGGAGCTGGCATCGTCAATCGCGTGCGAATACGTGTAGGTCGCCCCCAGCGCGATGTGGCCGGCGAGCCTCTTCCGAGCGCTGATCGACAGCCCGTTGTAATTGGAGAATGCTGTGGAATTCTCGTAATTGTACGGAACGATCACGCCCGGATTCGCCGCCGCCACCGGTTGCGTCGTCGTCAGCGCTCCGCCCACCGTCTCCGGGTACCGCCCCGGCGCATCGACCACATCCAGCCGCGAGCCCTTCGTCCCGCTGTACCCGATGTTCAGCACGATCTGCTGCCAGGGAATCGTTCGCTGCAGGTTCACGTTCCAAACCTGGACATACGGCAGACGAAAGTTCCTGTTCACCGCCCAAGTGCCGATCTGCGCGCTCTCCGGGATGGGGAATCCATTCGCCAAACAGAACGATGAGCAATCGACGACCGCCGCTTCGTCGGATGAGGTGTACACCTTATTGTCCTGGACATCCGCAAAAGGCGGGGCAAAGGCAAAGTTCTGCACGAAATTCAGATACTGCCCCACCGTATAGTTGATCCCATATCCTGCGCGGAGGACGGTGTCCTTCATGGGATGAAGTGCGATCCCCAGCCGCGGCTCGAAGTTGTTCTTCTCCGGGTAGACCAGATCGTGCGGGAACTTGCCGGTAAATGCTCCAAATCCGTTGGGCGTAACGATCGCCGCCTGCGAAAAGTCGCTGCTCACATCGAGAGTGGCCAGCCGATCATGCTCCTCGGAGTACGGCGAGAAGTACTCGTAGCGAAGCCCGTAAAGAATCGTCACGTTCTTCCCCGCGCGCCAGTCGTCCTGGGCGAACCAGTCGATCGTATTCTGCCGCAAATGCGCTTCCCCATTGGCGGCCTGAATCGCCGTTTCCTGGGGCAGCCCCAGCAGCAGATCGGCCAGCGACGAGCCGGTGGTTGGCAATCCCGACTCCCCGCTCGACCCCAGACCGCTCGCCGCGCAGGAACCCGGCGCCTGCGTGAAACAGCCGGTGAAGGCAAACGTTCCCGTTGAATTCGTTCCGCCAATCTGATCCTGATACACGCGCCGGAAATCCGCTCCCAGGCGCAAATTGTGTTTACCGCGCATCCACATGCTTGTCTCGCCGATCGAGATGGTCTCCTGCATCTCGAACCGCGGCTGCGCTTCGTTCAGACCGGTGAACTGGTCCAGCGTGATGTTGGGCAGTCCCCAAAGCTGGGGCGAACTGGGGACCCCGCTCAAATGGACAACCGATGCTCCCACATTCCGCACATTGCTGAACTGGTTGTTCACCTGGCTGTGTGTCTGGTTCCAGCCAAGGTTCACATTGTTCGTCAGACGTCCCTTGCCGATGGAATAGCCCACCTGCAGCGAGTTCTGCCGTGTCTGGCTCGCGCCTCCCAGCGCAGAGAAGACATTCAGATCGTCCGAGGAGGAATTCTGGTAGTTGTAGTTTCCGTGAATGCTCTGGGTGATGCCGGGATTACCTACGCCGAGGAATTGCCTCGCCATGCGGATAAACGGGTTGGCCCCTCCGGAATTGCCGAAGGTATGCATGAGCCGGATGCCGATGTTGGTGGTATTAGTAGTAGCCGAAGTCAGGCGCTGATAATTCTGGATCGCACCGGGCAGATTCGGATCGGGCTCGGGCACATAGCTGAGCAGGGCCTGCGCCTGGGGAGCAATGCAGCCCGCGGGAATCTGATTCCCGACAAACGGCTGCCCCGGAGTATTGCCGCCCGCAGTACAGGATGAACCAGCGGGATCGTAGATCGTGATCGGCTTCCCGGCCGGTGTTGTCAGTCCGGAGAAATCTCCTCCGCGCTCGGCGGTTGTCGGCACCGTCGCGTATTGGTCGAAAGGCTGCGAGGAACGCGTTCCGAAGAGCGTGAAAAATAAAATGTCGTTCGCGTCATGCGTCAGCAGTTTGGGAATGTACGGAGGCGCAAACAGCGTGGCACCGAAACGATTCGTTGCGTACGCGGGCTCCTGGATGGGCTGCCCACGCAGCGCGAAATCCGCGGCATTCAGCGCGCCGTTGCCGCCGGTCCAGAACAGCGCGCCGTGAGGCTGATTCGGCTTGAAATTGCGGAAATTGCCGTGAAAGCGCGGGCCACCTCCGCCACCGCGGCCCCCCCCGCCTCCCGGACCACGCACCATCATCGGTCCACCTGGGCCGCCGCTCACGGACCGATTCAACTCCATATTCTCGCGCATCTGGCCGAAGTCAACCCCGGCAAATGGATTGGTCACGCCGTTCTGGCCGGTCACCGCGACGGACTCGCCCGACGAGAAATCGGAATTCCCAGCCAGCGACGGCAGCTCGACTCCTGTATCTCCTCCGCCCGCTCCCGCCTGGATGAGGTTTGCGGCGGAACCCACCAGGCTTAAGCTCTGCGCGCCCATTCCGCCCAGGAGTTGCTCGCCCGCGCCTTTGCGGGCCTGCTCCTGCTGAACCCGCGAGGCCAGTTGCAGTGCGAAATCGACGGTCTGCACAGGCGCACCGCCATGCAGCAGGGCCTCTTTCATCACAGGAGCAAACGCGGTGAGCTGGGTGCGAAGCACGTAGCGACCATTCCGCGGAATGACCAGCGTGTAGCTGCCGGTGATATCGGTGGTGGTGCTGTATTTTTCGCCGGTGAGCGAGTTCTCCGCCGTGACGCTCACTCCAGGCAGCGGCGCCTTTCCCGCCATCACCGTTCCGTGAATCGTTCCGCCCGCCGGCGGGGCGGATGCGGCACTTGCCGGGGCGGGCGCCGGCCGCGCGGCTGCTGTCTGTGCCAAAGCCAGCGGCCCCGCAACCAGCAGAGATACTAAGAGAGCGCTGTAGCGCATGGACGGGATCATGGGCGCTATTTCTGAGGATTCGGTTGGGTCTGCGGCGCCGGCGGGCCGCCCGGCGGTCTCGGCCCCATTACCCCAACCGTCGTGGCGACCAGACTGCCGTTCTGCAGCGCGCCGCGGGCCACGATGTGGTCGCCCACCTTGATATCCGGAAACGCGATGTCTTCCTCGCCGTCCTGGCCGCGCTTGCGGAATTCCGTATTCTCATTCACCGTGATGGTCTGGATGACTTTGTCCGGCCGCTCCACCGTCAGCGTCAGGCCGTGCTTGGCCGTCACTTTGCCGGCGGTCCACGTCTTGCCGAAGTCCGCGCGCATTTGCTTCATCCGGGCGGCCTGCTGTGCATTCAGCACCACGACGAACATCGCCCCAACTGTCTTCTCCCGCGCGTCCAGATTGCCAACGGCCACGACGACGTCGCCAGGATGGATATCCGTGAGCTTCACTTCCTCGCGGTCCTTCCTGATCCGCGTGTTCGGGCCGGTTTCCACCGTGTAAGTCTGACCCTGCTCATCCTTAATAGTGATATTCGTGCCGGAAATCGCGCTCACCGTCCCATGGGCGCTGTTGGCGCCCATCATGAACATGCCCCCGCCGCCCTGGCGTTCGTTGCCCTGCTGGGGGCCTCCCTCCTGGGCCGTCAGCCGCGGGCCGCCCGCAACGACAACACACAGGCAAAGCGCCACGCCCGCCGCACAGAAAAATCGCAATCGCATCGTTTCAGCCTTCCGGCGAGACCCTTCTCCTCGCTCGATGTTCGCTTCCGCAGGTCTGCCCCGATAGACGCACCCCTGTTATGGAAAGACGCGCTCGCCGGCCCGATTTGCGATCCGTGTTTCTGTCCCGCCAGGAAAAATGAAGCACTCGTCCTGTTCACCGCATCCTCAACTCTATCCGCATGGGGAGTGGTACGGTAACAGGCAGGCCCTGCCCGTACCCGCTCTCCCGGCGACGAGACCGCATCTGAGGAGGGAATGGTGAGTGTAGCGACTCCATCCATGCTCGCGCAGGCATATTGCCGCGTGCGGCGGCAGAGTCTGGCTTTGTGCGAGCCGCTGACTCCCGAGGACATGATGGTGCAGTCCTGTGTGGACGCCAGCCCCGCCAAATGGCATCTTGCACACACCACCTGGTTCTTTGAAACCTTTGTCCTCCGCGAATTCGCTCGCGGATACCTCCCCTTCCATGCGGATTTTGTGTGGCTCTTCAACTCCTACTACAACGCCGTGTCGGCGCAGCCTGAGAAGAAGCTGCGATCGTCGTTCTCTCGTCCCAGCGCCGAAGAGATCCTCGGATATCGCGAATACGTCGACGCTGCGATGGAGGACCTGCTCTCCGCCGCGCCCGGAATCGCGAGCGAGCGCGTTGTGCTGGGCCTGAACCATGAACAGCAGCACCAGGAGTTGCTCCTGACCGACATCAAGCATGGGTTCTGGTCGAACCCGCTGCATCCGCCGTATGCCTCCGGCCCTCTCCCGGCGCCGCGCTCACGCCGCACCCCCCAGCCCGCGGCCTGGATTGACTTTCCCGGCGGCCTCGCGGAAATCGGCCACACGGGAAGCGAATTCTGCTTCGACAATGAGAGGCCCCGCCACCGCGTCTTCCTCGAGCCCTTCCGCCTGGCCTCCCGGCCTGTCACATGCGGCGAGTATCTGCAGTTCATTGAGGACGGCGGCTACTCCCGCTCGGAACTCTGGCTCTCCGAGGGCTGGGCAACCGCCTGCGGCGAGGGGTGGCAGGCTCCCCTCTACTGGCGGCGCGACCCGGACAGCAATGTCTGGCAGATCTTCACACTGCGCGGGCTTCTCCCGCTCGACGACCTCCTGGCCACGCCCGTTTGCCACATCAGCTACTTCGAAGCCGACGCCTATGCCCGCTGGGCGGCCGCCTGCCTACCCTCGGAAGCCGAATGGGAAGCTGCCGCCGCGCCGATTCCTGTCGCGGGCAACCTGCTCGAAAATATTTCCCTGCACCCGCTTCCCGCCGAGGAAGCATCTCAGTTGCAGCAGTTTTTCGGCGACGTTTGGGAGTGGACGGCCAGCTCGTATCTTCCTTACCCCGGTTTTCGGCCGCTCCCTGGCGCTCTGGGGGAATACAACGGCAAGTTCATGTGCAACCAGATGGTGCTGCGCGGCGGTTCGGTCGCCACCCCGGCTTCTCACCTGCGCGCCAGCTACCGCAACTTCTTCCCGCCCGCGACGCGCTGGCAGTTTTCCGGCGTTCGACTGGCGAGCCACTGATCGTATTGGCGGAGGCGCCACCCACGCATGAACGCAGTTTCTTCTTTCCCTTACCTTCCCACCGCGTCTACTACACCCCTCGGCATGGAAGTGCTGCGCGGGCTCACTGCCCGTACCAAACGTCTCTCCCCGTGGCTTTTCTACGACGAGCGCGGCTCAGTGCTCTTTGAGGCCATCACGGAGTTACCCGAGTACTACCTGACCCGGACCGAGCGGGAGATTTTCGCCGAGCATGGCGATGCCATTCTGGGCGCCGCAGGCGACTCCGCCCAGGCCATTCTGGAACTGGGCGCCGGTACCGCAGCGAAAACCGATCTGCTGCTGGCGGCCGCGGTTCGCCACCGCGGCGAGGTGGCGTATTACCCCATCGACATTGCGTCGTCCGCACTGGACCAGGCCCGCAGCCGCATCGCCCGCGAGATGCCGCAGGTATCCGTCCAGCCGATTGTGAGCGACTACACCCGCAGCCTGGGCGAGCTGCCGGGATCGGAACGCAGCCGTCTCGTCCTCTACATCGGGTCGAGCATCGGAAATTTCGAGCCTCAGGCGGCCGCCGCTTTGCTGCGCAGGCTGCGCCGTCAGCTTGCTGCAGGCGACCGGCTCCTGCTGGGCGTTGACCACGTTAAAGATCGCACCACGCTGGTGCGCGCCTACAACGATGGCGCAGGCGTGACGGCGGAGTTCAATCGCAACGTGCTGTCCCGCATCAACGCGGAACTCGGCGGCAGTTTCCGCCCGCGCCTGTTCCGCCATCGCGCCGTCTGGAACGACCGCGAGTCGCGCATCGAAATGCATCTGGAAAGTCTCGTTGCCCAGGAAGTTACCATCGCCGCGCTGGACCTGACCGTGCGCTTCCGCCGCGGCGAAAGCATCCATACGGAGAACAGTTACAAGTTCACCGCGGAGGCGGTGAAGGCACTGCTGGCGCGCGGAGGATTTGCTCCGCGGCAACACTGGACCGACGCCCGCTCCTGGTTCGGCGTGTATCTGGCGGAAGCTGTCTGATCCGAGGGCGAACCTCCGGCTTCGAATCGATTTGGCCTAATCCGCCACCGACTCCTGAATCATGCGCGGCTCCCACTCGGCCGCGGCATCCACGAAAGCCTGGAAGAGGCACTGTGACGAGCGGCATTCCTCAAACCCGCGCTCGGGATGCCACTGTACGCCGATCAGAAAATGATCGCCATGGCCCTCGGCGGCTTCCACCACGCCATCTTCGGGCGACCAGGCAGCGCGGATGAGCCCATCGCCGAGCTGGCCGGCAGCCTGATGATGGCTGCTGTTCACCGTGAGCGCAGTCTTCCCCGCCAGGCCGAGCAGCCGCCGCAGCCGCGACTTAGCGTCGATCTCGATCACGTGCGCGTCCTTCACGGTCCGCCCGGCCTGGTGGTTCACGCTGGTCGCCAGATGTTGCAGCAATGTCCCGCCGTACCAGACATTCATCGACTGGAATCCGTAGCAGATACCGAGGAGCGGCTTGTGCAGATTGGAGGCGTCCTGGAGCAACAACTCATCCACTGCCTCGCGCGCTGGATCGGCGGGATTGCAGTCAGGGCCGGCGTCCTCGCCGTACTTCTGGGGATTCAGGTCGGCGGGACTGCCGGGCAGCAGCACTCCTTCGCACGACGCCACCAGACGGGCGACGCCGGCAGGCGATTCGCTGAGCGGGACTCTTACGGGAACTCCGCCGGCCCACTCCACCGCGCGGGCATACTGCGGCCACGCGCGTTCGCTGTACTCGCGGTCGGCAGAGTTAGGATCGGGAATCGCGATGCGCGGTGCCTTCATCGTCTCTCCACGTCTTCAGAATGATCCATCGCAGCGTTCCTTGCAAAGCCCTGGCTGCCGTTCCCCGCCGCGGATGGTCCGCTCCGCGCGCCCCCCGGCTCCACGTCTTCCTTCGCGTGCGCCGGACTGGAATCATTCGGTCCGCGCGGCTCGCCCGTCAGCTGGGGCTTCGCGAGCCAAGAGTGCTCATAATATAACGCCGCGATCCTCTGGCGGAGCAAGCCCGTCAGTTCCTCCACTTGTTTCATCGTCATTCCCCGGGTTTCGATCAGCTCGCCCACGGCCAGCGTCACCGGTACAGGATGAAACGAGCCGGACCCCATCGGCAGCAATTCCCAGGTGCCGGCGAGCGCCATCGGCACAATCGGAAGCTGCGCGCGAATCGCCAGAAAAGCCGGCCCATTCAGGAACTGCGCGAGGTGTCCGTCCCGCGCGCGTCCTCCCTCAGGAAAAATAAACAAGGGCATGCCCGACTTGAGCGTCCGCGCCGCATTGAGCAGGCTCGCAACCGAGGCTTTGCCAGTCTCGACTTCCACCGGAACCTGGCCTGAGCGGTTCAGATACCAGCCGATGAACGGCATCTTCCACAAATCCTGCCGGGCAACGATGCGGAACTGAAACGACAGCGAGCCGAAGATCGCCGGAGTATCCATGTAGGAGAGGTGATTGCAGGCATACACGGCCGTCTGGCCGGTCAGGCGCTCGGCATTCAGAACCGTGAGGCGCGCGCCGCTGACCGCCAGGCAAAATTGGGCCCATCGCCGCGCGATGCGGTGCTGCAGCCGCCCGCGCCTGTCGAAAAGCGACGCCATCAGCGCCAGGCTTCCGAAGAATCCTGTTCCCAGGAAGAACAGCGGCGCGCGAATCCAAAAGCTGACGACACGCTCGCGGAGAGGCAGCGGATTTGGCCGGGGACCAAGCGAGGAACCACGACTCATCGTGCCGCCACCGCGGGACGAGCGCGCTCCACCAGCCAAGGCCGGACCTCCCCAACCAGATACACGGACCCAGCCACGACAACCAACTCCGCTCCGGGAACGGCGGACCACGCGATCCGGACCGCCGCCCGCCCGTCGGCGGCCGCCGTTGCGGGCACGCCGGTCTTCCTGGCGGCATGCAGCAGCTCGTCCACGGTTGCCGATCGCGGCGATGGCAATGGAGCGACAATCACATGATCGAAGAGCGGAAACAGAATCTGAGCCATCTCATCGATGGCTTTGTCCTTCATGCAGCCGAAAACCAGCACCCGCGGCGATACCCCGCCGATCGCGGAAACCGCCGCCCGCAGAGCCCAGGCACCGGCGGGATTATGGGCCACGTCCAGCAGCACGGGGGCGCAGCCGGGAATCGCGACGCGCTCCAGCCGCCCAGGCCACTGGGCACGGCGGATGCCTTCCGCAATCGCCGCAGGCGAGATAGTAAAGCCGTGGCGATTGCGCAGCTCCACGGCGGCTGCAATGGCCAGCGCCAGATTCCGCTGCTGGTGAGCTCCGGCCAGCGGCGAATCCACCTGAATTTGCTCGCCCAGGACCGTCAGCGGATAGCGATTGCGCAGCGCGCCCTCGCCCGTACCGGTGCTATGCGGCGGAGGCACGTATTCAGCGGCGCTTACCCCGCGCACCTTCAGCTCGGCAGCCACCTCGCCGATCGCCTGATTTGCCTCAGGATGCTGCGGCAGCGTGATCAGCACGCCATCGCGGCGCAGGATGCCGGCTTTCTCGCGGGCGATTAGCGTAATCGTGTCGCCCAGCCACTCCATGTGGTCGAACGAAATATCGGTGATTACCGAGAGCAGCGGCTCGACAACATTCGTCGCGTCCAGCCGCCCGCCCATCCCGACTTCGAGCACTGCCACATCCACCCGCGCCTCGCTCAGGGCCAGAAACGCCAGCGCGGTCAGGCTCTCAAAAAAGCTGGGGCGCCCGGGGAGCTTTCCCGCGGCAATCAATTGCCCGGCAACATCGTCGACGCGGAAATATAACCGCGCAAAATCGGCGTCGGCGATGGGCTGACCGGCGATACGAATCCGCTCGTTGACCTGCGAAAGGTGCGGGGAGGTGTACAACCCCGTCCTGTACCCGGCAGAGCGGAGAATCGCGGACAGCGTCGCGGCGGTTGAGCCTTTGCCGTTGGTCCCCGCGATCAGGACGGAGCGAAACGACAGCTCCGGATGGCCGAGAGCCTCGACGAGCGCTCGCATCTCTTCCAGCCGGAATTTTTGTCGAGGCTGCCCTGGCGCATCGTGGAGCTCGCCGGCGCGGGCGTGCAGGCTTTCGATCGCGGCGGCGTAGGACATGGTTCGATTCTACCGGCGCGGGCGGGAGGGGTGATCCGGCAAAAACCGCCGGCGAGGCGCGCCGGGGACGGTTGACCCGTACCGGCAACTGCCGATAAACTAAGTCAGTTCGGCGATTCCGCCCGTCCCCGGTTTCTGTGGGACCTCCCCGCGTGGGTTTACCTTCCGGGGAACGCATGGCAATCCGCCCAGCACAACTGCAAGTCTGCGCCTGGCACTTCATGGGCGCTGGAGGATTTATGTACGCGGTGATCCGCACAGGTGGCAAGCAATACCGGGTCGCTCCCGGCGATGTGGTCAAGGTGGAAAGCCTGACCGCCGGCGACAACGGCGCGGTGGAGTTCGGGGAAGTTCTCGCCTTTTCGAAGGATTCCGGCTCGGTGGTCAAGCCGCAGTCGGCCAAAGTTCTGGGCACCGTTGTGCGCGAAGGCCGCGGCGACAAGATCCTGGTCTTCCACTTCAAGCGGAAGAAGCAGTACAAGAAGCTACAGGGACACCGGCAGAACTTCACCCAGGTGCGCATCAGCGAAATCCAGGTGGACGGCAACAGCTACACCGCCTAAGCGCGGCCGAGGAACAGGACAATGGCACACAAAAAGGGTTTAGGCAGCTCTAAAAACGGCCGTGATTCCAACGCGCAGCGGCTTGGCGTGAAGATATTCGGCGGACAAAGGGTGACCGGCGGTTCGATCATCGTGCGGCAGCGCGGCACGAAACTGAAGCCCGGGCTGAACGTTGGCCGCGGAAGCGACGACACGCTGTTCGCGAAGATCGACGGCAAAGTGAAGTTCATCGACCGCGGACGCACGGGGCGGTTTGTCGCCGTGGAGCCGGTGGCGGCGGAGTAAGCTCACCACAGAATTCAGCGATTCCTGGCAGTGACCAAAGGCCGGATGCTATGCATCCGGCCTTTGGTTTTGGGCCCACTGATTCGACGGGACTTCGGGGTCTGCCTGCCGGGCTGATGGGAGCTATCTCCCTGGTGGCCCATCAGATGCATCACGGCCGTGTTGGCGATCAGCATGCGGCCGTGAACGTGCAAGTGATTGCAAGCCGGACACGTCGCTGGCGGCCGCCTTTGATCAAGTGGCAGCCGTGAGTTGATCATTCACGGCTGCGACGGGGATCATCCCGGCTGGAAGCGGCCAGCGAAACCTACGTCGAACAGCTTTCTCAAAGAGCAGATTCTCCGGCCTGGGCCGGGACGCGAGAACTCAGGGCGCAGAGCGCAGAGCGCAGAAACTGCGCTGCCTGAAAAGGAAAAGCTCCGCCGCAAGGACAGAGCTTTCCGACTTCAGGATAGAAGGCGCGAAAAATTGGGGCGAGGAAAATCGGAGGGTGGGGGTACGGAGGTAATGGAGCCGCTAAAGAGCGGGTAGCTAAATAACGGTTAGCGAAAGATTGCCGACTGCGCTGCGGTGGGGTGCTGGGTTCGGCGGCTGAAACTTCGGAACTGCCAGTGACTCGGCCGGGGATGCGGTTCGATGACGTAAGCCCGCTTTCGAATACCTATCTGGACTTTCTGGACAAGCCGTTTTGGATAAGGGATTTGGCCTGTTGGCGTCAACAGAGGATACCTGTGCGGCTTGCTTCCGAGAAAGCCGACTTGCACTAAGACTTGGCGTTACCTATTTTGTGCCTCGGTGAGTGATTTGGCGATTGGGCGCCGACTGACGGACCAAAGGCGCAAGCTAGCAGCCATTTTTCTCAGCGGTAACCGCGCGCGAGAAGGTATTTTGCGCCGGCATCGAAAGCCCGTGGGGGAGGCACTGAGAAGCCGAAAGAATCGGCCAAGCGTCCGATGATGTTAAAGGAGAAAGACACAGCGAGGGCATCCTCGATCTGTTGAAACGAAGCTCCGGCGGCGATGACAGCTCGCACGTCATCCGCATCAAGCACATGCTCCTTTGTCAGCTTACCCAGCATGACTAAGGTCGCCCGCAATGGCTCGTCAATTCCAGAGCTTTCGAGGTCACTCAAGGCCGCAGGAGCTTTTGTCCTGTTGCCGTACGCAAGGTCAGCAACTGCGGAGTGGGCCTTGGTACAAAACTCACAGCGGTTGATCTTTGCGATAAAGGCTGCCATGAGTTCCCGATCGCCGACCGACCAGGGGGAAGCTCCGCGCATGGCTTCCTGGGTGACCTCCGACATGGGAGTGCCGTAAAAATCTGGACGGTACTTTACCAGCTTGATAACATCCAGGACTCGCTGGCGAGAGGCTGCTCGAATGAGAGCGAAGAGGACCTTGGTACCGAAGCCGTGACCGCTATCGAGAATCTTCAGCCGCATCTTCAATTCCTCCGCGCTGCTTCGAGAGCCGCTTTCGCGATGTCGTACTGCCGAGAGGCTTGTCCAATCGCGGCGCAAACTACGATCTCGAATATTTGGTCTTCGCTTAATCCCGACTGCCGAACCCGGTCGATATCCTCGTCGGTGATACCCGGCGCATTCCCGGCTACCTTGGCAACCAATTGGCTCAGTGGCTCGGCGAAGCCGCTGTTATCGAATGCAGCGCGACGATCGGGTAGAGAGGCGTTCCCCTCCCCTTCCAGGACTCTTCGCAACAGGGCCCTTCGGGCTTGTTCGATGTTTGACATTTGATCAG
The DNA here is from genome assembly GCA_027315385.1 of Acidobacterium sp. Taxonomy (GTDB): domain Bacteria; phylum Acidobacteriota; class Terriglobia; order Terriglobales; family Acidobacteriaceae; genus Palsa-343. Next base: position 41,579 of record DAHUYD010000083.1, read on the forward strand.
CCTTCTCTCCAGTTCGCGGCGACGCGGGCAAATGCCTCGAGAAGTTTCCCCCAATCGCCTTCCGTATCGTAGATACGTCGCATTTCGTCACGTCGAGCACCATAGCGATCGAGACGACGATGCTCCAACTCAACTCGCGTACGTTTGTTACCGTCGGCGATGAAACGCACTTCTATTTCGGTGTTCAGAGATGGGTCGTACTGCCAATCGGCATTGACGTCCCACGAGAGCACCAGACGCGAGGGCGGCTCCCACGCGAGTACGCTACCCCATTGACAGGTGCTCAAGTCTTCGCCGCGCTCAAACCAGCGGCCTCCGACGCGAGGTTCAATAGCTGCGTCCACCGCATTCGCTTTACCGATCTTGTAATACGCAAGGGGCCACCACGCGCCCATCTTTTCCGTAAATACCTTCCACGCGATGCTTCGCTCGGCTTCAATGACAGTCATTTTCCGGATACTGTTGAGATCACGGATGCTTTGTTCAACCATCTCAGTTCTCCAATCGCTTCTGTTCCAGCTCTGCTGCTCGTTTGAAGGCCGCCAATGTGGTATCCCAGAACCCGTCCAACCACTCTTTCAGCGTTTCGATGCCGTTCGGATCAATGCCGTAAAGACGACGCGCCCCTTCGATGTGCACCACCACCAGACCGGCGGACTTCAGCACCTTAAGGTGCTGGGACACGGCTGGGCGGCTGACATCCATCCCGTCGGCGATCTCGCGCACCGACCGATTGCCTTTACGCACACGCCGGAATACAGCCCGACGAGTAGGATCGCCGAGTGCGTCAAATGCCCGCTCAATTCGTTGCGAGGTTGCCATTGTCTTTATTTTGAATGAGCCTCACCCTGGAGTCACGACTCGTATAGTAAGCTTCTACTTACGGTAAGTGTATACTTACTGCACTTGTGATTTGTCAAGAGAATTGTGCCGTGGACACAAAGGAAGCGAACCACGGGGGACTCTACGGCAAGAACGGCACGAAACTCTCAACCGGGGCTCTCCGCTGGTGCCTTCAGGCCAAATCACTCATCCACCGCGATTTGTGCGCGCCTGATCGGATAGGTCCTGAGAAACGCCGTTCTCGTCATCTGCGATCTCGCCGAGCGCCAAATCGCCAAACCACTCGCCGACCCCGATCAGGACTAGGTGTTGGCAAGGGTGGGGCACCCAGCGCGCTGCATGCCCGAATCGGCCAGGCGGAGAACTGAGTGGGCCGATCCTGCGATCCTTGCGTCGGCGCGATTTGCTCCGGCCTTCCCTG